>DMPQ01000225.1 GCA_003455945.1 Planctomycetaceae bacterium
GTAGGACTCGCCGCCCGCTGGCCATTGCATTGACGTTCGATCGCAGGGGTCCCCGAAAGACGACCTGCCATCGCGATCGATCAGGCGCGATCGTTGCCGCCGTCATCCCCCTGGGGACGCTGACCGCGTCCGCCGCCGGGGCCTCCCTGACCGCGACCGCCCGGACCACCCTGGCCACGACCACCCGGACCGCGGCGGAGCGACGCGACGTCGAACTCATCACCCTTGAGATCCTCGAGCTTGTCGCGCTGCGAGCTGCTCAGGACATCCATGATCTGCTCGTCGGTCGCCTTGTTCAGCTCTTCCATCTTGGTGCGCATCTCTTCGAAGTTGCCGCCGGGGCCACCCTGGCCGCGACCGCCACCCTGGCCACCGGGACCACCCTGGCCTCGGCCGCCACGTCCACCCTGGCCGAACATCTCGCGCATCTTGGTCGCCTGCTCTTCGAAGATCTCGTCGATCTTCTCCTGCTGCGACTCGCTGATCTCGAGCTCCTTCTTGACGCGCTCGTTGGTCACGGCGCGGCTTCCCATGAACTGGACTTCGATCTGCTGCAGCCGCTCGAGCTGATTCGGGAGGAGGATCTCCTCGATCTTCTCGTTCATCTCGTCGGCGAGTTTCTGCATCGACTCGCGGAACTCCTCCATCTTCTCGGCTCGCTCGTCCTCCGAGAGGTCCTGCATCGAGCGGAAGTCGAACTCGGGCCGCTTCTCGTTGATCGCTTCGCGGGCTTCGGTCACCTGAGTCAGCTGATCTTCTTCGAGACCGATCTCCTTCTGGACCGTTTCGAAGTTCAGCAGAGTCGCGAGACCGCCTCCGCCCATGCCTCCCATGCCCATCCCCATGCCGCCGAAGCCGCCGGGGCCCCCCTGACCACGACCACCACCGGGCTGGGCAAATGCCGGGCCGGCCAGAGCCAGGCCGCACGCCATCACCACACCGAGAACCGCCAACCGCTTCATGACGAGACACCCCATTACGTGGACAGGAGAGGTCCGATTCGGACACCGATCGAGAGTGAGTTGCGATCGAATCCCGAGAAGAACGGCGGTCCGATCGTGGGCATCGGCGACCGACCGGGATTCGATTCCGAACGCCGGGAACGGTTTCGCTCCCGACGTCATCGCAGATTACGGGTGAGGTCGGACCGATTCTACGGGGGGAAACCGGCGTCGGCGGAAACGATCGCCGCTTGTACCGGAGCGATCGAGCGGGGCGGTCGACCGGGAGTTCGACGGACCCGGCCGTTCAGCCCGGCTTACGAGAGCCGGGAAAGAGGTGATCGAGCAGCGCCGGATCGGCCCCGGCGGCATGCTCCGCCAACTCGAACGCCTCGATCAGTCGTTCGCCGCCCCCAGGGCTCCACCGTTCGGCTCGCCAGGCAGTTCGAGCCAGAAACCAGCGTTTCAGCCACGCCGGTCGTTCATTCGGGTCGCTCGGAAGCGGCTCGGGAGAGCCGAAACTGACGGGGAGGAACTCGAAGAACTGCGATTCGTGTTCGGCCAAGAGCGAGACGATCGCGTCGATCCGATCCGTGACGTCGAGGATTCGATCGGGGCGGAACTCGATCGGCTTGCGGAACGGGTCGGCCAGATAGGCGACGACCGGATCGCGCTCCAGGGGCGGGACATCCCGCATCAGTCCGGGAACGGTCACCAGATAACAGGCGTCCATCACCGCCTGACCGAGCGCCCGATGATCGGGATGGTAGTCCCAGGGGCGATGCGTCAGGACGAGGTCGGGGCGAAAGGTCCGGATCTCGCGGATCACCCGCTGCCGCAAATCGAGATCGGCGACCAGATGAGCGTCCGGAAAGTCCCAAACCTGATGCTCGACCGAGGCCCGAGCGGCCGATGCGGCCGCCTCGCGCCGACGCCGCGCCACGAGTTCGGGACCGTGGAGCAGGTGGTGGCCGGCCGAACCGTCGGTCGCCGAGATCCAGCGAACGGTGCGTCCGAGAGAGCGATAGATCGAGGTCAGTCCGCCGGCGTGATACTCGGCGTCGTCAGGGTGAGCCCCCAGCACCAGCAGACGAGACATGTCGGACCTCGTGGGCGATCCAGGCGACCTGTTCGCGGACCAGTCGCCCGACGGTCGGCGAACCGAAGTAGAGATCGATCTTGTGCTGCGTTCCGACCTGAGCGGCCACGTCTCGCTGCTCGACTCGCTCGCCCCCATCGACCAGCCGTCGCACGGCCAGTCCCGAGCTGCCGAGCGCCGGCATCGACGCGGCTCGATCGACGAACCGATACAGTCGCAGCGCGCGGTCGTCGCTGTTGTTGATCAGCAGCAGTCGATCGATCAGTTCGTACGCGGCTCCGTACAGCTGCCCCGGCAGGAGCGACGACGGCGCGGTGGCGGCGGCGATCAGCGTCACGCGGATCGGCGGCGGCACGTAGTCGGACGGAAGTTCGACCTGGCGACCGTGCAGCGGCCGCCCGGTCAGCATCGTGATCCCGCCGAGCACGATCCGACTGCCGTAACTGTAGCCGATCAGGTTGAGCGGTTGGTGCGACGGGAGTCGTGACAGAAAGGTACCGAAGAGACACCCTTCGAGATCGGCTCGGTGCGCCTTGAGACGAAAGTCGCGGACACCGATCGAGTCGCGCTCGCTCGGCCAAGCCCAGACGACGAACCGGACCGGACCGATCGACNNGACGGATCGGCCGCGACGAACGCGCGGTAGGCCTGACTCCCGCGGCGGATCGCATACGAGAGATCGGTCCGGTTGCCGTGCACGAAGACGACGGTCGGTCGATCGGCGATCGCCGGATCCTCGAACAGCTCCCGCTCACGCAGCTCCCATCGATTCCCTTCGCGACGGCGATAGCGAAGACCGGACAGATCGCAGCCGGGGCAGCCGATGTCGCGCGAGCTGACGAGCCAGAGTTCGTCGCCGATGCGCAGACCGCAATCGCTCGTCGGGGTCGCCTCGTCGGAAACCGGATCGACGATCGCTCCGTCCGGCGACGCCGGCTCCGACGGACCGTCGATCGGGACGAGCGGCGTTTCGTCGTCGAACGGCAGACGGCCGTCGTCGACGATCGCGACATGCGCAGCGCCCGCGATCGCCGCGGCTTCGCTCGACGAACGCGCTGCGGGGACCGCCGGAAGGATCATCGCGCGAACGGTCGCGATCGGGGGCGACGCCGAATCGGCAGAAGGATCGGGCGAGTCGGACGCGACGGCTCGAACGGACAACGTGATCGACACGATCGTCAGGACGAGCACGAATCGAAGCGCCGCGGTGAGCGATCGAGAGACGTCGTTGCCGAGGAAGCGCCGAGCGTCCGAAGAGTCGGTCGGCATCGCGCCGATCGGCGCCATCATGAAAGACGAGGTGTTCACTCCGTCGTTCCCCTCTCGGGACCGAGTCATCCTTGGCTGGTCGTCGTCTCGCAGGCCGAGCGTCGCACGGCAGTCGCGAAACGGAGCGGCGCTCGTGGCGTCGCGAGGAGAACGTACCACGTTTTCCGCGCGCGGCCAGCGAAGGGGCTCGGAATGACGATGCGAAACAAAAACGTCGCGTTGCGTTTGCACCTCATCATCGAGGCTGTATGGTTCCGCGACTCGCGACTGACGAACGGAAGCGCAGCGTCTCCGGCGAACGCGAGTCGTCTTTCGCAAAGGAACCGAACGATGAGCAAGTACCTCGGCTTGGCGTTGCTGTTGGTGGTGGCGGTCGCGGCGAGCGGATGCCGATGCCGCGAGCGGGGCATTCTTCCGGGCTGGTTCCGCACCTCGTACGACTCCTGCGCGACCGACACCGTCTATGATCCGGCCGTTCCCTACATGGACGGCGGCTACGACAGCTATGACGGCGTCGCCCCCGGTCCTGCCATGAACGTGTTGCCTCAGCCGGGCAACTGACCGGTCCTACCCGACCGGAACGACGCGTGCGAACCGCAGCGTCCGTTCCTTCGCTTCGCGGCGCTCGGCCGTCGCGAGACGAGGGAACGGACGCTTTTTTCGTGGCGTGGGGCGAGCGATGTCGTTGGGGTTCTGCGGGGGCGAAACGAGAATGAAGAGCGACGGCATGCCGTTCGCTTCGCTCGGCTCGGACGTCCGCCGTCGAACTTTGCGCCGCCGTCGAGGTCCCCGATGCTCCGCACGCTCTCTTCCGGGTTCCGCTCGTCCTTCGTCCTGCTGCTGATGCTGATCACGCTCGCGGTCGACTCGCGAGACGCCGCGGCGCAGCTCGTTCCGGGGGACGATTCGCCGTATGCCGCGCAGCGAGGCGCTCCGTCGGTCGTGCGCTGGCAGGTCGGTGCGATCGTGCGAGCCAACCAGGGCCCGGTGCGCGGACTGGGGATCACGATTCCGGTCCCGACCGACTGGCCCGATCAGACGGTCAAGGTCGACGAGGAATCGTTCTCGCCGCATGTCGCGGATGTCGGCTACCGGACGATCGACGGCGGAGTCCGGCAGATGATCGTCTCGATTCCGGCGATCGAACCGGGGGATCAGGCTCAGGCGTCCCTGATTCTCGAGATCACCACCTATGCGCTGACGCCACCCGAGTCGACCGACGAGCTGACGATTCCTCGCAACCCGCCGCGCGACGTTCGCCGTGCGGTCGGTTCGAGTCCGTTCATCAATCCGCGCCATCGCGATTTCCGCAAGCTGGCCGAGGAGCTGACCGCCGACGCGGAGAACGATTGGCAGAAGGTCGAGCGACTGTACGACTGGGTCCGCGACAACATCGAACAGAGCAACGAACCGATGCGCGGCGCCGAAAAGACGATCGACGCCAAGAGCGGCTCGACCGAAGACCTGGTCAATGTCTTC
>DMPQ01000347.1:0-137 GCA_003455945.1 Planctomycetaceae bacterium
GGGGCTTGCCGGCAAGCCCCGGTGCTCTCGATCATCTTTCCCCGCCGCGGATCGAGCAACGATCGGGTAGGTCGAGACCGGAAGGACGATCGACTCGGAGCTGCAGGAGGCCAGGCCGAAGCGTCAGCGAGGCGAAC
>DMPQ01000347.1:171-4986 GCA_003455945.1 Planctomycetaceae bacterium
GGCTGACGAGAGAGGGGATCTTAGTCAAAAATGCGACCGACCGGAAGCGCCCCTCGGCCGGTTCCGAATCGACCTCCCCCACCGCCGGATTCGAACATGGGAAGGAGGGGAGAGTTCGCCCAGAAGTTCACGGTTTCCCGACCGAAACGGATCGCCGAACCCCCGTCTTCCGGCTCAGGTCGGTTCGCTCGCCTCCTTCGAGTCGACTCGGCATACCCCGTCCCGGCAGCGTCCGGTCAATCGCAGGCGGTGCTTGGCGAAGAATCGGTAGAACAGGTCGAGCAGCGGCGAAATCAGCGGCCAGCGACTGACCGCGACCAGCCAGCGGAACCCGACCGCAGCGTACAGGCGGCGGAAGACCTCGACCCCTTCCACCAATTCGCCGCTCGGCAGCCGACCGTGCATCCGGTCCATCATCTCGTCGAAGGTCCGGCCGACCGACGCCGGATCGAACGCCGGATCGGCCAGATCGGTGAAGCGGATCCGGCCGCGGCGATCCCAACGACGCAGCAGCGCGATCTCCCGGACGCAGAGCGGGCAATCGCCGTCATAGAACGCCTCGATCTCGAACTCCGGATCGGCCGCGACGGACATGGGTGACTCGTGCGAAAAATGGGACCGGCGAGGTTAGAGAGCTTCCGCGGAATCTGAAGCCTCTCGAATCATCGTTGCCGTTTCGCGGAGAACGACCAGTCGCGATCGAGGCGCGGTCCCGGGCTTCCGGAGAAACAGTCTGCTGTCCGCTGACCGTCGCCGACGGTCAGCCGGATGGCGACGGCCTCGCAATCCGTGGCGCTGAAGCCGCGAGACGGAGCCGGAGCGAAACGAAGTCGTCTCAGAACAGATCGCGAAGCACTTCTCCTTCGTCCAGCAGCGAGTAGGGGCGCCCCGACAGGTCGACGGCGGTCAGGTCGTCGATCCCCATCGCATGGTAGACCGTCTTGGTGACGTGCGCCGGGGTGATCGGCTTGTCGCGCGGATGCTCGGCATAGCGATCGCTCGAACCGTAGACCTGTCCGCCCCGAATGCCCCCTCCGGCCAGCACGTCGGTCAGGCAGTAGGTCCAGTGGTCTCGTCCCGCGCCGTACTCGCCTCCGGATCGCGGATCGCCGATGCGCNNAAGTTGTTGCCGTGCGTGTCCCAGCCGCCGGCGCTGGCGCACTTCTTCGCCAAACGCTCTTCGTCCTCCTTCCAGAAGACGGTGACGAAAGGGACCTCGGCTTCGACCAGTCGACGAGCCATCAGCAGACTCATGCCGTTGACCGTCATGCCGTAGCGTTCGCGCACGCTCTGCGGTTCGCTCGCGACATCGAACGCCCGCGTCGTCCGGGCCGAGGTCAGCAGCGAAACGGCTCGCTGCTGATGCGTCTCGAGCGAATCGATCGTCGGCGAGTTCCCCCAGGCGCGTCGCGCCGCATCGATCTCCTGCAATAGACCGAACCGTTCGGTCAGTCGTCCTGCGGTGATGCCCCCTTCGAGCGCCAGCGACGGCGAACGGAACTCGAGAGGCTGTGCGAGATCCCCTTGAACGTAGAGCGGATCGAACTCGACCCCCAGTCGCGCCGCGAACTGCCCCGGTCTCGTATACGGCGCCTTGCTCGGCTTGTGAGGCAGCGTGATCGCATTGGGAAGCAACGGGTTCTGAGGTCGACGCGATGCGACGACGCTTCCCATGAACGGCCAGTCGTCCGGCATCGGCGTCCGATTGTTGCCGAGCGTCAGAAAGGTCCGGTCCGGTTCGTGGCCGGTCAGGTTGTGGTAGTAGCCGGCGTGATGGTCATTCGTGTTGACGGTGCCGTCGATCGACGGAAGCAGCGCCAGATGATGCGCCACGCGTGCGGTCATCGGCAGATGTTCGCACAGTCGCACTCCCGGAGCGCTCGTCTCGATCGGCTCGAANNCCGCAGAGAAAGAACAGGATCGTCGAGCGAGCCGAGGGACCGCTTCCCCGCCGCTCGCCTCGTGCACCGCCCGAGGCTTGTTCCGCGGATCCGCGAGCGGATCCGCCGGACAGTACCGCCTGACCCAACGCACCGCCGACGAGTCCGCTCGTCGAGGCGACCAGAAATCGTCGTCGATCCATGCGGGACTCCTGCGGATCGAAGCGGTGGGTATCGAGGCCGTTCCGGCGATTCGGATCGGCGAGCGTTCGTTCGACCCGGGAACGGTCGACTCGCGAGTTCTACCACTGCGGCGCCGAAGGCTCAAGAAAAAGCTGCCTCACCACCGCTCGCCAGTCGGTCGTTGCCGAGCCGTGCGAACGCGACGCCGCGAGCGACCGGTCGCCTCGAATCGAGACGACTCGACACCTCTCCCGACGGCTCTTCGGGAAACCGAACGGGAGAGGCATCGAGCCGAAACATCGATGAACGACTGCGGAATCGATCAGTCGGTCGACGATTCGTCGCCGGACGGCCCTCGATCGTCGGCCAGCAGCCAGACGAGTGCCGACTCGAGCTGCGACGGGAGCAGAAAATGAGGTCCGCGTCCTCCCTTGAACGCCACCTTGCCGGCGCGATCGATCAGATACAGACGTGCCGGGCCGCCGCTGTAGGCGTGACCGACCTCATCGCCGAGCGTGTCGACCAGAACCGGAACGTCGAACCCCAGATGGGCCGTGCAGCTGCGAGCGACCTCCATCCGCTGATCGAACGTCGTCGGCTGCAGCACTTCGACACCGAGCCGCGCGTTGTTGTCCGACGCCCAGCCGTCTTCGGGATGGGCTTCGCGGACATACACCATCAGAAAGGTTGCGCGATCGCCGTAACGTCGATACAGGCGNNAATCCGATCCGACAATCGGATCGTCTCGCCCGCGGTCGAGACGAGTTCGAAGTCGGGAGCTGCTTCATCCAGCGCCGGACCGGCCTGATGCGAACCGATCTCCTGCCGCTCGAGGCCGAGGATCAACGTGCTCGCCGACGGCGCCTGCTTCCGTTCGCGCAATTCGCTCTCGGGGGGAGCGACCCGGCGTCGCAGCTCCTCGAGCGAAATCGCCTCGTCCTCGCCTGCCGTTCGCTCGGCCCAGCCGACCAGTTCCTCACGAGTCAGTCGGCCGTCCCCGTCACGGTCGATCCGATTCGAGAGTCCGCGGAACTCCGGACTCCCCTTCTCCGCTTCCCACGCCAGGTCGGCCGAGGTGACGCCGCCGTCGCCGTTTCGGTCGATCGCGCGAAAGTCGTCGGCCTCTCCGGGAAACTCGCGCGCTTCGATCACGCCGCTCCGATCGGCGTCGAAGCGCTCAGCGAGTTTCGCCCAGTCGTAACGCGATTGCGGAACGGCGACGCGAAACCAACCGTTCCCTCCCTTCATGCCGACTCCCGACAGGATCGACTCGAGCATCACCCGCGCTTCCGAATCGGCCGGGAGGGTCGCGTCGAGTCGGTCTGCCGCAGCGCGGGCTTCGGGAGTCAGTTCGACCGAGGAGCGATCCTCGGCCGGCTCCTGCAAGGCGAAGGCCGGCAGGCTCCAACCGGAAAGGGCCAGCGCGATCCACAAGCGACGATGGTTCATCCGACTTCTCCGATTCGTCAGGCGATGGAGGCGTTCATGACCGTGCGATGCGTCGAACGCGAACGGCNNGCTCGCGGAACCGCGAGGCCGCCGCTCGCAACGTCAGCCGTACGAGCGAAAGACGGTCAGCACCGGATCGGTGCCGACGCAGTAATCGATCTTGCGGACCGACCGTCCCCCCTCGGGCGATTCGAGCGTCAGTTCGACGGTGGCGTAGAGGTTGGCGTCGCGAGCGACTTCGCTCTCGACGCGAAAGTCGAGGAGCTTCGATCCGCCGGTCCAGTCGATGTCCTGGACGACGATCGGCGGCGTCCAGTCGCGACAGTCGTTCGGCGAGCCGCCGTCGCGCCAGGCGGCAAGCACCTTGTCGAGCGCTTCGCGCGCCTGATTCGGATCGACCTTGGCGGCGACCGGCCGATTCGGTCCGCAACCGATCGACGCGAGCATCGACCCGACCGACGACGCGGCGATCAGGCCGACGAATCGACGACGGGTCACTGCCGTCGATCGGGGCAATCGAGTCTCAGANNGCGCGCCAACCGAGCAGATCGACTCCGTTCGAGACGACTCGCACCGAGCCGTCGCAGAGCGCCAGGTTGACCGCCTGAGGATGGTGGCTGCTCGGCGGCATCGTCGCTCGACCGATTCCGAAGAAGCCGCACGACCGACGATTCGGCGGGCTGATGTGCTGATAGGTGTGCTGACCGTCGAGCCACGGGGCACCCATGAAGGTCGACGTCTGGGAGGAGAGGTCGCTGATGTCGAGCGACTCGCACAGCGAATACGCCTCCTCGGCCGTCGTCGGCGATCCTCCATGAAAGAAGACGTCCGACTTGGGCGAGATGAATCCGTTGCTGCCGTCCGAGAGGATGCGCTCCGAAAACAGTCCGGTCTGGCTGAGGCCGTCCAGGATGTCACCGAATCGAACCTGGCTGTCGCGATAGAAGATGCCGTTGAGGCGCGCCAGCGCCGCATTGGGTCCGACGTTCTGACCCCAGACGACACTCGTTCCCTTGTTCCCCATGTAGCTGAGCGGCGCTCCGGTCTGTTCGAACGCATTGCTCCCGTCGGACGGACAGAGCAGGATCGAGACACGAGTCAGACGGACCGCATCGTTCGCCGGCGCGTTGAAGGGGAGTCGAAAGTCGATCCGGGCGTGAAGCGGCCCCTGTTCGAGATAAGGGAGCAACTGGCTGATCGCCGAGTAGCGATTCCCCGTCCCTCCTTGCCCGAACGGCAGGACCAGTTGCGAATCGTGGTAAAGATGCGTCGCCAACGCGATCTGCTTCAGGTTGTTCTGGCA
>DMPQ01000364.1 GCA_003455945.1 Planctomycetaceae bacterium
TTGGCGCTTCGGGCTGGGGAGGCGCGGAGACCCCTTGCTGGCGCTTCGGGCTGGGGAGGGCACGGGGACCCCTTGCTGACGCTGCGGGCTGGGAGACGCGGGGGGAGCTGATGCTGACGCTGCGGGAATGCCGCCTCAGGCGGCGTCCTGTTCTTCGGCCTCGGTCCGACGGATCGCGGCGTCGGCGATCCGACCGTCGTCGCTGACGTCCTCGAAGCGGACGCTGACCCGCTTGCTGATCCCCGACTCCTGCATCGTCACGCCGTAGAGCGTGTCGGCGGCGGTCATCGTCTTCTTCGAGTGCGTGACGATGATGAACTTGGTCGAGGCGAGGAAGCCGGTGAGGACATCGATGAACCGGCCGATGTTCGCTTCGTCGAACGGCGCGTCGACTTCGTCCAGCACGCAGAACGGACTCGGCCGGTGCTGGAAGATCGCCATCAGGAGCGAAACGGCGGTGAGCGCCTTTTCGCCGCCGCTCAGCAGCGAGTTGCTGAACTCCGGCTTCCCCGGAGGCGTCGCGACGATGTCGATGCCCGCTTCGAGGATGTCGACTCCCGGTTCGATCACCAGATCGGCCTTGCCGCCGCCGAAGCTCCGTCGATACAGGACCTGGAAGTTGGCGCGGATCGCTTCGAGCGTCTCGGCAAACAGCCGGCGACTGTCGGTATTGATCCGTTCGATGATCTTTTCGAGCGTCTGCTTCGCGTCGACCAGATCCTGATACTGGGCGCTGAGCGTGCCGAACCGCCCCTCCAGTTCCTGCAGCTCGTCGAGCGCGTCGAGATTGACCGCGCCGATCGAGTTGATCTTGCGCCGCAGCGACTCGATCTCCTGCTCGATCGCCTCGCGCTCCATCGGTTCGCCGGTCGGCTCGGGAGCTTCGATCGAGGCGATGTCGATGCCGTAATCGTCGGCCAATCGCTCGGCCAGTTTCTGCTTCTCGAGCAGCAGCTGCCCGAGCTCGAGTTCCTGCTTGTGGAGTTCCCCTTCCAGTCGACGACGCGTGGCCCGCGCCGCTTCGAGACTCTGGGATGCGTCGCGGCGCCGAGTCGCGACCGATTGGCGTTCGACCTGCAGTCGACGGAGCTCCGTCATCACCTGCTCGAGCGCCAACGCCTCGAACGCGATCGCCGAACCGGCCGCCAACTGACCGAGCGTCGCCTCGCCCAGCGCCGACGCGTTGCGTCGGCGTTGTGACGCGAGCTCGTCCATCGTCCGTCGACGTTCTTCGACCTCCTGACGCAGATCCGAGGCTCGTGCTTCGTCATGAGCCAGTCGCTGTTCCGCCTTGGCCCGTTCGACCTCAGCCGCGGTCAGCCCCTTGGTCGAATCGCCGAGCGCCGATTCGTCGCTCCGCAGCTGTCGTTCGTCTGCCTCGAGCTCCTGTCTCAATCGCGCGTNNAGGCGATCGACCTCGCTCAGTTCCAGGTCGAGCTCGTCGCCGCGAGCGGTCTGGCGAAGGTGTTCCGCTTCTGCTTCTGCCAAGTCGTGTTCGACTCGCTCGAGCTTGCCGATCAGCGATTGGAGCTGCAGCTGGCGATCGGCGAGCCCCTTGGAGAGGTCCTGTTGTCGGCGCCGCAGCGCGTCGACGTCGCGCTGTCGTCCTTCGAGCCGATCGCGCAGCTCGATCAGTTCTTCCTGGACCCGATCCTGCTTCGCCTCGAGCTCCTCGAGATCGCGCCGCAGGGCGCGGAGTTCGCTGCGCCGCGAGACGATGCCGAGCCCTCGTCCGCGCGGGCCGATCGCGGTCGTCCCGTCGACGTCGACGATCTGGCCGTCGAGCGTCAGGTAGCGGACATCGTCCGCGCGCTCCGAACGAAGTCGGAGGGCGGTCGCCAGATCGCGGACGATCCAGGTTCCGCCGAGAAGCTGAGCCGCCAGTTCGCGACATCCGGGGGCCGCCTGGATCATCTGGTCGGCGCGACCGATCACCCCTTCGACCCCTGCCAGATCCTGACGGACCGTTCCCGCCGGACGAAATCGCCCCTGACGCAGGACGACGACGCGCCCCTCGAGCGAGATGCGCCCCGACGCCACCGCTTCGATCAGCTCGTCCCCTTCGACGACGATCGCCTGAGCCATATCGCCGAGCGCGGTATCGACCAAGCCGGCCTGTTGCACCTGGACCTGGATCAGATCGGCGACCATGCCGAGCACGCCGGCGAACGGATCGCCGCCGTCCGCGGCGTTCGGCGCGTCGGACGCTTCGGGAGCGTAACCCGAACGCGAGCGGCGAAGGACCTGCTTCACGCCGGCGGTGATCCCCTCCTGGTTCCGCTCCAGCTCTTCGATCACCGAGGCTCGTTGTTCCAGTCCGTGATGTTCGCTCCGCAGTCGGTTGGACTGCTCGACCAAGGCGTCGCGGCGCTTGGTCAGTTGCGCGACGTCGGCGGTGGCGGTCGCCAATTCGTCGCTCCGACTCGCCATATCGCGAGCCAGATCGTCGAGTCCCTGCTGCGCTTCGTCGCGCCCCGCGATCAGACCGGTCCGATCCGATCGCCAGCCCTCCAGTCGCTTCGTCAGCTGCTCGACCGTCGCACGGACTCGCTCCCGTTCCTGATCTCCCAAATCGCGACGCCGGCGCAGATCGCCGGCCTGACGCTGAACTTCGGTCAGTTCCAGACGCTGGCGTTCGGTTTCGGTCCGTCGTCGCTCGATCGCTTCGCGCAGTCGCTCGGCCTCGGCGCGCGTCCGCTCGACCTTGTCGGTCGCCGATCGGAACGCCAGTTCGGCATCGATCAGGACCTGCTCCCGTTCGTCCAGTTGCCGCTGAAGTTCGACGGCGCGTCGCTGTTGCTGCTGCCACTGGCGTCGCAGCGGACCGGCCTGCTCCTCGAGCTCGACGGCGCGAGCCCGGTGCAGACGCCGCAGCGATTCCTGTTCGGACAGTCGCGAGCGGATCTGGCCGGCGGCGCTTTCGATCACGCCGCTCCGTTCGACCAGGTGCGTCGTCCGCTCCTCGGCCTCGGCGAAGGCCGCTTCCGCGTCCGCTACCTGACGATCCGCCTCGGCGGCCGTGCTGCGGAACTGCTCCGCTTCCGCCTCGAGCGTTTCGATCCGATCGGTCATGCGGCGCCAGTCGACCTGGCCGACCCAGGTGCGCAGCTCCTGCAGACGGGTCGTGCACTCGCGATAACGGAGCGCCTTGGAGGCCTGAGCGCGGACGGTCCGCAGGCGATTCTCGACCTCTTCGACGATGTCGCTCAGACGCAGGAAGTTCTGTTCGACACGAGCCAGTCGCCGCTGCGTCTCGATCTTCTTGACCTTGAAGCGACTGATCCCCGCCGCCTCTTCGAAGATCGCGCGGCGATCCTTGGGAGAGGCCTGGAGCATCCGATCGACCTTACCCTGCTCGATCAGGCTGTAGGCGTCGGTGCCGGCTCCGGTGCCGCGAAAGAGCTGGCGGATGTCCTTCAGTCGGCAAGGGCTGCCGTTGATCAGGTACTCCCCTTCCCCGTCGCGATAGACGCGGCGAGTCACCCTGATCTCGTCGGCATCGAACTCGAAGCGGCGATCGAGGTTGTCCAGGACGAGCGTCGCCTCGGCCATGTTCGCCGCCTTGCGACCTCCCGATCCCGAGCCCTTGAAGATCACGTCGGCCATGTCCTTGCCGCGCAATCCCTTGGCGCTCTGCTCGCCGAGCACCCACTTGATCCCGTCGACGATGTTCGACTTGCCCGAACCGTTGGGACCGACGACGACCGTGATCCCCGGCGGAAACTCGAAACGAGTCCGATCGGCGAAGCTCTTGAAGCCGTTGAGTTCGAGAGCCTTGAGCATGCGGGAGAATTCCGTCGTGCGGCGCCGCGTCGGGCCGCGAGCGAACCGGGAATCGTCGAAGGGGGAGCGGAGCGAGGCGAGGGAATCGTGAAGCGGCGGACGCCACGGCCCAGACTAACCGGCGAGTCGAGCGAAGGCCATCGACCGATGCGTTCCTTCGCCGCCGCCGCCGCCGCCGACTCGATCGACTAGCGTCCGAGCCAATCGCCGACGCGCTGGAACAGGTTCGGTTCCTCTTCGGGGCGGATGTCGACCGCGGCGGCATCGAGCAGCCGTTCGCCGCCGTCGTTCCGCCACTCGTCCGGACGATCGCTCGGATCGGCGAAGAGTTCCGGAAGATGCTGATCGGGGAGCGCCAGTTGTCCGGGGGATCGATCGTAGCGCCGATTCGGGTCCGGGATCGCATGGACGGCCAATTGCCCCGGCAGCAACTGCTTGGCGTCGGCGTCGCGGAAGAACTTCAGCAGATCGCCGTAGCGGATTCCCATCGCTCCGAGCGTTTCGATCAGGACCGCGATCCGGTTCGAACAGATGCGGACCTGATCGCCGGCGACATGGTCGTACTTCGAGATCTTCAGCTGGCCGTCGCCGGTCGCCTGCACGGTCAGACCGGGACCGACCATCATGAAGCGATCGTCCAGACGCTGATCGTGTCCGAAAAGGACGATCTCGGGGCGACGGACGCGAGCGAAGTGAATCGCGGGGGGACCGGCCGACACGAGCACGTGCAGATGGAACTGGCCGATCTTTCGCCCGGCGATCGTCGGGTCGAACGGCGCCCGAGCGAGCATCGCTCGGAACGCGCCGTACCGCGTCTCGATCTCGGGATGATGGAGCAGGTTCGCCAGCGCGCTCCCCGCTTCGACATCGTCCATGCTCGCCAGCGCCGTGATCGCATGCCAGCGGAACGGGGCGACGGCATTGGCCATCTGACCGAGAACGGGAGCCGCTTCGGGAAGTCCCTGATAGGCGAGCGCTTCGGCCGACAGGAAGCGGACCTCGGGATCGGGGTGCGTCAGCCCGCGGACCAGGATCCGCTGCCCTTCCTTGCCGATCGCTTCGAGCTTCGCGGCCGCCGGGCCGGCCGTCAGCGGCTCGGCCAGTTGCCGATCGAGTTCCTCGAGCAGCGGACCGCGCATTGCCGCCGTCTCGTTGTACGGCAGGTTGCGGACCACCTGCAGGTACCGGCCGATGTTGAAGCGATACTGCTTCGGAATCAGCAGCTCGATCGCTCGATTGTTCTTCGGAGTCGCGACTCCCGTCTTGGTCCCGTCGACATACGTGTCGAATCGGGCGTTGATGACGGCGGCAAGACGGACCGTCGCGGCGACCGACTGGGCGTCGTCGCGAATCTCGAGCCCGATCGGACGGGACTGCTGAGCGACGCCGCCGCCGAGCACGCGTCCGTGCAGCTTCAGCGTCTCGTCGCCATCCCAGAAGACCGCGTCGACCAGCACCGGCCCCTCGCCCGTGCTCAGCACATGACCGGTCCGGACCACCGATCCGATCAGATCNNCCGGGGGGAAGCAGGCCGCGGACGAGGACGAGCGACGTGGTGTTCGAATCGAGCAGTTCGTTCGGGTTGCGGACGTCGAGAATCTTCATCTCGTTGAGCAGACGCTTACGCAGATCATCGGCCGGCGGCTGAGACCCGGTCCCGCTCAGGTTGGTCACGAGCGCCACCGATTCGACCTTGGCGAAGCCGGTTCCCCAGACGCGCGAGATCTCGCCGATGAACCGAGGGCGCGTATCGTCGAAGAGCGAATCGTCGAACTCCGGCTCCTCGTCCTTCTTCTTGAAGAACGACTTGCAGCCGGTCAGCCCGAACAGGCCGAGCAACAGAAAGCCGCGGCGAGTCCAGGCCGGAGCCTCGGAAAGGCGGAACGACGAGCGATTTCGAGGCGCATCCATGCGTTTCCTCCGCAGCCGCGGCGATCGGGGACGAGACGAGGTCGCCGTCCGTGACGACCGTCGATCCGCAGCACGCCCCGGACGTACCCTCGGACCGAGTCTCGGGGCGGGACGTTAGAGAGATCGCCCGATAGCGTCAAGGTAGGAAGGGGGAGGCGAGCGTCGACGCACCAGGCGCCACACTGCGTCTCCCAGCCCGCC
>DMPQ01000066.1 GCA_003455945.1 Planctomycetaceae bacterium
GCGCCGGTCCCCGGCTTCTCCCCACTCACCACTTCTCGGAGATTCTCCCGATGTCGGTCCGTTCCCTGGTCAAGAACGCGGTGCTGTTGTTCGTGTTGTCGGTCGGCGCGGCGGTTCGCGAGTTGCCGGCCGCTGACCCTCCGGCGCCGGTCCGGATGGGCTGCGGCGAGATGGTCTTCGAGACGGTGCCGGGATGGGGGCTGAGGCCGACGGGCGAGTCGCCGCTCGGGCCGACTCACGGCGGCGTGGTGGTGAGCAAGGAGGGGAGCATCTACTGCAGCGCGAACGCCGGCGTCTTCGTCTTTTCGCCTGACGGGCAGGTGATCCACTCGTTCCTGGGCGGCGACTACACGAACCTGCACGACATCGAGATCCGCGACGAGAACGGGCGGGAGTTCATCTACGGCGCCCGGAACAACGACGCCGAAGGGATCAAGTTCGATGCGCAGACCGGCGAGGTGGTGTTGCGGCTGAAGCTGCCGACCGAAGCGGGTTTGGGTGAGGTGCCGTTCAATCCGACGGCGATCACCGTCGCTCCGAACGGCGACATCTTCCTGTCGAACGGTTACGCGACGAACCACATCTTCAAGTACGACCGCGAAGGGAAGTACCTGATGCACTTCGGGACCAAGGGGAACGGCCTGAAGGAGTTCAACACGGCTCACGGCATGACGCTCGACACGCGTTACGAGCCGCCTCGTCTGTTGATCTGCGATCGGAATCACGAGCCGAAGGGGCGCCTGGTCCATTACGATCTGGACGGGAACTTCATCGAAGAGGTGGTGACCGGACTCGGAATGCCGACGAGCGCCGCGGTTCAGGGGGACTACGTCTCGGTCCCCGACCTGCATGGCCGGCTGGTGATCCTGGACAAGAGCAACACGATCATCGCGGTGCTCGGCCACAATCCCGATCCGGCGACGCGAGCGAACTTCAACGTCCCGCAGGAGCAGTGGAAGGAAGGGATCTTCAGCGGCACGCACGGTTCGTACTGGGACGCCGAAGGGAACCTGTACGTCCAGGACTGGAACGTCTCGGGCCGCCTGATGAAGCTGGTCCGCGTCAAGTAACGACGGAGCGCGACGCACGAAGCGACGCACGGCGCGTTGGCGAACGGCACGGAGAAACCCCTCCGTGCCTTCGCGTCCTCAGCGCCTCAGTGGGAAAATTCCGACCGGTGCCTCCGCCCCCTCTCCGCGTCTCTCTCAGCGCCTCCGCGTCTCCCGTGTCTCCGGTCTGCGTCTCAATCGAGCCGCATGGTCCGACGGTGACCAACCGATGCAGCGTTTGAAGGTGGACGAGAAGACGAACGGGTTGGCGTAGCCGACTTCGGCCGCGATCGACGCCACCTTTCGTCGCTCGTCCGCCAACAACTCGGCGGCGCGATGCATCCTCAGCCAGATCAGCTGTTGGCGAGGCGTCCGTCCGAGTTCGCGCAGGCAGAGGCGTTCGAGCTGCTTTTCGCTCAGGTGGACCGTCCTGGCCAGTTGGGCGCTCGTCCACGGTTCGGCCAGTCGGCGATTCACCTCTTGCCAAAGAGTCCGAATCCGATCGTCGGTCTTCAGCGGCTCGGTGAATCGTCGGACGTAGCTGTCGATCAGGTCGCACCAGCGTTCCTGTTCGAAGGTTCCTTGGCCGTGTCGGCATTCGTGCAGCAGGCCGGTGATCGCCAGTCGCAGCGGCTCGGTGTCGAAGTCGGCGAGGATGGGAGCGTGCGCAGCAGCGAACGGATCGCGTTCGGCTCGGTCGCGGAACTTGACCCAGCAGAACTCCCACTCTCCTTGCGGCGGCGTGTAGAATCGGTGGCGGGTTCCGGCGNNCAAGCCAGGAAGTAGCTCCCCGCCAGCTTCGTCCGCACGATCTCGAACGGACTCGGCATCCGACCGATCCCCAGGTGCAGCACGTCCAGGCGTGCGAGTCCGGGGCAGGTCGGAGCCGCCGGCATCCAGTCGCGTCGCACCCGAGTATCGGACCGGACCGCCATCGTCATCCCGTTTCGGGGACGGATGTCGGTTTCCGATAGGGAAGGGTCGGTCCGCGCCATGGATCGTTCCGAGGGATCGCGCTAGGATCAGGAGACGGGCGAAGCGCGTCTTCGCCGCAGAACACCGAGGAGTCCCGCATGGTTCGCCCCATCGTAGCCCGCTCGCTCCGATTCGGAATCGCCCTGGCCGCCTGTGCCGTGTCGTTCGGGCTGTCGGATGTCGCTTCGGTGAACGGCGACGAGGGGAAGACGGTCGACTTCGCCCGGCAGATCCAGCCGATTCTCGCGAAGCGCTGCTTCAAGTGTCATGGTCCCGACGCGGCCGAAGGGGGACTCCGTCTGGATACCGCCGACGGGATGACGGCGCTGCTCGATTCGGGCGAACCGGGGTTGGTCGCCGGCGAGCCGGAGAAGAGTCAGATCCTGCTGCGGGTGCGCGAGGAGGACGAATCGCTCCGCATGCCGGTCGACGACAAGCCGCTCTCGGAAACCGAGATCGGGTTGATCGAGACGTGGATTCGCGAGGGGGGCGAATGGCGCGAGCACTGGTCGTTCCGGCCGCTCGAACGTCCTGCGGTTCCGACCGTTGCCGATGCCGCGTGGGTCGCCTCGCCGATCGATGCGTTCCTTCGCGCGGGGCTCGAAAGGGCCGAGCTGACTCCGGCCCCGCCGGCGTCGAAGATCGCGTTGATCCGTCGCGCCTATTACGACCTGATCGGCCTCCCGCCGACTCCCGAAGAGATCGATGCGTTCGTGGCGGACGAGTCGCCGGACGCGTTCGAGAAGGTGATCGATCGACTGCTCGAGTCGGAGCACTACGGCGAGAAGTGGGGACGCCATTGGCTCGACCT
>DMPQ01000289.1 GCA_003455945.1 Planctomycetaceae bacterium
GACCCCGGTCGCAGCAGTTCTTGAAGCTGCTGATCCCGGCGCTGCGATTCGGGCTGGTCGGGTTGTTGCAGAAGTCGGCACTTTGCGTGGGCCCGGCCTCTCCGAGGCCGAGGCAAGGCTTCGGTGCGCTGCGGCAGACGCGTCGAAGCGTGAACGGTGTCGCCGTCCACCCGACCTCGGGCTCGGAGAGCCCGGGGGCACGTGGGAGTGCGCGGAGGGCCCCTGCGCTTTGCGCTTCGGGCTGGGAGGGCACGGAGACCCCTCGCTGACGCTTCGGGCTGGGAGTACACGGAGGCGGCGCGCCGACTGCGCGGTCAGCGGGCGATGATGGGGAGCGGGTGACCGAGGTCGTCGCCGTTGGGCTCGAAGCCGTCTCCGTCGGCATCGACGAAGATCGGATTCGACACGGCGACCGGCGGGAGTTTCCCTCCGGTCGGCCCCATGACTCGACCGAGCGTCCCCTCTTCGTCGATCGTCGCGACGATCAGATGCGCATCGGTCGCGATCGGCACTTCGAATCGTCGCTCGAAGCGGACCGTGCCGTTGCCGAACGCTTCCGCTTCGGTGCGACGTCGCCAGCCGAATTCGTCCGCCGGTCGACCGTTGATGAAGAGCTGCACGCGATCGATGTCGAACCAGTTCGGACACTGGACGCGGACGAAGAGCTCGACCTTGCCGTCGACGGCAACCAGGTCCTCACCGGGAATCGCGGCGGCTTCGCCCGAGCGAGCGACGACTTCCAGAAACGGTCCGGTGGTCATCACGATCCGCCCCGCCTCGATGTTGCGGACCATCTCGTCGATCGAAATCTCCGCCGGATCGTCGGCGCTGCTGCGGACGTAGTTCCTCAGCCAACCGCTGCCGTGAAAGTTGTAATGCGCGTCGGTGTTGACGACTCCCGGAATCCGATGCCCCAGGTTGAGCAGCTGCATCCAGTGGAACATGACGGGATCGGCATCGCTCGGCTTCCGATCGGCGGCCGGCGTCCGAAAGATGCTCTCCGGCGGATGCACTTCGATCACGTCCATGAAGCCGAGCATGCGGCCGAGTCCGGCGTCCGGCTCGCCGTCGGCATTCGCGTCGCCGTAGATCTGACGAATGTTCGGGTGATTCCCCTGCACGACCTTGTCGGCCCCCTCCTCCCACATCGCCAATCGTTCGATCTGCACGATCGGGTCGAGATCGGTTTCGGGGCCACCTCCGTTCTGCGTGCGCGGACGAAAGGTCAGCGGGAACGCGTTCTGATGGTTGACCGGCAGCGGCGATCCGGTCAGCTCCATTCCCGAGCAGGTCGCCATCCGTTCGAGCGCCCCGAGTCGCATCAGATGCGGCACATACGAATCGATCCGAGCGTGCTCGGTGCAGGGCGCGAACTCGATCCGTTCGGCCAACAGATTCAGCACGCGACCCAGTTGATCGCTCGTGTTGTCGCCCGACGGACTCGAATGACTGTGGAAATCGGCGGAGATCCAACCGGTCGAGTCGACGACATGCGACAGTTCGACAGCGATCTCGAGATAGGAACCGCGGTCGACGCTGATCGTCCGAACCTCCGCATCGTGCTCCGGCCCGTGACTGACCACCATCTCGTACCGGCCCGGCGCAAGGTCCTGCATCACCGGATGACCGGCGGAGTAGATCGCATTGCCGCTCGCCCAGGCGCGACTGTCGGGACCGAAGTTCGGATCCGAGGTGCCGTCGATGCCGAAGAACGATGCCTTGAAGGGAATCGCGCGGCGATCGTCGTCGTGAGCGACGAGCTGAACACGGGCGGAGCTGGGAAGTTCGACGACCAGCGGCAGATCGCTCGGCAGCGTCATCACCTTCTCGATCTTCCCTCGACCCGACGCCGACACGCGGACCGTCCAGGTTCCTCGCGGAACTCCGCCGCGGACCCAACCGTCGGCATCGGTCGTCCCGTCTCCCCAGACCCCTGATTCGTTCGCCAATACGACCTCGGCACTCCCCACCGCCCCCCAGCCGTCGATGACGTTCAGATCGAAGCGTTCGAGCGGCGTCGGATCGCGATCACCGTACGCTTCGCGACGCACTCCATCGCGCAGCGCCAATCGATGCTCCGCGACGGCGATCCGTCGCGTGAAGGTCGCGGAGCCGTCGGCCGGAACGACGAGCGTCGAATCGCCGTCGCGAGACCAATCGACGATCGGGCCTCGTCCTTCGGCCTTGGTCGGCTCGAACCCTTCGGCTCGAATCGCGTACGCCTGTCGGAAGCTCGCGTCCTGAACCCAGAAGACCGGACTCGGCGCGGTGGTCCCTGCTCCATCGATGCCGTCGGCGAAGGTCCGATCGGCACGCATCGCATCGCGGAGCGGAACGCGAATCTCGTCTCCGGTCGGATTGACGACGTGCGACTCGATCTCGAGTTCGCTCGCCCGATCGTCCAGACGATAGGTCAAGCGACAGTAGGATCCGTCGGCGGCGCCGTTCGATCGAAGCTGCAGTTCGACTCGACTCCCCTCGACCGCGATCGCCGCATCGGGCGCGTTCGCATCGACCGTCGTGACGACGCCGTCGGCGATGATCTCGACCCACGATTTGCCGTCGTTACCGACGGCTCGGCGATAGACGTAACGGTTGCCGAGCGGCATGAGGATGCCGAGCTGATCGTTCTCGGCTCCGCGAACGGTCAGATCGAGCAGACCGCCCCCGACGTTGCGGATCGTCAGATTCGCATGTCGCCAATCGGCCGGCTGCGCGACGACGGCAACCAAGCGGCCGTTGCGGAGAACCCAATCGCCGATGATCGCGTCGACCTCCTTGCCGGCAGGGACGACCGAGTCGTAATTGTCGGCCGTGATGCGGATGACTTCGGCACCGCGGCACCGTTCGAGGCAGGACGTGAGTCCGACGAGCGGAGCGAGCAGCATGCCGACGAAGAGGAATCGCGTCGCGACCATCGAGCGGACTCCAGGGGGTGGGTGAGGGGAGGGAATGGCTTGGAGAGAGCGGCACCCTCGCGGGTCCGACAGTATCGAGCAGTCGTACGGCCGATACCACCTCGCTGACCGCTCGAGACCGGAACGACAGCTTCCTGAGGCTCGTCGAGCGAGAATCGCGTCGAGTCGCCGAGCCCGACGGTTGACGCCCGCCGTCGCGGCTCGCCATAACGGTGCTCCCGCCGACGTGCCTTGTTCCGAGGCCGTCCTGCACCTGGAATCCGCGAGCGGCGCGACCGAAACCCCGTCGCGAAGCAACCGGTCTCCCGCTCGGCCTCGTCGCTTCGCGTCGACGATCGCTCGTTCTGCGTTCCCGAATCGCCCCCCTCGAGTCGAGTCCTGCCGATGTCGTTCGCTCTCCGATTGCCGCTCGCCCATCGCACTCGATGCGTCGGAAAGTCGGTCCGCTTGCGTTCGGCGGCTATCGTGTTGTCCGCTCTCGGATGGTGCTTGCTCCATCCGGCGCTGCTGCCGCTGTCGTCGTCGTCGATCGGCGCCGCGGCGCAGGAAGGGGAGGGACCGTCGGTGCTCGGCTTCGAACGAGCGATGCTCGAGGAGCTGCCGAGCGAGCTGGCGGGAGACGTGCTGCTTTCGGAGCTCAGTTGTACGGCGTGCCACGTGTTGCCCGAGGGGCGGGTCGTCGCGCCGAAGCGCGGACCGGTACTCGACCGCGCAGGAGAGCGACTTCGGCCGGAATGGCTGAGCGACTTCCTGAGTTCGCCACACGCGACTCGGCCCGGGACCACGATGCCCGATCTGCTCGTGGGAATGGATGACGCGACCAAGCGCCGCACCGTCGACGGCCTGGTCGCCTTTCTCGCCTCCGACGGCACGCTGCTCGATACGGCCGTGACGACGTCGGCCGCGGAACGAGGGGCCGAGTTGTTCGCCAGCAGCGGCTGTCTCCTTTGCCACCGAGAAAACGCGACCGATTCGGGAGCGGGGCTGGCGCTCGACGGTCTGTCGGCCAAGACGTCGATTCCGGCCCTCAGCGAGTTCCTGCAGGATCCGCTGAAACATCGTCCGGCCGGACGGATGCCGCGTTTCGGTTGGTCCGAAGACGAGGCGACGGCGCTGGCGTCGCATCTGCTCCGCGACATCGAAGTGCCGGCCGCCGTCCGCTATCGCTACTACGAAGGGACCTGGAGTTCGCTCCCCGACTTCGATGCGCTGGACCCGGTCGGCGAAGGAGTCGCGGTCAGTCTGAACCCGGTCGTCGGCCCGCGCCGCGACAACTTCGGAGTCGTCTTCGAGTCGTTCCTGATGATTCCTCGCGACGGCCGCTATCGACTGAGGATCGGCTCGGACGNNTCGGACGACGGTTCGCGTCTGACGATCGACGGCCGAGTCATCGCGACGGTCGACGGCGTGCATCCGGTCGTCTGGGCCGACGAGACGGTCGAGCTGACCGCCGGTGCGCACCCGATCCGCGTCGACTACTTCGAAGGAGGTGGAGGCGAGGAGCTCTACCTGACGATCGACGGCCCGGGCGTGCGCCGCCAACCGATCGATGCCTGGCTGAGTCTGGACGGTCAGCCCAAGGCCGATCTCCCCGAGGCGAGCTTCGGCGCGGAGCTGATCGAACAGGGGCGCCGCGACTTCGCGACGCTCGGCTGTGCCGAATGTCATCAGCGGGAAGGATTCGCACCGAGCGAAATGCCTCGCGGCGGCGTACTCGTTTCATCGCGCAACGAAGGCTGCCTGATCGGAGCTGCCGGCGTGCCGAGTTATCGACTGGACGATCGCCAGGTTGCGGCTCTCCGAGCGGCGATCGAGGGGTCCGCATCGGCGGCACCGTCGCCTGCGTTGACGGTCGATACGACGATGGTCCGTTTCAACTGCGTCGCCTGCCATCGCCGCGGCGAACTGCCCGGACCGGAAGGACGACATGACTCCCTCTTCACGTCGACTCAGCCCGAGATGGGTGACGAAGNNCGTCCGAATGCCGGGATTCGGGTCGCAGAACGTCGGGCATCTGATCGACGCGTTGGCGGCCGCCGATCCGTTCGAGGCTCCCGAAGCGATCGTGACCGACGAACCGGATCGACGCCTGAAGGTGGTCGGACGATCGCTCGTCGGCGAGAGTTCGCTCGGCTGCGTCAAGTGCCACGTCTTCGGTCCGAATCGTGCGACGGGCATCCAGGCGATCAGCCTGACGACGATGACTCGTCGTCTGAGGGACGATTGGTTCATCGCGTACATGCTCGCCCCCAGTTCGCTCCGCCCCGGCACTCGCATGCCGGAGTCGTGGCCGGGGGGCGCGACATTCTTTCCGAAGCTGCTCGACGGCAAGGCGACGACGCAGATCCATGCCGTCTGGAAGTACCTGTCGGACGGAGACCAAGCGCCGCTCCCCGCCGGCATCGGTTCGGTCGGGATCGAACTGACGCCGATCGCCGAACCGATCGTCTATCGGAACTTCATCGAAGGAGCCGGGGCGCGAGCGATCGGCGTCGGCTATCCGGAACGGGTGAACCTGGCGTTCGACGCGGATCAGTTGCGTTTGGCGCTCGTCTGGCAAGGTTCGTTCATCGACGCGGGGCTGCACTGGACCGGTCGCGGAGTCGGATTCCAGAAGCCGCTCGGCGAGAACGTCCTGCCGTTCGCCGACGCATCGGGAATCGCGGTGCTGGCCGATCCCGACGCGGCCTGGCCCGGCGGATCGGCAAGGGATCTGGGGGCTCGCTTCCGCGGTTATCGGTTCGACGCGACGCGGCGCCCCGAGTTCCTGTATTCGATCGACGGACGTTCGATCGTCGATCGATTCGAGCCGATCGCCGATCCGCGATTCCCCGGACTCGCTCGTACGCTGTCGTTCGAAGGGACCGGATCGGGACTCGTCGCGGTCCGTCTGATCGTGACCGATCGTCTGACTCGCGAGACCGACGGAAGCTTCGTGACCGATCAGGGGCTGAAACTGTCGGTGCGCGGACCGGGTGAATTGTCCGCTCGCGAGCGGGATGGCCGAGGGGAACTCCTCTGGCTGATCGATCCCGCCTCGACCGACGGCTCGGTCACGATCGAGTACCGCTGGTAGCGTCCGTTCGCCTTGTTCGATTCTCCGATCGGATGACGTTTCGTTTTCGGTTCGACGTCCGACCTGCCTGTCCCCCGCAACGCCGACGCCTCGGAGTTCGCACGCATGAGTTCGCACGGTTCGTTCGCTTTCGGTCGCTCGCTGCCGCTTCGCAGTCGGCGGATGCTGTTCGGTGTCGCGGTGCTGGCGATCGTGGGCTCGCTCTACGAATCGGCGGTGAACGCCCAGCAGAAACCGCGCGAGTCGGATTACTACACGATCGAGACGGTGCCGATTCCGGAGTCGATGTATCTGGAGGTCGGCGCGATCGAGTTCCTGCCCGACGGACGGATGGCCGTCTCGTCGCGGCGCGGCGAGATCGCGATGTTCCACGATCCGCTCCAGGCCGATGCGTCGAAGATCACCGCGACCCTGTTCGCTCAGGGACTGCACGAGGTGCTGGGACTCGCGTGGCGCGACGGCAGTCTCTACGCGACTCAGCGTGGAGAAGTGAGTCGCCTGACCGACGAGAACGGCGACGGCCGCGCCGACCTGATCGAGTGCATCAGCGACGGCTGGTCGATCGGCGGCGACTATCACGAGTATGCGTTCGGATCGAAGTTCGATCGGAACGGCGACCTTTGGATCGTGCTCTGCCTGACCGGTTCGTTTTCGAGCGAGCTGCCGTATCGCGGTTGGTGCGTGCGAGTCAGCGCCGACGGCAAGATGACGCCGACCTGTTCCGGGATCCGATCTCCCGGAGGGATCGGCTTCAATGCGGCGGGGGACGCGTTCTACACCGACAATCAAGGACCGTGGAACGGCACGAGCGGGCTGAAGTTCCTGCGCCCCGGATCGTTCCAGGGACATCCGGCCGGCAATCGGTGGTACGAACTGACCGACGCGCTCGGCGAGCGGCCGGCGGAGCCGGAGAGCGGTAGTCGGATCGTGGTCGAAGCAGATCGGATCCCGCAGTACGAGCCGCCGGCGATTCTCTTTCCCTACTACAAGATGGGACAGAGCGCCAGCGGGATCGCCTGTGATCTGTCGCAGGGGAGTTTCGGACCGTTCGGCGAACAGCTGTTCGTCGGCGACCAGACGCTGAGCACGGTGATGCGAGTCGCTCTCGAGCAGGTCGACGGGCACTATCAGGGAGCCTGCTTCCCGTTTCTGGAAGGGTTCGGTTCGGGGAACGTCGCCGTCCAGTTCGCTCCCGACGGCTCGCTCTTCGTCGGCGGGACCAGTCGCGGCTGGGGCTCGCGTGGCGGCAAGGAGTTCGCGCTCGAACGGGTGCGGTGGACCGGTAAGGTGCCGTTCGAGGTGCTGTCGATGAGTGCCCGTCCCGACGGCTTCGAACTGACCTTCACGCAGCCGGTCGATCGACGCACGGCCGAGGATCCGGCCAGCTATTCGATGCCGACGTACACGTACCTGTTCCAGTCGGCGTACGGGAGTCCGGAGGTCGATCAGGTCGAGTGCCGGATCGAGCGGGTCGAGGTTTCGGAGGACGGGCTCAAGGCGCGACTGTTCGTCGATCGACTCCACCGCGGCCATGTGCACGAGCTGCATCTGGACGGCGTACGGAACGCTCAGGGAGAACCGCTGCTGCATCCGGTCGGCTACTACACGCTGCAGTACTTGCCGAAGTGAGTTCCGCGGTCGAGCGCGTCATGCGAAGTCGCCTTGCCGCGAGTCGGCGTGCGAAGCGCAGCCTGACGAGGCGACTCGTCAACGCCACGTAAAATCTCTTGGCGATCGGTAAAACCGGAGTCAATCGTCCGCTGTCGGGGCTCGAGCTTCGGGGGCGAGTCGTTAATCTGCCGACAGCGACTTCGCGATGGCCTTCCGATCGCCCCCTCCTTCCCGTCGGCGATCCTCCCTCGAAGGTCTTCGTCCGCTTCGCTTGACCTGTCCTGACGACGAATCCGAAACGGTTCCGCCGGGCACGCCAAGGGGATCGGAGGGACGCGATCGCGATCGATCGAACCGTCGAGCCTCGGGGTTTTCATCGGGCTCGAATCGGTTTCGGCGGCCGAGGGACCGCCTTTTCCCTCTCCTGTCGATCACGAGGTGCCGTGATGAGCCAGATGCTGGAACGGACGGTCGAAGACATCGCCATCGAGGAATCGCTCACGCCGCTGCACGTGATGACGACCGAAACGCTGCGGGCTCCGGTGTCGCAGAAGATCACGATGCTGACGGCGGTGATCCTGCCTCTGGTCGGCGTCTTTGCCGCGGCGTTCACCGCCTGGCAGTTCGGTTGGATGGGGTGGCCGTTCGTGGCGATGCTGATCGGCGGCTGGATCCTGACCGGCCTGGGGATCACCATCGGCTTTCATCGCCTGCTGTCGCATCGGGCGTTCGAGACGTATCGTCCGATCCGCGCGTTCTGGATGGCGCTCGGCGCGATGAGCGTCGAAGGCTCGCCGCTGACCTGGTGCGCGGTCCATCGCCGCCATCACGCCTACAGCGATCGGATCGGCGATCCTCATTCGCCTCATCTGGACGAAGGCGAGGGGTGGCTGAGCATGGTTCGCGGTCTGATCCATGCCCAGTTCGGTTGGCTCGTGACCGACGGTCATTGGAGCAAGCCGGAGCTGGAGCGATACGTGCCCGATCTGCTGAACGATCCGCTCCTGAAGAAGGTCGATCGCTATTACGGCTTGTGGGTGCTGGCGAGTCTGGCGATCCCGGCGCTGCTCGGGTTCGCGATCACCGGCACGGCGTTCGGAGCGTGGCTCGGGTTTCTCTGGGGAGGTCTGGTGCGGATCTTCGTGACGCACCACATCACCTGGTCGATCAACTCGATCTGCCATGTCTTCGGTTGGCGAAAGTACGAGTCGGGGGATCGTTCGACCAACAACCCGATCTGCGGCATCCTCGGACTCGGCGAAGGGTGGCACAACAACCACCACGCCTTCCCCAACTCGGCTCGTCATGGTCTGGCGTGGTACGAGTTCGACCTGAGCTGGATCGTGATCCGAACGATGAAGGGGCTCGGGCTGGTCTGGAACATCAAGCTGCCGACGCAGCGTCTGATGGACGCGAAGCNNAGGCCTGACGCTCGGGATCAGTCGAGCGAAAGCCGGCGCGTCGAGCGCATCGAGACGACGGCCGAACGGAATCGACGACGAGGAGGGGGCAGCCCCCTCCTCGGTTCGTTTCCGGACTCGTTCAGCGCCGAGTCGCGGGCAGGATCGTCTCGCGATCGTCGATGATCAGCCCTAGTGCCGGGCGCGAGGCACCTCGGTCGGAACCGCCGCTCCGACCGATTGCATTCGGTGTTCCGGTGGTGATTCCCCCGCGGTAGACCGTCACCGATCCTCTCTCGGCAAGCGACCAAAAAGGATCCGCTGCGGCCGCTCAGCAAAACGTCATCCGTTGGCGAAACGACCGACGATCCGATCGGCGATCGCGGTGTCGGCGATCGTCGTTTCGGGAAAGAGCGTGTCGAGCGTCGTGAGGAAGACCCCTTGCTGCTCGGGCGAGCGAGCCGGTGCGCCGTGCGATCCCTTGATCAACGTCGCATCGAGCGGGATCGAGCGAGTCGCCATGTCGAAATGGAGTTCGACCGGATCGTAGCCCGGCTTCCGATGGATATCGACCGAGCGGGCGAACGGAGGCGCCTTGGCATCATCCAGCCACCAGTAGTACGCCTGCCAGCTGTTCGCGGTCGAGATCAGGATGACGTCGCCGCTCCGCTCGTGCACCAGGCCGTACTTCGCTCGTTCGTCACCGACCAGCACCTCGTCGATCCCCGCGTGGCCGCGGAAAAGCGCGGCGACCTTCGCGATGATCGCCGGATCGCGATCCTTGACGAAGACGTGCGAGAACTGATGGTCGACCAGCGCCCATGCGAGAGCCGAGTTCGGATCGAGCCGCTCGGTTCCCTCCTGCTCGACCGGCGTCAACAGACCGGCCTGACGGAGCACCCGATTCGGATAGGTGACGTGATCGACCGCCGTGATCACGTACTCGCTGGCGACGATCCAATCGATGCCGTCCGGATAGATCTCGGCGAACTGATCGCGCAACGTCGCCAGACAGTCGTCGAAGTCGATGACGGCATGGATCGCCTGGGGCGAGTCGGGGCCGGTCTTCTGCGCCGCGTAGTCCAGATGCGGCAGATAGAGGTAGAGAAAGTCGGGACGGAATCGCCGAGCCGCTTCGACCGCCGAGTCGACGATCCAACGCGTGCTGGCGATGTTCGCGAGCGGGCCCCAGAAGTGCTGCAGCGGAAAGTGGCCGAGCTTTTCCTTCAGCTCGCCGTAGAACGCCTGAGGCTTGGCGTGACACCAGAGCTCTTCGGAGCCGTCCGGCTTGTGGATCGGCGCCGGCATGCAGACATAATCGGCGCCGCATCCCTTGGAGAGCATCGGGAACCAGGCGAGGCTCGTCGGCCGGTCGGGGAGCTGATGCAGACGATCCCAGATCTGCGGCCGCTCGATCTTCTCGTTCCAAGCGGTCCACATCTCGACCTTGCCCGAATCGCGCCAGAAGAATCCGTTGGCGACGACGCCGTGCGATTCGGGGAGCGAGCCGGTGAGCATCGTCGCCTGAGACGGCCAGGTCACCGCCGGGAACGAGTGCTGCAGGCGGCGCGGCCCCGAGGGACCGACCAGATCGGCAACGCTCGGCAAGTGAACGAGATCGCGATCGCGGAGACCGGGGACGGTAAGGAACGCGAGCGGGCGGGACATCGTCGTCTCGGCGAAGGGCAGGGGAGAGAGGGTCAGTGCGGAGCGGGCCTCCGCGCGGCCTCTCACTGTAGCGAGCCGCCGGAGAGCTCACCACCGCGGAGGCTCTCCGTGTGCTCCGTCGTGCGACGAACGCCGTCGCCTCGGCGTGGGCCCGCGTCGTCCCCGACGCGCGGCCGTGCGACATCGATCGATCTCGCGGTCGGCAGGTCGGATCGACGTCGCTGACGAGGCTGATCCCGGCGCTTCGCTTCGGGCTGGTCGTGTCGGTCAGAACGCGCGGATCCGGCGAGCTTCTGACCGCTCCGCGTCCCCCCAGCCCGAAGCGCCAAGCGCAGGGGCCAGTCGTTTCAAGCTGTCACT
>DMPQ01000410.1:0-140 GCA_003455945.1 Planctomycetaceae bacterium
GGCACCATCACCGGCAGCGAGGTCACCCGCCACCACGGCGGAGCCGGTCTGCCCGAGGACACCATCTATCTCAAGTTCCACGGCAGCGCAGGCCAGTCCCTCGGAGCCTTCGCTCCGAACGGCATGACCTTCGAGCTCGA
>DMPQ01000410.1:226-18783 GCA_003455945.1 Planctomycetaceae bacterium
CGCAACTTCGCGGCCGGCATGTCCGGCGGCATCGCCTACGTCTACGACATCGACGGCCAGTTCGAGAAGCGCCTCAACCGCGAGATGGTCAACCTCTACCGCCTCATCGAGACCAGCGACGCCGACATGGCCAACGTGAAGTCCGAGATCGAGACGCACCTCGCCCTCACCGGCTCGGCGCGCGCCAAGGCCATCCTCGACAACTGGGACGCGGAGGTCGCCAAGTTCTTCAAGGTCTTCCCCCGCGACTACGAGCGCATGCTCGAGTGCTTCCGCAAGGTGGAGGAGCAGGGACTCTCCGGAGACGAGGCCGCCATGGCCGCCTTCGAGGAGAACCTCAAGGACCTCTCCCGCGTCGGAGGAAACTGAACCCTCTTGAGTCGACGACCCGACCCTGTCAGACCGAACCCTGTTTGTTTACTTCAATCGCTTTTTCATCATGGGAAAACCCACCGGCTTCATGGAGATCGCTCGCAAGACCGACTCCGAACTCGATCCGATCGAACGCCTCAAGAACTGGAAGGAATTCAAGATCCACGGCGACGACAAGGAGCGCCGCGCCCAGGGAGCGCGCTGCATGGACTGCGGCACGCCCTTCTGCCACACCGGACACATCGTCTCCGGCATGGCGAGCGGATGTCCCATCAACAACCTCATCCCCGAGTGGAATGATCTCGTCTTCCGCGGCCGTTGGCGCGAGGCCCTCGACCGTCTCCACAAGACGAACAACTTCCCCGAGTTCACCGGCCGCGTTTGTCCCGCGCCGTGCGAAGGCTCGTGCGTGCTCGGCGTGATCGAGCCGCCCGTGACGATCAAGAACAACGAGTGCGCCATCATCGACAAGGGCTGGGAGGAAGGCTGGATGACCCCGCGCCAGCCCGAGACGCGCACCGGCAAGAAAGTCGCCGTCGTCGGCTCCGGTCCCGCCGGTCTCGCCTGCGCCGACCAGCTCAACCAGGCCGGCCATGAAGTGACCGTCTTCGAACGCGCCGACCGCATCGGCGGACTCCTCATGTACGGCATCCCGAACATGAAGCTCGACAAGGCGACGGTCGATCGGCGCGTGAAGCTGCTCGAGCAGGAGGGAGTCACCTTCGTCTGCGGCACCGAGATCGGCAAGGATCTCCCGGCGCAGCAGCTGGTCGACGAGTTCGATGCGGTCGTGCTCTGCGTCGGAGCGACTCGCCCGCGCGATCTTCCGATCCCCGGACGCGAACTGAAGGGGATCCACTTCGCGATGGAGTTCCTTCACGCGAACACCAAGAGTCTGCTCGACAGCGGGCTGGCGGACGGCCACTACCTGTCGGCTCGCGACAAGCACGTCGTCGTGATCGGCGGCGGCGATACGGGAAACGACTGTCTCGGCACCTCGATGCGACACGGTTGCCGAAGTCTGGTGAACTTCGAGATAGTTCCCGAGAGCCCGCACGAGCGAGCGGCCGACAACCCGTGGCCGCAGTGGCCCAAGGTCTTCCGTGTCGACTATGGACATGAAGAGGCGGCAGCGAAGTTCGGTCGCGACCCGCGCGAGTATCGGACCGAGTCGCTGGAGTTCGTCGGCGACGACCAAGGGAACGTGAAGAAGATCCGCACGGTCGAAGTCGACTGGTCCAAGCCGGTCCCCGGCAAGGCTCCGTTCTCGCGCGTGCCGGGGAGCGAGCGGGAGTTCGACGCCGATCTGGTCCTGCTCGCGATGGGCTTTCTCGGCCCCGAGAAGACGATCGCCGAGCAGCTCGGGCTTGCCGTCGATCCGCGGTCGAACTTCCAGGCGGAGTTCGGCAAGTACGCGACGAACGTCGACAAGGTCTTCGCCTGCGGCGACTGCCGTCGCGGTCAGAGTCTGGTCGTCTGGGCGATCGCCGAAGGGCGTCAGGCAGCTCGCGAATGCGATCGCTTCCTGATGGGCGCGACTCAGCTGCCGTGAGTCGCGTCGTCGCGTTGCGGCCGGCGCTTCGGGATCACCGATGAACGACTCGACCGATCCCTCGGGAGATCCTCCGCCGGCGCCGCACGGCATCGATCGCCTGGACCAGGGGCGCTGGGTCCGGCTGTGGCATCACGGAGCGGAACGTGCGCGAGGCGAGCCCGAGCGAACGTCCGGCGCGCTGACGGTCCAAGGGGATCATTTCGATCTGATGTTCGAGACGCCGGCCGGACTCGTGACCTGGGCGGTCGATCGGGTTCCTGACGATCGGCCGCAGCGCGCCTGGCTCCTTCCCCTTCATCGCGCCGCCTATCTGGACTTCGAAGGAGAGGTCTCGGGCGGTCGCGGTTTCGTCCGTCGCGACGCGAGCGGCATCTATCGGCTGATCGAACGGTCGTTCGATGCGTCGCGCCGTCGCATCGAGCTCGACCTGATCGCCGAGCGCTGGCGATTCGAGTGCGACGCGACCGGTACCTGGACCGTCGTCCGGTTCGAGGATCTTCCGGCGGTCGGCGGCTAAGCCCCTCGCCGCTCGAAATCGCGGGCCGCCGATCGAGCCGTCAGGGGCTCACGGGCTCTTCCTCTTTTTCGTTGCGTCCCGCGTCGCTCGCGGTTACCCTGCTGCGAGCTGGGTGACGTTTGTACACTGCGTGCGATCGCTCCCGGCGGACGAAACCCGAACCCGGAGAGCCGTGATCATGGACCGCGTCTGTCATTTCGAGATCCCGTTCGACGACGTCGATCGAGCCACGAAGTTCTATCAGTCGGTCTTCGGTTGGCACATCATGCCGGCTCCCGGTGATGTCCCCTATCACTTCGCCATCACGACCGAGATCGACGAGAAGAACTTCCAGCCGAAGGTGCCGGGAGGGATCAACGGCGGCATGTATCAGCGGATGCCGGGGGGAGCGAGTCGAACGCCGGTGATCGTCATCGAAACGCCGTCGTGCGAGCAGCGCGTCAAGGATGTGCAGGCGGCGGGCGGAACAGTGATCTCGGGGCCCGAGACGATTCCGGGGATGGGGATCTACGCTCAGGTGACCGACGTCGAAGGAAACATCATCGGTCTCTGGCAGAACCTGAGCTCCTGCGACGAATGACCGAGCCGACGTCTCGCGTTATCGATTCGGGCGAGCCGCGATGGTTCCCCGTTGGTCCCGCCGTCCGCTCGCACGTCAGTCGTCGAGCGGGCGGCTGCTTCCGGCCAGTTCCAGTGCCCCGTCGGCGAGTTCGAATCGTTCGAGACTCAGCACCCGTCCCGGTCGCGTCTCGATCCGATCGAGAGCGACGATGATCCGCGGCGGATCGGCATCGGTCGTCCAGCGGATCGGCAGATCGGGCGAGTCGGTGGCGCGGCGGAGCGGTTCGAGCCAGCGTCGACGCGGCACCGGCAGCAGACCGCTCTTCAGTCCTCGCAACTCGATCGCCAGCGCCTCGTGCTCGGCGTCGAGCACCGGATAGCAGTGCAGCACGAGCACCCCTCCGATCCCGCTGGCGGACCAGCGGCAGGCCAAGCGAATGCCGTTCTCGTCGATCCGGCAGCGCGGCTCTTCGACTCCCGACACGCCGCGCTGAGCCAGCAGGTCGGGGAGTTCGAGCGCGAGCCAACCGTTGACCTGCGCCTCGGTCACCGTCAGCTCCCACGGCTCCGAGCCGTCGATCTTCTCGGCGACTTGCGCGGTGCTCGACAGCAGTTCGGCGTTCCCCTGCACTTCCGACTCGTCCGACCGTTCCAGCGCCTCGCGATAGAACTCCGGCTCCACCTGACTCGCCTGCCAGAGCGAACCGATCAGCAGCAGTCCGATCGTCAGCATCGCGATCCCGATCCAGAAGGCCCGATGCAGGAACGACGCGATCGGGCCGGGGGGCGCGTGAGTCGGAGGCCGCAGTTCGTCGGCCGGTCGGGCGAACTTGACGTCGCTTGCCTTGATCATGAGACGAATTGGAGACGTTCGAGGGAGGGGAACGCAAGCCGCAGGTCGCCCGACTCGGCGAATCGTCTCGGTCGCGTTGAGGGGAGCCGACACACGACGCGGTGGCGCGGTTCGGATCCGGAACGGTTGGCATCGGTGACTCGCCCTCCGGTAGAATCGAACGTCGGTCGGCCCGAACGGTCGTCGGCTGCCGCCCCTCCCCCTGCACCTCGGAGTCCTTCCTGATGTCGTTCGATTCTCGCCGATTCTCGCGCTGGCTCGGCCTGACGCTCGTGGCGCTGTTCGGTCTCGTTCCGATTGCGGGAGCGGACGAACCGGCCGCGCGAGCCCCTCGCCGCATGCTGATGGTGACTCAGAGCGCCGGCTTCAAGCACGGTAGCGTCTCGCGCCCCGAGGGGATGCTGTCGCCGGCCGAGCGGGCGATCACCGAACTCGGCATTTCGAGCAACGCCTTTCGAGTCGACTGTACGCAGGACGCCGCTGCCGACTTCACGCGCGAGAAGCTGCAGAACTACGATCTGGTCCTCTTCTACACGACCGGCGACCTGCCGATCGCCAAGGAGGATCTCGAGTACTTCTTCAACGACTGGCTGAAGCAGCCGGGGCACGGCTTCATCGGGACTCACTCGGCGGCCGACACGTTCCACAACTACGAGCCGTATTGGGATGCGCTCGGCGGGACGTTCGACGGTCACCCGTGGAACGCCGGCGACACCGTCTCGATCACCGTGCACGACACCGAGCATCCCGCGTCGCAGCCGTGGGGCGAGGCGTTCGAGATCACCGACGAGATCTACCAGTTCAAGAATTGGCAGCCCGAGAAGGTGCGGGTGCTGATGAGTCTGAACATGGAGAAGACGTCGCTGAAGAAGCCGTATCACGTGCCGATTCTCTGGGTCAAGAACTACGGCGACGGCAAGGTGATGCACATGAGTCTGGGGCATCGCGAAGACGTCTGGACCAACCCGACCTACATGGCCTCGCTGCTCGGCGGGATCAAGTGGATGCTGGGAGACGTCGAAGGAGACGCGACTCCGAACCCGGAAACGAGCGCTGCCGAAGAAGCGAAGGCCAAAGCCGCCGCCGGCGAGTAAGCGAAGGCCGAAATCGTCGTAGTGCGACCGACCCCGGTCGCATCGTCTGCGATAGAGCCCCTGCGATTGGCGCTTCAGGCCGTTGAGGCACGGAGATCCCGGCGCTGCGCTTCGGNNGGACGACGCGGGCCCACGCAGACTCGACGCCGTCCGTCGCGCGACCGCTCGGCTATCGCTGCAGGATCGGCAGCAGGTCGTTGGGGATCTGCAGGATGATCGTCGCCATCGCGGTGGCGTAGATCGGCGAGAGCAGATCGTCCCAGCGGCCGCTCTCGGTCTGACGGTCGAGCAGCAGGTCGCGGATCGCCGGATACCAGTTGCGCCAAGCCTCGCCCCCGGCGTGCCACATCGCCTGAGCGGCATAGTAGTGGCCGTAGAAGAAGTGACTCGGCAGCGGTCCCGGTTCGGCTCGTGGAGGAAATCCCTGCAGATAGGTCAGGCCTCGATCGATTTCCGGGCCCGACGAGATGCCGGCGTTGTAGAGCGCCACGATCGCTGCCGCCGAACGCGGAAACGCACTCTCCCCTTCCGAGCTCAGGTAGCGATAACCGCCGTCGGGATTCTGAGCTCGCTTCAGGTAGTCGACCGCGCGCGTCACCGTCTCGTCCGGCACGAACAGTCCGGCGTTTCGAGCGGCTCGCAGCGCCATCACCTGAGCGACCGTGACCGAAACGTCGGCATCGTCGCGCACCGGTTGGTAGCGCCAGCCCCCTTCATCGTTCTGCGAATCGAGAATCGTCCGGACAGCGCGCTGGAGCGTTTCCGGCAATCCGGGCACGCGACAGTTGCCGAGCAACTCGGCCATCAGCAGCGTGGCGAAACCGTGTTCGTACATCGGTCCGCGACTGCGGAACTGAGGGTTCGAGATCAGGCCGGTCGCGTCGGCCTGAGAGAGCAGGAACTCGACCGTTCTTCGTAGCGGCCGACCGAAGCGCCCTCGATCGGGAAAGCTCCCTTCCGCCGCGAACGCGATGCCGGCGATCGCACAGACGCCGGTGTTCCGGGCATAGTCGCCGTCACCGAACGAGCCGTCGTCGTTCTGACGCGCGACGAGCCATGCCAAGCCTCGTTCGATCGCGTCGTTCGTTCGACCATCGATCGCTTCGTCCGAACCGGTGGTCGTCGTTCGACGAAACGGAGCGAGCGGCCAGGCGAAGGCCGACGACACCGGGACGCCGAAGGTCCCGCCGGCGGCGGCAGCGAGATGGCGGAGCCACTCGCGCCGCGTCGCGGAGCGTCCGCTTTCGCGTTGATCCTGTGTGCCGTCGCTCATTCCTCGCGCCGCCCCAACTGCCGGAAGTACTCGATCGACAGCCCTTCGTAGCCGGGGATCCAGGCGTCGTCGATCCCGACCCCCAGGCTCCGCTGCAGGCGTTCGGGGAGATGTCCCCACGCTCCTGAATCGACTCGCCAGATCGTCGGCAGTCGCTCGATCGCATCGGCCGGTACGCTGACCGCCGTCACGCCGCTCTCGCTCCCTGCCGAACTCGAGGCGTTGCTGCCGGAACCGCCGCGATCCGGTTGTTCGGCGCCGCCGAGCCAACGATCGAGCGCTTCGATCGTTCGCTGTTGAGCGGCGATCGCCGGCGGGATCTCGACTCGCTCGAGCAGGCTCGTCGCCTCCTCCATGCTGATCGTCACCGGCTCGAACGATTCGGCGATCGTACGACGTCGCTCGCTCTCGTCGGCGTCGTCCGTTTCCGGTGACCGTTCGTTCGACTCCGGATCGTTCGGCAGCCCGGGGAGGCCCGGAAGCCCCGGAAGCTCGGAATTCCCGGGCGGCGCTGTCGGTGGAGACTCCGACGACGCGGTCAGGCGTTCGACCAGCCGCATCGCACTGTCGGACAAGCCACGCTGCGATGCGGCCAATCGTCGCGCCTCGATCGCAAGCCGCTCGTCCGCCGGTGTCGCATCGTCGGGCGTCCTGTCAGCGAGTGCCGTCTCGTCGCGCACCGCGATCGTCCGTTCGTTCAGACGCTGCTGAGCTCGCCGAAGTCGGACCAGTTCTGCACGCAAGGCACTCGGCAACACCGGCGCCTGAGGAGCGTCTCCGCCGACTTGACCCGGATCGACGACCAACGTTCCGCCATCGTCGGGTTCGCGAACCGTCGGCCCCGTCGTCGCGAGCAGATCCGACAGACGTCTTGCGATCCGCTCGGCAACGGTCGCCGGATCGAACTCGTCCGCCGCTTCGGTCGACTCGTCGGGATTCTCCGTTCGAGTCGACTCGGCGATCCGTTCCAGTCGTTCCGCAAGAGCGACCATCTCGTCGGCGATCTCTCGGATCTCGAACCCGAGCACGGGAAGTTCGGTCGCGACGATCGGCTCGTCGACGAACCGTCGCAGTTCGTCGGCCAACGAAGCTTCGCGCCGAGCCACGCTGCGCCACCAGAGACTCGGTCCGTCCGCGGATCGATCCGAGGGAGTGCCATCCGAGGCGGGGGGACCGGCATGCAGTTCGTCGGCGATACCGAGTTGTCGCTCGCTCCATGCGGCGATTCGCTGTTCGATCTGTCGTTCGCCTGTGGAGGGATCGTGCGAGGCATCATCCGGATTCTCGGGCGAGGCATCGACTGCCGAGTCGTCAGCCGCTTCGATAGAGGCCGCTTCGGCCGCTTCCGACAACGCGGCCTGCGCCCGATCGAGATGCTCGCGCGCCGCGTCGCGTTCCCCTTGCTCGATCGCGGTCGCTCCCTGCTCCAGCGCTTCGGCCGCTTCTCCCAGACGCTCTTGCAGCGTCGCGCCGTCATCCGAGGCTCCTGCGACCATGCGCTGCAGCTCGTCGGACAGGCGCCGCGCCGTGCCCGACAAGTCGGCTCGTCGCTCGCGATCGTTCAGGCTCGGATCACTTTCGCTCCAGATCTCGAACCGCTCGATCAGACGCGACACCTCGCGACGGGAACCGGCGATTCGGCGCCGCGTCGCGTTCCGCCGCTCCGCCCGCTCGGTCGCATCGTCTCGGGCCTGCGATGGATCGTTCGCAAGGTCGGCCGCGACGATGCGGCGCAGTGCCTCGAGCGACCGCTGCTGCAGCGGCAAAGCCGAACCGGGACGACGTTCGGCCAGGTGACCGGCCGCCGTTCGCATCGCTTCGGCGATCCGCTCCCGAACGATCGAGCGGAGTTCGTCCTGCGATCGTTCGTCGAGCGCCGAAGCATCGACGGTCATCCATCGCTCGAGCTCCTCGGCGAGTTTCCGTTGCGACTCGGCGGAGAGCTCGGCCGCAGCGGTCCCCGACGCCGCTCGACCGATCGCCTCGATCGACGCGCCGGTCAGTTCCGCCTGCCNNCCTGCCGATCCGCGATCGCGCGCAGTCGTCCGAGACGAGCGGCGCGGTCCTCGCCGGCCGAGGACTCGATCAGACGATCGACCGTCTCGAGAATCGTGCGCCATCCGTCGGCAAGCTCGAGCCAGCGCCGACGTCGCGATTCGACTCCAGAAACGTCGTTCTCGGACATGGGACCGAGCAGAGCGGCATAACGCGATTGCTGCAACGCGATCGGTCCGAGCAGATCGACACGCAGCGTCCGCTCGGCGCGGCGCATGCGAGCGACGATCGCCGTCCGTTCCAGGCCGTGACGCTCTCCCCAACGGACGATCTGCAGCGCGATCGGCAACGGGCCGTTCGGACTCCCCTCCAGACGCTCCGCGGCGCGACGGGTTCGCTGCTCGCCCCGAGCCGCGGCGGGGCGGTCGNNCGCCGCCACTCCCGAAGTTCCTCCGAGCTTCGACCCCAGACTCGTTCCAGCCGACGGGCATACGTCTCGCGCGTCACCACCTCGACTTCCCACGGTCCGGCGATCCCTCTTCCGCCGCAGCGATCGAGACCGATCGCTCGCATCGCGACGATCCCCGACGGAGCGCCGTCGTTCGGATCGTTCGTGACCGGGACGTCAAGCAGATCGACCGGCAGCGAGAGATCGAAAGATCGCTTCGCGGCGCCGTTCGTTCGAGTCGATTCGTCTTCCGGTTCGGCTTCGATGCTCCAGAGAATCCGTCCCGATGAGTCGCTCGGCGGCAAGGCATCGGTCCGATCGGCTGACTCGTTCGTCTTCGCTTCCGCCGACACCTGCTCGAGCGACAGCGAGCTCCATCCCTGCTCGTCGGCGATGCTCAGTCGCATGGACCAGATCGAACCGATCGGCAAGACGATCCGATCGTCCCATCGCAGTTCGTCGTCGATTCTCTCGACCAGCGGCGGAGGATCGTCCGACGCCGTCAACATCATCGTGTCCGAACCTCCCGGTACTCCCTCCCGGTCGACCCAGACCAACCGCACGTTCGTCGTCTTGTCCAGGATGACTCCGGCATCGCGCGACAGTCGGATCTCGAGACCGTCGAGGGAGAGGTCGAGCGGCACCGCGGTATCGATCGACGCCTCTCCCGCGAAGACCAGTCGAGCAGCGGAGAGCGGGCGACCGACCTTCCCCTCGCCGCTCAGCTCGGCGCCTCGCGGTAGCGAGGCATTCCCCGTCGCGACGGTCGGTACCGAGGTCCGGCAGCTCGGACCGAACGCCGTCCAGGTCCAGTCGACGAGTCGCGTTTCGGGAACGACTCGAATCCGTCGCCACCCGGTCACCGAATCGGCCGCTCGCGCCCGAACTCGAAGGTCGCGGCTGGCGGGAGGCAATCGGAGCGAGACCGATGAACCATCTTCCGAGCGGCCTTCGACCGCACCGCTCCGTTTCGGCTCTTCGTCCGTCTCCCACTCCAAACGGACGATGGCATTCAGTCGCCGGCGGCGATCGACCACTGTCACCTCCGCTTCGGTCCCGGCAGCGATCACCGCGACCGGATCGAGCAGCAACAGATCATGCCGCGTCGGCCAACGGTACCGACCGACCGGGTTGATCAGTCGCATCACCCCGACACCGAAGGTCGACGGAGAATTCACGGCGATCAGCGTCGGGGCCGCGATAGCGCCGACCATCAGCAGCAACGGTGCGACCAGCGACGTCCAACGAAGTTCGCGCAGCGGATGCCAATCGATCAGACGGTGCCACGTCGTCGCGATCACGCTCGACACGAGAGCGGCGTCGTCACGCGTGGTTCGCGGCGGCCGGGAACTCGTTCGCGCTCGTCGGGATTCTCGGACCGTCGTCGCACGCTCCCAAGCGAGGGCGACTCCGGCGACGAACTGGGCGTCGAAGCGATCGGGGCGGCGTCGACCCATGAGCCAAGCGACGCGAACCGGATCGAGCGACTCGCTCCAGGCCGGTCCGATCCACTGGCGCATCGCAACGATGCTGGCCCAAAGCAGCGAGAGCGTGGCGATCCAGCGACTCGGTCGATTCTCGAACCGGACCCACCAATCGACCGTCGCCAAGACCAGGCCGACGATGATCGTCAGGCCGACGACCAGACAGAGCGCGCGCAGCAGTCGAAAGGTTCGGATCGCCGTCGCGGTCCGACTCAGTCGCCTGACGATCGCCTTGTCCGTATCGGCTNNGCGATCACGTCATCCGAAGTTCGTCAGTCCCCTCGCAGCCACCACTCCGTCACCAACAGCACGACGATCCACAGTCCGAAGAGCAGCGGAACCGAACGCCGCAACCAGATCGGGCGATCGTCCCCGGCGGAACGTCGCGATCTCTCGACCGCCGGAAGCCAGTCCGCGGGGGACAACAGTTGCGAGGCGTCGATCAGCCGGCCTCCCGAGAGCTCCGCGATCCGTTCGAGCCGCCCGATGTCCGCAGGAACAGGGTCGCTTTCGGTCCGCTCGGGGAGCACGTCGAAGTCGACCGCGACCCCCTCCCCTTCCTCGCTACCGATCAGTCGGGCCTGATGGCGTCCCGGAACTCGGGCATCGAACCGAGCTGCTTGGCGACTCGCTTCTCCCGCGAACTCGTCGGCGACGATCGTTCCGCGCGAGCCGTCGGGGCCGAGCACTTCGATCGATGGTGCGACGCCGTCGGGCGAGCCGGCGGAGGTGACGACGATCCCGATCGAGTCGCCGACTCGCACCTCTTCCCGATCGACCGACAGACGCGGTCCTCGGTGGCGATCGAGCCAGCGATGGCGAGCCAACTGCCGGATCCACTGTACCCAGTAGCGCGACGAGCGATCGTCAGGGGCGCGCTGCCGAAGTCGATAGGCCTCGTCGAACCCCTGGTACAGTACTTCGCCGCGTCCGAACGGCTGCAGCACCAGTCCGATCGGCGGCACGTCGAACCCGTCACTCGGCGACAGCGCGAGGAGCGGTCGGGCTCCCGGTCGCAGCCGCGAGACGCCGAGGAGGAAGCTCAATTGCGGCCGATAGGAATCGGCAACGCTCGACGGTCGTTCGATGCCCCCTTCCCGTTCGATGTCGGTCGCCCGATTCGAGAAGCGGAGCGGTGCGGTCGCCAGTCCGAGCGGCGTCGGCTCCAGTCGAAGCGGTTCTCGCTCTCCTGACGTCGCGTCGACTCGGATCAGGTCTTCGATTCGACACGGCAGCAACGGTTCGAGAGGGGAGCCGCGCCAGGGGCGAAAATCGGTGGCCGGGCCGGCGACGACGATCAGGTTCGCCGCATCGTCGGCCACCGCACGACGCAAACGATCGAGATCATCGGTCGTCAGCCCTCGCGCGGGATCTTGGGCCGACAGGATCGGTACGAGGAGGACGATCACGTCGAAGCGAGCCAGCTCTTCGTCGGTCGTCGGGAACGTTTCGGTCGCGCTCCGATCGGTCCGCTCGAAGCCGAAGTCGGCCGACTGCAGGCGGCAGGTGACCGCGAATGCGGCCGCGGCGGTATGCGGGTTCGTCGCTCGTTCGAGGGCATGTTTCAGATAGCGATACTCCGACGACGGTTCGCCGGCGACCAGCAGGACTTCCGGGATCTGCTCCCTCGCCTCGAAGCGAATCGTGCGCGACGGTCCGAGCGACGAATCGTCGCGAGGGTCGATCGCCTGCACCTCCCACCGCAGCTGCCCGGGACGATCGACGTCGATCGACGCCTGATACTCGAGCGTCCCCGGGTCGACGGCGCTCGCGCGATCGACCTGCGCGAGGGTCCGCCCCGATTCGGAATCGATCCATCGGACGATGATCGGAACGTCGAGCGGCGTCGAGGAGCGGATCGTCGCCCGCGACAACAGCGTCTCGCCGACGACCAGGACCTCGGGAGCCGGCTCGACCTGCAGTTCGATTCGCGGTCGTCGGACGAACTCGCTCGGCCGGACCGGAAACCAAGGAATGCCCGATTGTCGCAGCGACTCTTCCCAGGCGGACGGCGGGAGGCCGTCGGTCGCGACGCCGTCCGAAACAAGGACGATGGCGCTCGGACCGGGAGAACCTTGTTCGTCGCTCAGTTCACGAACGATCTGACCGAGCGACGTCTCGGTCCGGTCGGGCGTCTCGGTCGCCGCAAGCAACTCGGGCCATGATTCGAGTCGTTCGAGCGAGTCGCCGAAGACGTACCACTCCGGAGCCCGCTCCGTTCCCCATCGCGCCGGCCAGTCATCGGTCGAACGCAACGGACCGACGACTCGCTCCAGGCGCGTCGGACCGCTCGGGACGTTGCCGTTCGATCGCTCGGCGGACAACAGCCGCTCGTCGTCCGGAAGCGACATGCTGGCCGAGAGGTCGACCAGCAAGGCGACCCGCGCCGGCGTTTCGATCGTCGGGCGTTCGATCCAGCCCCCTGCCGCCACCGCCAGCGATAAGAGGGTGAGCCAGCGGAGCCAGCGTGCGGCGCGCCGTCGTGACGTCAGCGCTTCGTGACGCGCCAACCAAGCCAGTGCCGCGCCGATTGCCACAGCCAGCAGCAGAGCCAGCCAAGGGAAACCCTCCCACGTCGGCAGCAGTCGTGAGGTGACGGGGAGTTCCGAGGTCTGTGCGAGCAGCGGGTTCGCGATCGCGAGGCCGAGTGTCGGCGGAGTCCCTTCGATGCCCTGCGACTCTCTCGTCGTTCGTTGCGGCAATCGCCCGTTCGGCTCGCGCCGCGTCATCACCCCCTCGAGCAGCACCAGGCCGATCAGTGCCAATGCCAGGAACGTCGCGATGTCGGCTCGATCTCGCCGCGGATCGTCCGACGTCCCGTTCCCGAGCGGCGAACCGACCTCGCTCCATCCGGTCGCGAACACGGAGGTACCGAGAGCCGTGGCGTCTGGGGCGAGATTGCGCACGATCCAGCGCGTGCCCCCCGAGGCCGTCGGCAGTTCGTCGATGCCGGGAGCTTCCGTGTCTGCGATCTCGTCCTGGTTCCTATCGTTCGACGGCGAGCGCGCCGTGCCGAGATCCGCTCCGAGCACCGTTCGGAACTTCGGTGTCCGCTCCGCTGCTTCGCGGCGGCTGAGGCGACCGAACGTGGTCCGCTCGCGCGGAAGTCCCGCCTGAACGCTGTCGATCGACCGGAGCAGGAGCGGCGGAAAGCTGGGCCACCAGGCGAGCGCCGACCAGACGTTCGGCGTCTCGTCCGTCGCGCCGAGTTGCTCCGGTTCGACCGCTCCCCAATGAGTCGTCAGCAGCGCCAGCGTCCCTCGACCGACGCGGCGCAGCGCGACCAGCGGCCGCTCGCCGCGATGCATCGCGACTCGCCACTCGCCCGGCCACGGCTCGACCCGTTCCCATTGTCGCCAGATCGGGGTTGCGGCGAGCGTCGGATCGTCCGGCTCGAAGATCCGAAAACCATCGGGAGGATCGTCGGCGACTCGAGTCGACTCGTCGGCCGCGGCGGTCGGTCGCCATGAACCGAGAGGGACGTCGATCAGCCTCTCCCAGAACTCGGGCGATCGCTCCGCTCCGCAGGCGACGATCAGCCCCTCACCCGCCTCCAGACGGCGCCGTAGTTCATCGCGCTGAGCGTCGGTCGGTTCGTCGATCGTGCCGATCACGCGCACGACCTGGCCGACGGCGGTCGGCTCANNCGCCCCGCGATGCTGCGGGCGGCGGCCCAGGCGCGAAACGCATCGATCTCGCGTTCGTCGCGCGACCAGAGGCGAAGCTCCAGGCGATCGATCACTTCGAACGCTTCCCAGCAGGTCGAATCGAGCGGGAGCGGATCGGCATCGATCGAACAGGCGATCGCGTGGCGGCCGACTTCGGGAGCCGCAAGTTCGATCCGGATCCGTTGACGTTCGCCCGGCTCGAGCTCGAACGGTCGCTCGCCGCGCGGTCGGTCATCGACTCGCCAGCGGAGCGTCCCGAGTGCCGGGCGAGTCGGATCGCGATTGACGACGGTGACCCAGACCGGAAACGTCTCTCCCGGGAACTTCGGCCCGCCGACTCCCGAGATGTCGGTCACGGCGACGTTCCCGTCCGCCACGGTTCCCCAATCGCGAAGACGGACCGCACCGAGCTTTCCCAGGCGTTGCGGCGTCAGTCGAGGCGGCAGCTCGGTGTTCCCCGTCCAGGCCGCCGATCGGCGGTGCGACCAGACGATCAGTTCGATCCGATCGTAAGGTCGTCCGGAGTCTCCGAGCCGATCGAACNNGCATCGAACTGTTCGGCCAGCGCCGCGATCGTTCCGTCGAGGTCGCCGAAATGCGGCGTCGAACGCCAGCCGGCCAGTCGCCGGCGCAGCGCGTCGCGATCGACCGACGGTTCGACCGAGCGCTGCGGCAGCGGCGCCGTGGCCGAGACGAGCGAAAAGGCATCCGACGGTGGCGCCTCGAGGAGGATCGCTTCCGCTTCGGCGATCGCCTGATCGAGTCGCGAGCGGGGAGGTCCGACCAGCGGCACCTCGCGGGGCACATACGTCGATTGGGGCCCGTCGTCGATGACCAGGATCCACCAGGTCCTCGGCTCGGCCCGCGACCACGGACCGAGCGCCGGCAGTTCGCTCGTTCGCGGAATCGCGACGGCCGCAGCGACGGCGACGAGCAGGAGCGAACGGAGAAGCGCGGTGCGCCAGCGACGCCGCGGGACTCGTTGTGTCGATCGCATGGCCCCTTCGAGCCAGCGCATCGCTCCCCACGGAACCACCACCGGTTCGGTCTTCGCTCGCCGCGCCAGCCACCACGGGATCAGCGCCGCCAGCGCGATCAGCAGCAGTTCGGGATGAACGAACCAGCCTGACATCAGCGTTCCGTTGGGTCCGTTGGCGCCTCGGGGTGCCGGGCGAAATAGAGCCGCCCGTCTTCGGCGCCGATCACCGCCTCGGGAATCCCGTCGCGATCGAAGTCGACGGTGGTCGGGCTCGTCGTGTGTCCCGAAATCGGCCTCGCGAACAGCTCCCCTCGAAACTCGAATCGCCATCGGCCGTCGGGCAGCGGACTCCCCTCGAACCAACTCGCATTCCGTCCGTTGACGAGCAGATCGCGACGGCCGTCACCGTTCCAGTCGACCAGATGGAGTTTCCGCCGGCCGCTCTTGCCTCGCTCGCCGACGTTCAGCCGGAGCGGTTCGAGTTCCTGCGGCTCGAGGGACTGCGAGTCGCCCGTAATGCGAGTGGCCTCGGCAGCGCCGCCGTCCGGCGTCGGCGCGGCACGCGGAACCGGATTCCCTTGCGGATCGAACCGAGAGGGTTCCCTCGCCACGAAGATCCGTCGCGGCGGTGCCAGGATCCTCCGACCGTCGCGCTCGATTCGCTCGAAGAGCACCAGGTACCCTTCGTGGTCGAGCATCACCAGATCGACCAGCGTGTCGTCGTTCCAGTCGATCGCGACCGGAGTCGTTCGCCACTGCGTCACCAACTCGTTCGGCTCGGGCTGCCACCAGGTCCAGAACGGTTTGGGAGGCTCGCCGGACCAATCGACTTCGACCGGGCGAGCGGCTTCCATGACCGTCGGATCGTCTCCCGGAACGCGGCGATACCAGACGACTCGCCCCCAGATCGAATTCGCGATCACGTCACGCGTGCCGTCGCCGTCCCAGTCAGCGACCGTCAGCGTCGTGTAGCCCCATTTCGCTTCGGCCGGCCCCTGGATCGAGCCGTTGGGTCCCGCCTGGATCCGCAGATCGCTGCCGTCGATCTGCAATGCACGCGGCGCCGCCCACGTCGGCGGATTCCCCCCGTCGAGATTCTCGAACCACCAGATCCGACCCGACGTGTTGCCGCAGACGAGATCGTCGTCGCCGTCACCGTCCCAGTCGATGCCGCACGGAGTCGCGAGGGCGCCGCACTTCAGATCGGCGGCTCGCTGTCGGAAGTAGCGCGGAGCGCGAAAGCGAGGGACCTGCTGCTCGTCGACGCCGACCATCTCGAGCCAGGCGATCCGCCCGTCCTCGTCGCCGACGATCAGATCCTGATCGCCGTCGCGATCCCAGTCGAACGCCACCGGCACGATCATCTGCAGGTCCATCGTCAGCGGACGACCCCGATCGTCGTTCAGGCGAATGCCGTCGGCGAACTTCGGCCGAGTCCGGTCGCCGTCGTTGCGGAAGTAGGTGAACCCATCGAGGAACTCGCCGCAGAGCAGATCGAGATCGCCGTCGCCGTCCCAATCGCGTGCGCTGGGCGAGGACATGCCGAACGTCTCGAGCGGCCCCGACGGGGCGAGCAACCGTTCCGCCTCTCCCCAGATCGGATCGGCATCGGTCCCGAGATTCGGCACCAGAAAGATCCGCCCGCGAAGCGGACCGGCGAGCCACTCGCCCTGTTCGTCGTAGCCGCCGTCCCAGCCGTAGTCGCTCCAGTCCTCGACCGCCGCGATCAGGTCGTCGTCACCGTCGCCATCCAGGTCGGCCAGCGCTCGTTGATCATGACGCGGTCGAGCGGCGCGAAGCGTGTCGCTCGACGGGCCGAACGCCTCANNCCGAACGCCTCACCGGCTCGCCAGCCGTCGGCGATCACGTCGCGGTGGATCCGCTGAGGCTCGAGCACGATCGGTCGTTCGCCGTCGTAGCTGGGAAAGACGTTCGTTCGCCCCTCGTCCAGTCGAACCGGCGGTTCGAAGATCGGCATCGCCGGATCGCGAGGATCGATCGCCCCGCGATTCTCGAAGAACCAAAGACCGTTGAACGGCTTGTCGGGACAACTGACCAGCAGATCGAGATCGCCGTCACCATCATGGTCGCAAGGGATCGGCCAGCTCCACAGACCGACTCCCGCATCGACGATCAGCGACGGATCGCGATAGCCGAGCGGCTGGAGGTCCTCCTGGCCCGCAACCGTTCCGACGATCGCCAGCAGCAGCACGACGGCCGCGAACGGCAGCGTCCACTNNAGGCCAGGGGGAGCGCATGGGCTGCACGGGATCGACTCCCGCTCCGCGTTCGTCCGAGGGGGGCAAGGGCCGGAGAAAGACGATCGTTCCTCGTCCGCTGAGCCCGAACATCGATTGTATCGCTCCCCCGACGAGTCGTCGGGGTTCAAGGGACGATCCGACCCGGTTTCGGCTTTACTTTGCCGGGGGATTCCGAGACAATGCCGACGGCGAAGTGAGCAGGCGTCGTCGGTCCGCGCGCCGTCCGGTTCGGACGAGGCGACGGTATCCGAATGGCGCTCCCGATCGCCGTCCGAGTCTCCCCGAAATCCATCACGNNGTGGAACTCGACGTTCTCGGAAGTCGAGCGGTTCCCGGCTGCGGGAACGGCGGTCTCGACCGACAGGTTCTTGCGGACGTTCGGCCCCTCGCGGGGTGAAGCGTCCCGTTGCGGAGAGCGAGTCAGATGAGCGACTACATCCCGATGACGGCGTCCGGCTACGCGAAGATCCGAGCCGAGATCGAGCGGCTGGAGAACGAAGAGATGCCGATCGTGCGCGAGGCGCTGGCGAACGCGCGATCCGAAGGGCTATCACCTTGAATATGGCTACTCGACGATGGGNNGCGCGAGAACGCCGAGTACCACGGACAGCGCGAGACGCTCGGGATGCTGACCGCCAAGGTCAACGCGCTCAAGTCGAAGCTGTCGCGAGCCACGATCGTCGACGAGACGAAGCTGCCGCGCGATGAAGTCGCCTTCGGCGCGACGGTCCGCGTGCTGGATGTCGACCTGGACGACGAAGAGACGTTCACGTTGGTCGGTGCCGGCGACGAGGATTACGACCAGGGGAAGTATCTGGTCACCAGCCCGATCGGTCAGGGCCTGCTGGGGAAGCGAGTCGGCGATCGAGCCGAGATCGCGGTCCCCAAGGGGAAGATCGTCTTCGAGATCCTCGAGATCACCTATCCCGACTGAGGCGTCGACGCGAGGGACGTTGCGGCGAGGTCTTCGCGGTGAGTGACTTGCCGTGAGTTGCGGAGTCCGGATCGATGTCGAACTCCGCGCCGCAGTCGATCGAACCGAGCGGGATCGCTCCGGACCGAATCGAAGCGACGATCGCCGCGGCACTCGCCGCTCGCGAAGCGGCCTACGCGCCGTACTCGGGTTTTCCGGTCGGGGCGGCGCTGCTGTCGGTCGACGGTCGGATCATCGCCGGCTGTAACGTCGAGAACGCGTCCTATTCGCTGACGCAGTGCGCCGAGCGGACCGCCGTACAGCGAGCGATCGTCGAACGGGTCGACCGCTGGATCCTGCTGGCGATCGCGTCGCGCGGAGGGGTCTCGCCGTGCGGCGCCTGTCGCCAGGTGCTGGTCGAGTTCACCGAGCGATTGCCGATCGTCCTGATCGACGTCGCGCACCCCGAGCAGCGCCGCTGGCTCGACCTCGATGCGCTTCTCCCCGAGCGTTTCTCGAACCGTGCGTTGTCGTAGTGCGACTGGATCGGTGTCGCCCCGTCGTGGCCGAGCCGTTCACGTGGG
>DMPQ01000312.1 GCA_003455945.1 Planctomycetaceae bacterium
CGCAGCGGGACGACCGGGAGCTGCAAGCGCGGGCGCCGCTCCGGATCCGGACGCTCCGCCGCCGATCCGCATCATCGCCCCGCAGGCCTGACACTTCGCCGCCTTGCCGGCCAGGTTGTCCGGAACTCGGTACTTCTTGCCGCAGGCGGAACAGGCGACGTCGATCGGCATGCCGGGCAGATCCAGGAAGAGGAGCGAAGCGGGCCGGACCAGCGTCTCGGCCCTCGGCCGAACGACGCCGACCGAGGACGAGNNGGTCCCGATCGCAACTCGGTCGGATCAGACCGATCAGTGCCCTCGGGCCGATCCGCCGTCGTCGTCCGTCTCGGCGTCCTTGTGCATCCAGTAGGAGAGGACCGGCGAGAGCAGCAGACAGATACCGCCGGCGATCATGGCGGCGATCGCGATCTGATAGTAGACGCCTCCGTAGACGTTCACCGTCTCGCTCGGAACCGGGATCAGCTTCTCCCCTTCGCCGCCGTGCCCGACCGCGGTGAACTTCGAGATGATGCCGGCCAGGTACTGCGACAGCGCGGTCGCCAGGAACCAGCTCCCCATCACCGTGCTCACCAGCACCTTGGGAGCGAGCTTGGTCACCATCGACAGACCGACGGGCGACAGGCAGAGTTCGCCGGTCGTCTGGAACAGGTAGCCGAAGACCAGGTACGGAATCGCGACCATACCGCGTTCGGTCGCCGCAGCCGCTCCCATATAGAAGCAGTAGAAACCGAGGCCGAGCTGGATCAGGCCGAGCGAGAACTTGATCGGCGTGCTCGGTTCGAGCCTCAGATTCGCCAGGATCGTCCAGAGCGTCGTGAAGACGAGCCCCAGAATCATGATGAAGCCGGGGTTGATCGCCTGGAAGAACGACGCCGGAATCTCCGACTTCTGCTCCGCGACTCCCATCCCGACGTTGTCGGGCTGGACGTTCCAGTCGATCTCGAAGGCCGGCTCCGAGAACACCTCGCGCAGCACCGTCAGATGCGTCAGCGTGAACATCGCGCCGCCGCTGGTCTGGCCGATCCAGTCCTCGGTCGGCACGAAGCGGATCGTCTGACCGATGTCTCCTTCGGCCAGCGTTCGGTCGACCAGCTTGCGAGCGGTCGCTCCTTCGGCCGGCTTGTCCTCGCGCACCTTCATCGTCCTGCCGACCTGTTCGGCAGTGACGACCCACAGGAGCGCGATGTCCTTCTCGTCCTCCAGGTTCTCGTCCTTCTTCAGCGCATCGAACGTCTCGCGAGTCAGCGTCCAGGGGCCTCGCGAGAACCCGAGCTGCTCCTGAGTCGGCTGCAGGCGGATCGACTGGCCGACCTCTTCCTGAGCGACGGTCCGCGTTTCGGTAACGCGGTCGACGTTTCGATCGGTGAAGTTGTTCAGGCTGCTCCCCGCCTGTTCGAAGAAGGCCCAGAACAGGAACGAGAAGAAGGTCAGGATCAGGACGACCTGCATCCGCTCGCGGGCGATCTTGCCCATGCGAGTCATCTCCCAGCCGAGATAGCCGAGCGCCAGGATGCCGGTGATCGACAGGACGAGACCGGCCGGCTTCGAGATCTCGCCGAGCAGGACCGAGAGGACCTTGTTGACCGCCGTCTGATCGTCGGCGCCGAGGCTCTTGATGTACGAATCGGGAACGACCGAGACCGGAACGCCGTTGTTGAACATCGACAAGCCGGAAACCAGCAGCGTGAAGACGACGATCGACACCAGGGTGCCGACCAGCGTGATGCCGAGCGCCTTGGGAACGTTGGCTCCCTTGGGAGGCAACCCCATGCTCGACGGCAATCCTCCCTTGCTGAGCGCGATGACCGCCGAGATCGCTCCGAACGCCAGCGCGACCGCCATCACGTAGTTGGCGGCCGAAGTGAAGGCGTTGTCGGGGCGGTAGTAGATCAGCCCGTAGGTCGCTGCGGCGGCAGCGATCAGGATCAGCCCCTGGCTCAGCAGCGTCGGCATCACGAACGTCGCCAGACCGACGAGCATGCCGATCGTCGCGAGCCCGAAGCCCCAGTGCCATCCCTCGGTTTCGCCGATGTAGCCGCACAGCAGCGGACTCATCGCCGCACCGAGATTGATGCCGATGTAGAAGATCGTAAACCCGCCGTCCCGTTTCGGACTCTTGGCCGGGTAGAGCGAGCCGACCATCGTCGAGATGTTCGGTTTGAAGAAACCGTTGCCGGCGATCAGCAGCGCAAGGGCCGTATAGAAGGCGAGCGAGTTCTCGATTCCCATCAGCAGATGGCCGGCCGCCATCAGCACGCCGCCGAGAACCACGGCGATGCGCGGGCCGAGGTAGCGGTCGGCGATCATGCCGCCGAAGAACGGCGTCATGTAGACCAGGGCGGTGTAGGCGCCGTAGATCCCGTACGCCATGTCGTCGTCGAACTGCAGGAACCCCTTGGTCATGTAGAAGATCAGGAGGGCCCGCATTCCGTAGTACGAGAACCGCTCCCACATCTCGGCGAAGAACAGGGCGAAGAGCCCGGTCGGATGACCGGCGAACGTGGCCCCGCGAATCTCGGTCTCGAAGTCCGCGGCGGCGCCACCGCCGGAACCGCCTTGATCAGGAGAGAGCTGAGGGCCACGGAAGCGGTTCATGCACGGTTCTCGCGATGCAGGGTGACGAAGAACTCAGCCGCGGTCGGATGCGCGAGGGGCAATCGCGATCGGACTCGGACGGCGAACGAGCGGACTCGCGGGACAGGGACTGACCGAGCGGTCGATCTCGTGATGGTGCGGGGGGGCGAGGGGAGACAGGATAGTCGATCCGCCGCAGGGAATGTAGTCGAACGAGCCGCTCTGGGGCGACCGGTGCGGCATCGTGCGAGGAGGCTTCGCGGCGTGCCGGGAAGAGGAGCTCCGACAGTCGGTTCGGCGCGGTGGCGTCGCCCCTCGGTTGACGCCTCCTTCGGACCGCTCGTAAACTGCCGGATCGTGTCGAGCCGGGCGGTGTCGCCCGGTTGCGGAATCGATCCGATTCCCCTCGCGACGCCGCGGATCGCCGTACGACCGACTCGGTTCGGTGACGGTCGTCATCCCGCCGCGCCCACCTCTCCTATCCCCGCCGGAAATCGGCCAGGAGACCACCTTGTCCGGACTTTGCGTGATCGGTCTGCAGTGGGGCGACGAAGCCAAGGGGAAGCTGGTCGACCTGCTGACCGCGGAACAGGAAGTGGTCGTCCGGTACCAAGGGGGCGCCAACGCCGGTCACACCGTCGTCGTCGGCGACAAGACCTACAAGCTGCATCATGTGCCGAGCGGCATTCTCAACCCGAACGTGATGAACGTCATCACCGGCGGCGTCGTGCTCAACCCGCCGACGCTGCTCGACGAGATCGCGTCGCTCACCGCGCGGGACATCCGCGTCGCCGACAACCTGAAGATCAGCGACCGCGCGCATCTGGTGATGCCGTGGCATCTGGCCGAGGACCGGGCGCTCGACCGGGCGACTCCCGGTGACGACAACATCGGCACGACGCTCCGCGGCATCGGCCCCTGTTACCGCGACAAGGTCGGCCGGGCGCACGCGATCCGGATGGGAGACATGTTCCGCGGCGACTTCGCCGATCGCGTCCGCTCGATCTGCGCCGTGAAACGGACGCTGATCACGGGAATGGGGGGCGCCGATCTGGCCGAGACGCTCGATGCGGAGCGGATCATCGAGCAGTACCGCGCCTTCGCCGAGCAGCTGCGTCCGCTGGTCGACGACACGACTCACTACCTGCTCGATGCGGTCGAGCAGGGGCGCAAGGTTCTCTTCGAGGGAGCCCAGGGAGCGCTGCTCGACATCGACCACGGCACCTTCCCGTTCGTCACCAGCAGCAACAGCTCGGGACTCGGCGTCTGTGCCGGATCGGGAGTGCCGCCGCGCTGGATCGACAAGGTGATCGGCGTCGCCAAGTGCTACTCGACGCGAGTCGGCGGCGGTCCCTTCCCGACCGAATTGCATGACGAGATCGGCCAGCGGATCCGCGACGTCGGCCGCGAGTACGGGACGACGACCGGTCGCCCGCGCCGCTGCGGCTGGTTCGATGCGGTCGCCGTCCGCTACACGGCTCGCTTGAGCGGCGTCGATACGCTGGCGATGATGATGCTCGACGTCCTCTCGTGCGTCGACGAGATCAAGGTCTGCGTCGCCTACGACATCGACGGCCAGCCAGTGACTCGCTTCCCCAGTCACGTCGATTCGCTGCGCCGCGCCAAGCCGATCTTCGAGACGCTGCCGGGGTGGAACGTCGACGTGACCGGGATCCGCAACTACGACGACCTGCCGAGCAACGCCCGGTCGTACCTGGATCGGATTTCGGAACTGGTCGGACGTCCGGTCGAGATCGTGTCGGTCGGCCCCGATCGGGTCCAGACGATGTTCCGTCGGTTGGCGTGAGCTTTCGGACCGAGGCGGCGAGCCGCCGGATGTCGCCCGAACGAGTCGATCAGCCGCGCGAGGAGCCTGACGTGAATCGGACCGAGCCGGATACGCTCGAACGGACCTTTCCCGACATCCCGACGGAGCGGCTGCCGAAGCACATCGCCTTCATCATGGACGGCAATGGCCGCTGGGCTCGCCGCCGCGGGCTGCCGCGGATCGAAGGGCATCGTCGAGGGGTCTCGACCGTCCGGCGTCTGGTCGAGGAATCGGCCCGACTCGGACTCGCCCAGATCACGCTCTACTGCCTGTCGAGCGAGAACTGGAAGCGGCCGGCTCACGAGCTCGAGTTCCTGATGGCGCTGCTCGAACAGTATCTGATCGAAGAGCGCCAGACGCTGATGGCCAACGACGTCCGGCTGAAGGTGATCGGCCGTCGCGACGGGATCCCGGAGAACGTGCTGGCCGAAATGGACCGGACGATCGAGATGTCGGCCGGCAACCGCGGGACGACGCTCTGCCTGGCGATCAACTACGGGGCGCGCGCCGAGCTGGTCGATGCAATGCGTTCCATCGCCGCCAAGGTCCGCGACGGCGAGATGTCGACCGACGAGATCGACGAGTCGACGATCGAGTCGTCGCTGGCGACCCGCGGCATGCCCGATCCCGATCTGATGGTCCGGACCGCCGGCGAGATGCGCCTGAGCAACTTCCTGCTCTGGCAACTCAGCTACGCCGAACTCTGGGTCACCGAAGATTGCTGGCCCGATTTCGACCTGACGCATCTGCACCGGGCGATGCGCGACTTCGCGACGCGCGAACGGAAGTACGGCGGTCTTCCCGATCTGGCTCCGGAAACGGCGGAGCGCTGAGTCGCGGGCGAAGGCGCGTCGCCGATCGGCGCCGAACCGGTCCCGGAACGAGAGCGAGACTGAGCGAGGAGTTGCCGGTGCTGCGTTGGAGACTGGTGTCGTCCGCCGTGATCATCGCCGTCGCCGTGACGCTGGTGATGATCGACCACACCTTGGGGCGCACGATCGGCTACCTCGGCCTGGTTCTCGCGCCGCTGGCGCTGGTCGTGACGCTGATGGGTTCGAACGAGGTGCGGCGACTCTTCACCGCCAAGGGGCATGCGGCTCGCCCCGGAGTCACCGAACTCGGTGCGATGCTCGTGATGGGAATCGCCTGTGTCCCCCTGGCGTTTCGCGAGTATCCGGCCGACTGTCCGGTCGGTCGAGTCGGCTGGGTGGCACTCGGTCTCCTTTCGGCACTCGGACTGTACGTCATCGTCGAGATCGCCCGCTATCGCGAACCGGGCCAGGTGATCGAGCGACTGGCGATCCAGTCGTTCATCGCGCTCTACGTCGGCGGGCTGATGGGCTTTCTCGTCACGCTGCGCAGCGCTCAGGGGAACGACTGGGGGATCATCGCGATCGTCCACACGATCGCCGTCGTCAAGCTGTCGGACACCGCGGCATACGCGACCGGCAAGCTGATCGGCAAGCGGAAACTGACGCCGCTGCTGAGTCCCGGCAAGACGGTCGAAGGAGCGATCGGCGCACTGATCGGCGGCATGCTCGCCAGTTGGCTCGTGCTGCTCCTGCTGGAGACCCGCCCGGAGGCGGCGCGCGCGTACAACTCACCCGCGGGCGCGGCGCTCGTCATCATCGGGCTTCTGGTGTCGGTCGTTGCCTATCGCGTGATGGTGCGCATCGGTCGTGTNNGGCTCGATTCCGCTCGTCGCGATGCTCGGCTACGGGCTGCTCGTGGCGCTCGTCGGCATGATCGGCGATCTGGCCGAGTCGCTGATGAAGCGCGATGCGACGATCAAGGATTCGAGCGCCTGGATGCCGGGCCTCGGCGGACTGCTCGACGTCGTCGATTCGCTGATCGCCGTATCGCCGGTCGCCGCGATCGTCTGGAGTTCCGATCTGCTCGGAACGCATTGACGAACGATCGGGCCGCGGTGACGCGTCGGGATCGCCCCCGGTCGCAGCCTCCGTCGTAGTGCGACCGACCTC
>DMPQ01000503.1 GCA_003455945.1 Planctomycetaceae bacterium
TCCGCAGCGCTGTTGTTCGACGGGCCGAAGTCGCACGCGCGCGTCGAGGACGACGCGCATCCCACGCCATGGCGAAGCGTGAGAGGTGGTCGAGCGAAACCCGCCCCTGGGCACGGAGTCCCCTTGCTGACNNACGGTCGTCTCGTCGAGAAGACCGGCCCGCAGAGCCGTGAGGAATGTCGCGAGCGGTGACCCGCCGGCGAACGCTACGATCAGTTACCACCCTCGGCGGCCGGGACTGCCGGAGTCGCCTCGACCGGAACGACCGGAGCGACCGGCGGGAAGGCCGGGGCTTCGGTCATCGGGATGACGACCGGAGCTCCTTGCTCGGTCGGCATCGCGTGGAACAGGATCGTCGATCCGGCGTTGGCTCCGGCGTTGTAGACGAAGCCGGCGTCGACCGCCTTGGCGATCCGCATCGACGCCTCGACCAGATGGGCTCGGGTGTACGGATCGAGCTTGTCGCCGGCGCCGCCGACGGTCCCGTCGATCCGATCCTTCAGGCCCTGGAGCTGCACGAGGGCGAGCGTCGCGATCGGCTTGTAGGCTGCGTTCGAACCGTTCCCTTCGAGCATCAGATCGATCAGCCGGCTCAGGTGCTCGCGCTGCAGGTTGCGGCGGAGGCTCGAGATCGCCGGCTGGCGAGCGGTGAACTGCTGATCGCCGATCGCACCGAGCTCGCTCCACACCTCGGTCTGGATCGTCTGCATCAGCTCGGGGAGCGTCAGCGCGTCCTGATCCGGAGCGACGCGGAACTCGTTGTCGTAGACGCCGCGAAGGGTCGACGGATTCATCAGCGAGGTCAGAGTCGACGCCTGGATTCCCATGATCCGATCATGGATCGGCCATGCCGGGCTCTGCGAAGCGCCCATCGCGTCATCCATCCACTTGTCGGCCGTCATGTGACGGAGCAGGTCCGGAGTGAGGCCGTAGACCTCGTCGCGGAAGTTCGTCTCGAGGATGAACTTCAGCGCCTCGCGCTGCTGCTCGACCGGCACGACTTCGAGCGGAGCCCGACCGTTCGGATCCCCCTTCTTGTCGCGATTGACGAACGTGCCGCCGATCCAGCCCGCCATCATCGACGTGGCGCCGACCTGGGTGCGGAGCGTCAGCTCGTAGCCTTCCCGCGCCTTGGACCAGCTGTCTCCCGCCTTCACGTAGTGCTCGAGGATCCGAGCGCGGTGATAGGCGGCCAGACGGAGCTGCTCGCGGGCGAAGTCGAGCGGGTTCTTGGTGAAGTCGTAGCGGCGAGCGAGCGGATCCGGACCGCCGGTATCCTCATCGGTCGCATAGGTCAGCTCCGGCTCGGCGACCCGAGCCAGCACCTTCGTCAGATCATTGTCGAAGGTGTAGCCGTACTCGATCGCCCAGAAGTCGTACGGGCCGAGCGTCGCCATGCCGTAGTCCCCCTGAGCCGAACCCGACTCGAGGCGGAAGTTGATCGGCAGGTAGTCCATCACCGATCCGGCGAACGGCTTCCCCTTCATCGCTTCGCTGTTGATCTCGTCGAGCGTGTACAGGCTCGACGCGCGGAAGTTGTGACGCAGGCCGAGCGTGTGTCCGACCTCATGCGCCACCAGATCGGCCAGCAGCGGACCGACGAACGATTCCGGAATGCCGTCGAGCATCGGCTCCTGCGGCGCCGCCGGATTCTCCTGAGCGGCGATCGAGAGCATCATCCGCATCGTGGCGACGTCGAAGGCGCGCCCTTCCGCCGCCAGGCAGTAGCCGTTGACCTGGCTCGTCCGTCCGACCAGTCCGTCCCAAGGCTCGTCCCCCAGGAGCGAGGTCGAGACGCTGGCCCGGTCGGCTCCGCTCGTGCCGGCGAAGGCAGCCATCGCGATCTCGCGCATCACGCGAGCCCGATCGGCCGGAGCGGCCATGCGGACGCGAGGATCCCAGTCCGGATGCGTCGCGAGCCACGCGAGCGTCTCGGCGTTCATCCCTTCCATCGCGACCTTCGGCATCACGTCGTTGAACTGCGCCTCGAAATGGCGAATCCAGCCGTCGGTCAGCACGATGTCGGCATCCAGGATCTGGCCGGTCATCGGATTCACGCGGCTCGGGCCGATCGCCGTACCGATGTCGTTGTTCAGCCAGCGGATGAAGTTGTAGCGCACGTCCTCCGGATCGAGATCCATGTAGGCGCCGGTCTCGGCGTCCTGATAGTAGACCTCGATCGCGTTGCTCAGACCGACCTTCTCGAAGGCGGTGTTCCAGAACTGCACCCCCTCGCGGACCCAGCGGCGATAGCGGACCGGCGTGGTGTGCTCGACATAGAAGACGATCGGGTTCTTCGGCGGGCTGACCCGCAGCGACGGATCGCGCTTCTCGAGATGCCACCGGTTGATGAACCGGACCGCCACCTCGTCATCCGAGTACTTCCCCAGATCGCGATACGACGTCGTGAAGTAGCCGATCCGCTCGTCCGCCTTGCGCGGCTGATAACCCGAGGTCTCGGGAATCAGGCTGATCGAGTACGACAAGGTCTGCAGGTGGCCGTCGGCCGCCGGGATCTCGAACGCGATCTCGACGTTCTCGGGGAACGCCTTGCTCTTGACGATCTGAGCCAGCTGAGGACGACCGGTTCGCCCCTCCTCGCCGAAGAAGACCGTCGCGTTGCGGACCAGCAGCTCATCCAGATCGATCACCGGGCCGCCTCGGGGAACGACGGTCAGGATCGGCACGTCGAGCAGCACGGTGTCGGTGAACAGACGACGCACGCTGCTCCGCGATTCGTTGTCGCCGGTCGAACGGATGTCGAGATTCGGCGCGATCAGCGCCAGGCGATTGCCGTACTGACGCCAGTAGACGTACATGTCCCCCGACTGCAGACCGGCAAACGGATTGCCGCTCGACACGGTCAGGGCGAAGAAGTGCTTCTGACGAGCGAAGTCCTTCGGCAGCTCGGCCAGCATCTGGTTGTCCTTGCCGCGGACCCAGAGCGTGTAGAAGCTCGGCTTGCCGTCGGTCGTCGAAACGACCTTCGTGTAACCTTCGGTGACGCGTTCGATCGGCGGGAAGTCCGGGTTCGCCGGATCCTGACCGAACGCCGGCGTCGAGGTGAGGATCGCCGAGGCCGACATCAGCAGCCCGGCGAACCGACTCGAGAATCGGAGTCGCATGCGTAAGTCCTTCTGGAAACAGTGATTCCACGGCGCCTGAGAGGAAGGCGGCGACTGGCTAGTATAGGCGAAGACGATCGACCGAGAAGCTTCGGTGAGCGTTTCCCGTCCTGCGCCGATTGACCAATCGTTGCCGCCCGACCGCTCGACCCGACATTCCTTCTGGTCGATTCGACGCGCGAAGCCGAGATGGCCGTGATCAGGGGGGAGCGAGCGGCGAAATGCCGGAGAGTTCCCCCTCTCTTCCGTCCAAATCAGGTCTGATCAGGCCGCCCAGGCCTGTGAGCCACGCCCCGGGGGATCGTCGGGAAACCGCGATTGACGGCCGAGGGGGAGCCGCCTGCGGGCGGTCGAGGTCGAAACCAGGCGGCGCCGGCCGTCTCGGAACCTCTCGTCCGAAACGATCGATTCCGGCTACCGAGGGGGCGAATCGACTTCCAGGCGGCTGATCAGCCCTTCCAGATGCGCCTCGATCGCTCCGCGCAGGTCCCCTTCCGAACTCGCCAACTCCCCGGCCAGCGGTTCGAACCGGCCCGTCGCTCGGCCGACGGCGAAACGGCGCGCAAGCCACTCGCGGCGCGGCTCGGCACCGGTCAGCAGGAAGTGGGTCCAGAGCCAAGCTTCGGCATAATCGATCTGAGCCATGTCGCCGGAGGAACGGAGTTGTTCCAGGCGATCGAGGTCCGGAACCCAACTCCCTTCCAAACGCCGTCGCGCCAACAGGCGGACGTGATCGCTCTGGAAGCCGTCGTTGCCGCGAGGCAACTCGTGCAGTTCCGCCAGTCCCTCGTCGAGCCAGAGCGGAATCTGAGGCACGACCGCATGCAGATAGGCATGAGTCGTTTCGTGGCGCAGATCATCGCCGACCTGCTCCCCCCAGTACGCGAAGACGCGCAGCACCGTGTCCGATCTCAGGAAGAACGCGCGCCGCACCGGGAACTCCGGATAGTGCTCGGCGACGTAGGCGCGGAACTTCGCTTCGTCCTCGAACAGATAGACGCGGATCGGCTCGTCCGAGCCGGCCAGGCCGAGCGGCCCGTAGAGATCGTTGCGGAGGGCGACGAGTTCGGCGACCAGCCGATGCTCTTCGGGGAGATCGAAGTCGTGAAAGATCCGGAGCTGCCCGCGTTCCAGAAGCGTGTCGCTCGGCAGCTCGATCCGGCGATCTCCCAGGCAGCCGCCCATCGACAACAGCAGCAGCGTCAGCAGCACCGAGTACCGCGAGCGAGAGCTCCGCAGGAACCGCGACCGACGAACGGCCCGAGGACCGGCGACGGATCGCGTGTCCACGCGGCGCGATGACCACTCGGGAACGGGCCACTCGGGAACGGGCCGCGCCGGAACGAGCGGCACCGGAACGTGCGGCGGCGCCGATCGGGAGCGGTCGCGTGAGGGTCGGTCCATGACGCTCATCAGCGGCGGAAAAGAGAAGCGACGCGAGCCCGGGGACTTGCCCTGTCCGCCCGCCTGCCGAACGAATCGTATCAGAATACCGGGTATCGACGAACCTCATTCTCCGGTACAAGGGGGAGCCGTCGGGGGTGGGGCAAGAGCGTTCGCCGGGGTGGCGTTACGATGCCGGNNCCGAGCCTCCGACGCCGAGCCCCTGACGCTCGGCAAACTCCTCGTTCCGCCGCAGACGCGCTCTCGACCGTCGCGCCTGGATTCACGATGCCTGTAGTCACGATGCCGTGGGAGGCGACGTACCGGTGAACTGGGATCCGCAGGATGACGACGATCGGATGATCGTTCGGCAGGACGACTTCGTCCGCTACTGCGATCATCTGCGCAAGTGCGAGTCGATCGCATTCGATACCGAGTTCGTCTCGGAGGACTGCTACCGCCCCGATCTCTGTCTGATCCAGGTGGCGACCGCCGGCGGGATGGCGCTGATCGATCCCAAGGCGCTCGACTCGGTCGACCTCTTCTGGGAAGTGCTGACCGACGGCGACCACGAGACGGTGGTGCATGCGGGGCGCGAAGAACTGCGCTTCTGCCTGTTCGCGACCGGCCGGCTGCCGAAACGCCTGTTCGACGTGCAGATCGCCGCCGGCTTCGTCGGGCTCGAATACCCGGCCGCCTACCGGACGCTCGTCCATCGTCTGGCGCATCGGGATCTGGCCAAGGAAGAGACGCGGACGAACTGGCGTCATCGACCGCTGACCGATTCGCAGATTGCCTACGCCCTGACCGACGTCGAACATCTGATTCCGATTCGCGAGACCCTCCGCAAGCGGCTCGGCAAGCTCGGACGCGAAGCGTGGGCCGCTCAGGAGACCGACGAGTGGGCCCAGTCGGTTCGCGCGGCGGAGTTGCATGAGCCGTGGCGGCGCGTCGGCGGTTCGGCGACGCTCTCGTCCAAGGGATTGGCGATCGTTCGCGAAGTCTGGCAGTGGCGCGAAGAGACGGCGCGGCGCCGCGATTGTCCCGCCCGGCGCGTGCTGCGCGACGATCTGATCATCGAGCTGGCGAAGCGAGCCACGCCGAATCTCGCCAAGATCCGCAGCCTCCGCGGGCTCGAACGCGGCGACCTGAAGCGGCACCTGGAAGAGATCGCGACTCGGATCCAGAACGTGCTCGCCGCCGACAAGTCGACCTGGCCCGAGCCGCATCGTTCGACCTCGGCCGGTCCGCCGCTGAACCTGCTGATCCAATTCCTGCAGACGGCGCTCGGCTGTCTCTGTCGCGACCGGAAGATCGCGCCGGGAATCGTCGCGACGAGCCAGGACCTGCGCGATTTCGTCGCCCATCGCCTCGGCCTGGGCGATCGAGCCGATGCGTCGCAGATCTCCCTGCTGCAGGGCTGGCGGCGCGAGTTGGTCGTCGAGCCGCTCGATCGATTGCTTGCGGGAGAATGGTCGATCGGCGTCGAAAACCCGGTCGCCGATCAGCCGCTGCGATTGGTCTCGTTCGGCACTCCGGCCGAAGAGCGGATCGAACTCGACGAGTAGTCCGGCGCGCAGAAGACGAACCGAGTGCCGTGGTCTCCCCAGCCCGAAGCGCCAAGCGCAGGGGCTCCCTGTGCCTCGGTCACGGATCGACGGGGAACCCGTCGCCGACCCCTCAGCCGCGCAGCGCCTTGGCTGCTTCGACGGCGAAGTAGGTCAGGATCCCGTCCGCGCCGGCGCGTCGAAACGCCAGCAGGCTCTCGAGCATCACCTTGCGCCGGTCGAGCCAACCTCGTTCGGCGGCAGCGACGAGCATCGCGTACTCGCCGCTGACCTGATAGGCGTACGTCGGTACCGCGAATCGATCGCGAATGCGGCGGACGATGTCCAGGTAGGGCATGCCCGGCTTGACCATCACCAGATCGGCCCCTTCGCGCAGGTCGAGTTCCACTTCGCGCAGCGCTTCGTCGGTGTTCGCCGGATCCATCTGATAGGTCCGCTTGTCCCCCTGGCCGAGATTGGCGGCCGACCCGACGGCGTCGCGAAACGGTCCGTAGAACGCCGAGGCGTACTTGGCGGCGTAGGCGAGGATCAACACCTCAGTGAAGCCGGCTCGATCGAGCGCCCCCCGGATCGCTCCGACTCGACCGTCCATCATGTCCGACGGCGCGATGACGTCGCAGCCGGCCTGAGCCTGAACGACCGCTTGCTTGCAGAGCATCTCGACCGTCGGGTCGTTCAGGATCCGGCCTCCGGAGAGCAGGCCGTCATGACCGTGACTCGAATACGGATCGAGCGCGACATCGCAGATCAGCCCGATATCGGGGACCGCCGCGCGGATCGCTCGCACGGCGCGACAAACGAGGTTGTCGGGATTGAGCGCTTCGTCCGCGGTGTCGCTCTTGAGTTCGGGGGGAGTGGCGGGAAAGACGGCGACTGCCGGGATCCCCAGTTCGCGCGCCTCGGCCACCGCCTCGACCGCCCGATCGATCGACAGGCGGTGGACTCCGGGCATCGAAGGGATCTCGGTTCGCTCCCCATTTCCCTCGCGGACGAAGATCGGCCAGATCAGGTCCCCGGCGTTCAGCGTCGTTTCGGCGACCAGCTCGCGGATCCACGGCGACTGACGCAGGCGGCGGGGACGGGACCGCGGGAATTCGAAGTGCGACACGGGAGGGCCCAGCGACGAGTGGGGAGAGCGAGCGACAGGAGCGGACGTTCGAGGACGCGGACCGAGCGAATCGCTCGTCCCGATCGGTCCCCTTCGACGACGTCAACCTAGTTCGAACGCTCACCGAATCCCAAGGGGGGCCGCGGCGAAGGGAGCGACGCCGCCGACGTGGGGAGAGAGGCGAGGTTCGCGAAGCAGAGGCCGCCCGAAACCGGGGGCGGCTTGACGCTTCGGACCGACCGGGCGACCATTGACCTTCCCGGACGACCGATGGCGGCTCGACCTCTGCCGCATCGCTCACTCCCCTTTCCTTCCTGCTGCCGCCGAGATCCTTTCGCGATGGCCGACGACCCGATGTTCCTGCCGCGCACCTCGATCGAGCAGGTGGAAGAAGGGACCGAGTTCGCTCCGAAGTTCGATGCCCAGGGGCTGATCCCGGTCGTCACGACCGACTGGACCTCGGGCGAGCTGCTGATGCACGGCTACATGAATGCCGAAGCGGTGCGGCGGACGATCGAGCTGGGAGAGGCGGTCTACTGGAGTCGCAGTCGCCAGGTGCTCTGGCACAAGGGAGCGACGAGCGGACTGATCCAGAAGGTTCGCGAGATGCGGATCGACGACGATCAGGACACGATCTGGCTCCGCGTCGAAGTCACCGGCGGTGCCAGTTGCCACGTCGGTTATCGTTCGTGTTTCTATCGCCGCGTGCCGGTGGGGACCGAAGCGACGGGCCAGTCGACGCCGCGTCTCGAGTTCATGGAGTCGGAGAAGGTCTTCGATCCGACGAGCGTCTACGGCGATGCGCCGAACCCGACGCAGCTCTAGCACGGACTCCCGGTCGAGCGCCTCTGCGATTCGTGTCGTCCGGCGTCGCTCGAGTCGGTATCCGATCCGCCACCGATCGACGGAGACGACTCTGATGGCCGCGCCGCGACTCGTGACGATTCGGGCCTCGCTGATGCTCGGTCTCGTGATGACGATCGTCTCTCGGTCGTCGGGCGCGGCCGACTGGCCGATGGCCGGTGGGACTCCGCAGCGCAACGGCCTGCCGGCGGCCGGTCCGATCGACGTCGACTTCGATCCCGAGAATCCCGACGATCTGCGCTGGAAGGTGAAGCTCGGCTCGCAATCCTACGGCAATCCGATCATCGCCGACGGCAAGGTCTTCGTCGGTTCGAACAATGGCGCCGGCTATCGGCCGAAGCATCCGGCGAAGGAGGATCGCGGGGTTCTGCTCTGCTTCGATCTGGCGAGCGGCGAGTTTCTGTGGCAGCTGACGCGCAACAAGTTGATCGAAGGGGAGGCGCTCGATTGGCCGACCGTCGGCATCTGCTCGTCGCCGTGCGTCGAAGGGGACCGTGCGTGGCTGGTCACCAACCGCTGCGAGCTGATCTGCCTCGACACCGAGGGATTCGCCGACGGCGAGAATGACGGCGCGGTGACCGACGAGACCGACGCCGAGGTCGGTGATGCCGACATCGTCTGGGTCCTCGACATGAAGGAATCGCTCGGCGTGTTGCCGCACAATCTGGCGACGTCGAACCCGCTCGTGCACGGCGACCTGGTCTTCACGCTCACCTGCAACGGAGTCGACGAGCGGCACGAATCGATTCCGGCTCCCGACGCTCCGTCGTTCGTCGCGGTCGACAAGCGGACCGGCGAGGTGCGCTGGCAAGTCAGCGAGGTGTCGTCGCGCGTGCTGCACGGCCAATGGGCCTCGCCGGCACTCGGCATCGTCGACGGCGTGGCGCAAGTCGTCTTTCCGGGCGGAGACGGTTGGGTCTACGCGTATGTCGCCGAGACGGGTGAGGAACTCTGGCGTTGCGATCTGAACCCGAAGGCGAGTCGCTGGGATCCGCAGGGGCGAGGTGATCGCAATCCGATCGTCGCGACGCCGATCTTCGTCGACGGGAGCGTCGTGATCGCGGTCGGCGACGATCCGGAATACGGGGACGGCGTCGGGCATCTGTATCGGATCGACGCGAACGGTCGCGGAGACGTCAGCGCCGAACTCGGCGCCGAGGGAACTCCGGGAACGCCGAACCCGAACTCGAAAGTCCGCTGGCATTACGGCGGCATCGATGCCGACGGAAGCCTGACGGGGAAGAAGGGGGAGTCGATCTTTCGGCGCACGATCGCGGCGGCGGCGGTGGCGGACGGCTTGGTGGTGATTCCCGACTTCAGCGGCCGAGTCCACTGCGTCGATTTCGCGACGGGGGAGCGGTACTGGGAAGACGATCTGCTCGGAGCGGTCTGGGCGTCGCCACTGATCGCCGACGGCAAGATCTTCCTGGCGGACGAGAACGGCCAGCTCTGGATCCGCAAGTTGGCGAAGGAACTGGAGCCGGTGCGCGACGAGATCCTGTTCGACTCGGCGATCTACGGCAATCCGGCGCTCGTCGACGATCTGCTGGTCATCGCCGACCGCTCGAACCTCTATGCCATTCCGGTCGGCCGCTAGGACACTCTCGCCTCGGCGAGCCATCACTCCAAACGCGTGGCGTCGCGATGACGCCGGTGTCGGGGCGAGTCGTTTCGGCGGAACGCCCCGATTTACGATCGTCGGCAGCTTGGTTAGGCTAGGCCGAGTCTGAGGGGAGATCGCCCCTCTTCGTCAAACGACATGCGTCGCTGACCGGATCGACCGGAGGCACGCCTTCTCGCGCAAGCAGGAGGATGCCGCCGTGGCCGTATTCGAGGACAATGCCGCATCAATCGGTCGAACGCCGCTCGTCCGCGTCAATCGCCTGACGCGTGGTCTCCGAGCGAATCTGTTCGCCAAGGTCGAGGGGCGCAACCCGGCCTACAGCGTCAAGTGCCGCATCGGCGCGGCGATGGTCTGGGACGCCGAATCCAAGGGACTCCTGGGGCCCGGCAAGCGACTGATCGAACCGACGAGCGGCAACACGGGGATCGCGCTCGCGTTCGTCTGTGCCGCCAAGGGATATCCGCTCACGTTGGCGATGCCCGAGTCGATGTCGCTCGAGCGTCGCCAGCTTCTGAAGGGGCTGGGAGCCGAACTGCTTCTGACGCCGGCTCAAGAAGGGATGCGCGGCGCGATTCGGCGGGCCGAGGAACTGGCGGCCGACCCGGTCTACTTCATGCCTCAGCAGTTTCGGAATCCGGCCAATCCCGAGATTCACTTCCGCACGACCGGTCCAGAGATCTGGAATGACCTGCAGGGGAAGGTCGATGTGCTCGTCTGTGGAGTCGGGACCGGAGGGACGATTACCGGCGTCTCGCGGTTCCTGAAACGCGAGAAACAACTGCCGCTTTGGACGGTAGCGGTGGAACCGGAAGCGAGCCCGGTGTTGTCCGGCGGCTCCCCCGGCCCGCACAAGATTCAGGGCATCGGTGCCGGGTTCGTTCCGGAAATCGTCGATCGCTCGCTGATCGACGAGATCGTTCGCGTGCCTGACGAGGCGGCCTTCGAAACCGCTCGCAGGCTCGCTCGGGAGGAAGGCCTGCTGGCCGGCATCAGTTGCGGCGCCGCGACGTACGCCGCGTTGCAGAGCGCAGCTCGCCCCGAGTCCGAAGGGAAGAACATCGTCGTCGTGCTTCCCGACTCCGGCGAGAGGTATCTGTCGACAGGGATCTTCGATCTTCGCTGATCGTCTTCGTCTCGTGCGGCGTTCGATCAGAGCCGTCACTCGCATTCGGGTAGCAACATGTCCGAAGGAATTTTGCAGCGCAGCGTGACCACGTCGGTCGCGGCGAACCTGGCGAGCACGACCAAGACTTCGCCGAAGATGATGTCGATCACGCCGCGGCTGTTGCTCGCGGCGCTTCCGTGGGTCCAGGTCGACGGCGGCATCTATCGGGTGAACCGGACGAAGATCGAATTGCGCAAGGCGGAGCGGATCGAGATCGATCCCGCGGCGAACGGCTCCCCGCTCTCCCCCGCTGCGCTTCGAGGCGTACCGCTCTTTGCCCAGCTGTCCGATGCGGTCCTGGCGAGAATGGCGGAAAGGTCTCGTGTCGAACGCGTCTCGCTCGGCAACAAGCTGGTCAGCGAAGGAGCCGAACTCGGCAAGTTCTTCATCATCGGCCAGGGGCAGGTCGAGGTATTGAGCAAGGGAGTGCACGGGAGCGATCTACGGATCGCCTTGCTGACCGAAGGGGAGTTCTTCGGCGAGACCGATATCGTCGCGGACGGTCCGTCCGAGGTGACGGTCAGGACGCTGACTCCCTGCGTGCTCGTCACGCTCTCGCGCAAGGACCTGGACGAGGCGCTCGACGCGGAACCGAGCGTGCGCGGCATCTTTCGTGCGGCGATCGACGAACACCTTCAGCTCCGCTCGACGCTGAATCGTTACGGCGAACGGAACATCGATCTGGTGTCGGGTTTCGCCGAGAACGTGGAGATCCCCGAGACGTTCGTGGACTACGCGGCGACTCCTCGGGAGTATCCGCTGTCGGCCGTCCAGACGGTGGTGCGCGTGCACACGCGCGTGTCGGATCTCTACAACGGCCCGTTCGATCAGCTCGAAGAGCAGATGCGTCTGACGATCGAGGGGATCAAGGAACGTCAGGAATGGGAGCTGATCAACAGCAAGAAGTTCGGCCTGGCGCACTCGGTCGATCCGGCGATGCGGATCAGCACGCGCTACGGAGCTCCGACTCCGGATGACCTGGACGAGCTGTTGGCGTTGGTGTGGAAGCGACCGGCGTTCTTTCTGGCGCATCCCAAGGCGATCGCGGCGTTCGAGCGTGAGTGCACGTGGCGTGGCGTTCCTCCGGTGACGACGGAGCTGTTCGGCCAGCCGGTGATCATGTGGCGGGGCGTGCCGCTGATCCCGTGCGACAAGCTGGAAGTGAAGAGTCGTTATCACTCGAACCAATGGTACGGGACGACGAGCATCCTGCTGCTGCGGACTGGGGAAGCGGACCAGGGAGTCGTGGGTCTGCATCAGGCCGGGATCCCGGGCGAGATCGGTCCGAGTCTTTCGGCTCGGCTGATGGGACTCGACAGCCTGGGCGTGGCTTCGTACCTGCTGACGCTGTACTTCTCGTGCGCCGTGCTGACCGATGATGCGCTCGCGATGCTCGAGAACGTCGAGGTCGGCTACTACCACGACTACACCATGCGCGAACCCCAAGGGTTCGAAAACGGCTCGGGAATCTAGACCGAACAGACTCCGGTCCTCGGGTGGACGAGCACCCGAGGATCGACCTTCATCGCGGAATCAACAGATGTCGGACAATCTCCTGCAGCGCAGCGTCACCACGTCGGTCGCGAGAAACCTTACCGATACGACCAAGACATCTCCCAAGATGATGTCGATCACCCCTCGTTACCTGCTGCGGCTTTTGCCGTGGGTCCAGGTCGACGGCGGTGTCTATCGAGTCAATCGAACGAAGGTCGAACTTCCCAAGGCCGAAAGGATCGGCGTCGACGTCTCGGGAGGGATGGCGACCTTTCCGGTCGAGGCGCTGCGAGGGGTGCCGATGTTCTCGGCGCTCCCGGACGCGATGCTCGAACGGATGGCCGGTCGATTCCGGACCGAGGAGGTCTCGCTCGGCAGTCGACTGAGCGTCGAAGGGGAGGACTTGAGCAAGTTCTTCATCATCGCCCAGGGGCAGGTCGAAGTGCTCAGCAAGGGGGCGCATGGAAGCGACCTCCGGATCGCTCTGCTGACCGAAGGGGAGTTCTTCGGTGAGGCGGAGCTCGTCTCGGATCGCCCCTCCGACATGACCGTCCGCACGATCACGCCCTGCGTCCTGATCACGCTCAGCCGCAAGGATCTGGAGTCCGTCTTCGACGAACTGCCGAATCTGCGCGACGACTTTCGACGCGCGATCGACGAACACCTCCAGCTCCGCTCGACGCTGAACCGTTACGGCGAACGGAACATCGATCTGGTGTCGGGTTTCGCCGAGAACGTGGAGATCCCTGAGACGTTCGTGGACTACGCGGC
>DMPQ01000002.1:0-2705 GCA_003455945.1 Planctomycetaceae bacterium
GTTGATGGCGTCACTGCTGACGCTTCGTGGTTCGTTCGGCGTCGGGACGAAACCTGGCCTCGGCCACGGAGTGGCCGGGCCCACGATTTCGTGCCTCGATTGGAAATCCGCTGCGACCGAGGTCGGTCGCACGACGGCGACCGCACGACGCCGAACAAGAAACGCGGAACGCGTCGGGCGCACGGAGGGGACTCCGGCGCCGACGCGTCGACGTGTCTCGGAAGGTTCCGACGGACGGGCGAATCGAGGAAGCGAGAAGCGTGATCGACGAGCGATCACTTCTTCTTCTTCTTCGAACCCCCTTCGTCCTCGTCCTTCTTCTTTTCCTTCTTCTTCTTCAGCGAGATCTTCTGCACGCGCACCTTGGGCATGCCGAGGACCGAGCTGGTCGCGTCATCGAACTTCTCGGTTTCCTTGAGCTTCGCGATCCGCTCGACGCGCGTCAGCACGTTGCGGACCTTCACGCTCCCTGCCTTGACCTTCAGGCTCTTGTCGATCGTCATCGGTTTCCTCGTCGCCTCGGACGCTGCGGACCTGTCGGTCCCTGTCGGCTGCTCGCGTGGGTTCCCCGCTGCCGGGGAGCCGTCCTGCCGGGACGACCTTCGCGATTCGCTCGGCCGGTCCCCGGGTGGAGACCCGAACCGGACCGGAAAACCCAAGAGCATACGCAAAGCACGACGCTCTGACAACGGCTTCCGAGCGGCTCTCGCAAGAGCATCGCACCGCGCAGTTCCTCTTCCCCCCTCGCCCCGTGTTGGGTTACGATGTTCGCGTCGTCTATCCCGAGGTTGCCGAGGCCGTTCAGGGACAGCCCAACATCATGTCCAGCACCGAGCCAGCCGCCACCGAGACCCAGCTTTCGATGACCGACGAAGCGTCGCCGCGCCGCAAGAAACGTGGGGTCCCCGAGGGGCTCTGGATCCGCTGTCCCGACTGCCAGACCGCCGTCTTCCGCAAGGAAGCCGAAAAGCGGCTCGGCGTCTGCCCGGAATGCGGCTACCACTTCTACGTCTCGGCTCACCAGCGCATCGCGCAGGTCCTGGATGAAGGGACCTTCGAGGAGTGGGATGCCGACCTGCGTCCGACCGATCCGCTCGGCTTCGCCGACAAGAAGTCGTACGCCGAGCGCCTGGTCGCGGAACAGCAGCGGACCGGTCTGACCGACGCCGTGATCACCGGGCGGGGGCGAGTCCGTGCCCGGCCGGTCGCTCTCGGCGTCACCGACTCGGCCTTCATCATGGGAAGCATGGGGTCGGTCGTCGGCGAGCGGCTGACTCGCTTGGTCGAACGAGCGACCGCGGAGCGACTGCCGCTGATCATCATCTCGGCATCGGGCGGAGGAGCCCGAATGCACGAGGGGATCCTGTCGCTCATGCAGATGGCGAAGGTCTCCGCCGCGCTGGCTCGCTACGATCAGGCGGGCGGGCTGTATATCTCGGTTCTGACGAATCCGACGATGGGAGGAGTCGCCGCCAGCTTCGCCTCGCTCGGCGACGTCGTCTTTGCCGAGCCCAAGGCGTTGATCGGCTTCGCCGGCCCCCGGACGATCAAGGCGACGATCCGGATCGAGTTGCCGGACGGGTTCCAGACGAGCGAATTCCTGCTCAAGCACGGCTACATCGATCGAATCGTGCCGCGCGAGAAGCTCAAGTCGGAAATCGCCCGGACCATCGACTATTGTGGGATGTGACCCGCCTCGCTCTCTCGCTCCCTTCGAGCGACTCGGCAGGCGAGTCGCCCGTTCGGCCGCGAGAGAGAGTTCGGCAGGTCGCGTCGCGAGCTGCCTGACGAGGCTTCTTCCGGCCGATCTCGGCGTCCGGATTCCCGCTCGCTCCGGCCGATGCACCCATCGTGCCGGGAGCGTCAGCTCGGGTCGATCCTCCTGCGGCAGCACGTCCCGTTGCGCCGAGCCGACGACGGCGTGCGACCGACCAGCGGGATCGGTCGCCGGGAGAATCGGTCGCCGGTAGGTTCCTCGTTCGGTGACATGGTCGGAGCAGAGGTCGATGGGGATCTTCGACAAGTTCAAGGAGATGATGCGGCCGAAGAAGCTCGACGTCTCGGCGCGCTTCGAACTCGACCGGCATTCCACCTCCGGCACGATGTCGAACTTCCACCTGGCGCGCGAGATCGGCACCGGCAAGTCGTTCGGTCTGAAGTTCCTGGATGTCGACAAGCTCAAGGCATTCGAGGCGCGATTCAAGGGGCTCAAGAAGCCGAGCGAAGGAGAAATCGGCCTCGCCATCAGCCACCCGCGCATCGTCAAGACGTTCGAGTTCGGCGAAGCGGCCAACGGCCAGCCGTACATCCTGATGGAGTTCGTCGAAGGGACCGGCCTGCACACGCTCATCCAGGAGCGCTCGCCGCTGCTCGACGGTCATCGGATCGAACTGATCCGCGACATGATCGAGGCANNGAAATCGTCCGCCGCCGGCCGACCGACAAGCGAGTCGATCTGTTCGCCTACGGCGTCACCGTCTATCGCCTGCTGACCGGCGAGCATCCGTGGTCGAGCGGTGCCGACACGACCGGCAAGGCGGCGCTGCAGCACGACACCAACCCGCCGACCGACATTCTGAAGGTTCGCCCCGACGTCGAACCTCGTCTGGCTCGACTGGTCATGCAATGCATCGATTCGGACCGCGAAAAGCGCCCCGAATCGGCCGATGCGGTGCTGAGATCGCTGCGCGGCATCGACCGCGCCT
>DMPQ01000002.1:2731-18120 GCA_003455945.1 Planctomycetaceae bacterium
CGGAGAGCCCGGGGCCACCGTAGTGTCTGTCGTCGCGCGACCGACCCCGGTCGCAGCATGTCCCGTCAGGGACGAAAGAACCTGCGGTCCCAATGTGATGCCCGGCCGCTGCGAGCCGCTGTTCTGCCGTCCCTGCGGGACTTCGGATCTGGCGTCTTGGTCCTTGGTACCCGGCGATGAATCGCCGGGCTATTTTCTGACGTCCCTGCGGGACTATTCGGAGTTCAGTCGCGGGGTTCACCGTCGTGCGACCAACCTCGGTCGCACGGTAATGATGTTGCCCCGAGGCCGCATCAAGTCCCGCCAGGGACGACCGACAATAGCCCACCGATTCATCGGTGGGTCGACGGACGCCGATATCTCGCGTGGGCCCGGCCACTCCGTGGCCGAGGCAAGGTTTCGTGCGGTTGCCGAACAAGCCTCGAAGCGAAGGCGGAGTCGAAGCGAAACCGACCTCGGGCTCGGAGAGCCCGGGGCCACGTCGTGCGACCGACCTCGGTCGCAGCGGATGAGAAAGCGAGGCACGGGGGCCCCTTGCTGACGCTGCGGGCTGGTTCAGCGCGTGACGATCTCGTTGCGGGCGGCCCACTGGCTGATGTCGCGGCGACCGATCGCCGTTGCCATCAGGTCCGGAAAGAGATCGGGCGTACACGCGAACGCCGGGGCGCCGAGCGAGGCCATGTCGGCTGCCAGATCGCCGTCGTAGCTCGGCGCTCCCTCGTCGCTGAGCGCCAGCAGACAGACGAACTGTACGCCCGATGCGATCATCTCGTTGGTCTGCCGCAGCAGCTCCTCGCGCACGCCCCCTTCGTACAGATCCGAGATCAGCACGAAGATCGTCTTTTCGGGGCGCTCGATCCGATCGCGGCAATAGCGGACCGCCTGATTGATGTCGGTTCCGCCGCCGAGTTGCGTGCCGAAGAGGACGTCGACCGGATCGCTCAACAGGTCGGTCAGATCGACCACTGCGGTGTCGAAGACGACCAATCGCGTCCGGATCGACGGCAACGACGCCATCACCGCTCCGAAGATGCTCGAGTAGACGACGCTCGATGCCATCGAGCCGCTCTGATCGATGCAGAGCACCACGTCGCGCAGCGCCGAACGACGGCGTCCGAACCCGATCAGTCGATCCGCGATCAGGCGACTCGTCTCCGGTTGCCAGTTCTTCAGGTTCGCTCGAATCGTCCGCGGCCAATCGACTTCGCCTGCCCGAGGTCGATGAGTCCGATTCGCTCGGTTCAGTGCCCCTCGCACCGCCTGGATCATCGGCTCGCGAAGGCGTCGTTCCAGGTCGTCGCAGACCTTGCGGACCACCTGGCGAGCCGTCTGTTTGGTCTTCTCGGGGATGATCCCCTGCAACGTCAGCAGCGTTCCGATCAGATGAACGTCCGCCTCGACCGTCGACAACGTTTCGGGCTCCAGCAGCATCTGCTGCAGGTTCAACCGGTCGATCGCGTCCTTCTGCATCACCTGGACGACCGACGACGGAAAGTACGTGCGGATGTCGCCGAGCCAGCGATTGACGTTCGGGCACGAACTGCCGAGGCCGGCGCGGCGGTCCGAGTCGTAGAGCGCCTCGAGCACGCGGTCCATCGCGAGCGCCACCTCATCCAGCACAGCGCCCCCTTCCGGCGGCTCCGACGGTTTGCCGAGCACCAATCGCCAACGCCTCATCCGTTCCGCTTCGTCGACTCGCGTCATCACCGCTCTCCTGCCTTGCTCGACATCGCATCGACCACGCCCTGGTCGACGCCCAGCAGCATCGCGAGCGTCGGCAGTATCCTCGCGGCTCGGTCGGTATCGACCGCGATCGTCGAGCTCGTAACCATCTCGCTGAGGCGCCGGAGGTTCGTATCGGAGTTGCCCAGACGCGACGTCTTCTCTCCCATCCGGCGACGTTCGGGAGGTGAAAAGTCGGCGAACGCGCGTCGCAGTCCGGGGAGCACCTGCACGAACGTCTCGTCGTCCAGTTCGCATAGCCAACGATCGAAGACTTCCCACAGCACATCCTGATGCAGCAGCAGCAATCCGCTCCCTCTCAGCAGTCCGGTGACCCATGCGGCAGCGTCGGCCGGCGGAGTCGCTCTGCCGAGTGCCAACCTGGCGCGCCGATGCAGTTCGTCCGCATCCAGACGGCGCCGTTCGAACAGGATTCGGCAGCAGCGCCCGGCGAGCCCCGGATCGATCGCGCGCTCGAGCAGCGACGCCAAGGCATCGTTCCACTCGCTCTGCAGATCGCCGCGGTCGAGCGTCTCGAGTGCGGCGCCGACCTGTTCGATTCCGGACGACATCCGTGCCGAAGCGGTTTCATCAAGCGCCGCACAAGCTGAGGCAAGTCCGACGACGATCCGTCCGAAGAGCGAATCGACGATCGGCTCGACCTGCGCCGCGTTCGTTCCTCGCACGTCACCATAACGGGCGACGCGCGCCAGCGGCGGCAGCGCCAGCATCAGATGCAGCACGTCCGCTCCGACGGCGGCCAGATTTCGGATCCGTTCCAAGGCCGCCTCGACGGCAGCATCCAACCCGGCGACGACGATCCGATCCAACAGCTCCGTCGCCTGACTGATGGCGGTCGTTTCGGACAGAGCGGCCGCCGCTCGAGCGTTGGCGGCCGATTCGACGTCGCTCCCCCAATGACTCGCTTCGACGATCCGCACCGAGAACTCCGGCTGCCAATTCAACGTCCAGAGCTCATGGAAGGTCGAGCGGCCGGAGCCGCTCGCGAGCGGTTGGCCCCAGGGGATGTCGAGCAGATTCAGGCGATGCAGCAGGCGACTTCGATTCCGGTCGGTTTCGTTGCGCAGGTCGAGATCGAGCGAAACGGAGCCGCCGGTCGGCTTCAGCCGCAACGATCGCTGCTTCGCGGCGATGTCGGCCGCCAACGGCACCGACGCGACCCCTTCCGGCACCTCGCCGATCCGATCGCCGACCGACAGTCGTTCGCGAATCAGCTTCAGCGGCGCGGGATTGCCGCGACAGAGCGCCGACAGGATCGCCTCATCGAGCTCCTCGAGCCCCGGCGCGCGAAGATCGCGGATCGCCGCCAAGGCATCGGCCAAGCGAGTCGCCTCGATGACGCCAGCCGACGACGCATCGAGATCGCGGTCGCGGAGCAGTCGAGCGGCGGTCGAGATCCAGCGGATCGCGGCGCTGTCGCGCGCCTGAAACAGATGCTCGTACCAACCGGGAGATCGGATACCGGCGCCATAGCCGCTACGAAAAGTGAGGCGATCATAGGTCCACGGAATCCAGGTGACGGCAACCTTCAGCTTCGGCAGGCCGGAGAGGAGCTGCTTGTCTTCCTTGCGTCCGGTCCCGGTCCCCTTCCCTTCGACCGCCGCCGCATCGACGACCGGGGCATGCCAGGCGCCGCAGACCACGGCGATCGACTCGAAGCCTTCGGCGATCGCGGCGCGGATCGTCTGGCGCATCCACGCTTCGCGCAGTCGATCCCGCCGGTGATCGTCCGGGAACTCGGCTCGTACCGCTCGCATCGCCTCGAGTACGGCGGCGAACAGATCGGTCGTGTCGCGTCGCAGCTCGATCCGTTCTTCCCACCAGCGCTCGTGATCGCGATACCCGTCTGCCTCGGCCAGGATGCCGATCGGATCGGTCCGAACGCGAGACCGTTCTTCGGATCGCTCGGAGCGAAGCGGCCCGGAAGGACTCGGTGATGGTGGCTCTTCCGAAGAAAGATCGTCCGCGATCGCCACCTCCCCAGGGTCGGCGTCCGCCTCGGCTGTCACCGTCTCCGCTTCCTCCCGGCGATCGAGCGCCAGACGATGCGACATCGGCAGATCGAAGAATCGGAGCGGCACTCCGCGTTCGCTGGCCCAGCGCATCGCCTGCCATTCGGGCGAAAAGCTGGCGAACGGAAAGAAGACCGAGCGCTTCGGCTCGTCGACCGGATGGATCAGCAGCGCGACGGGCGGAACGAGTGCGGGGTCGGCAACCAGCGACAGCGCCTCGGCCGCATCCGGCGGTCCTTCGAGCAGCACGAGCGACGGAGCGAGACGATCGAGCGCAGCGCGAAGCGCACGTGCGCATCCCGGACCGTGATGTCGAATGCCGAGCACATGAATCGTCATGCGTAAGCTCGCGTCGTCGGCGATCGGAAACGGATGCGCTTCGTCAGCCCTGATCGCGACTGGCGCGATACCAATCCTTCCAGTCGTCTCGCTCCTTGATCACCGTCCGGACGTACTCCTTCCAGACGATCGCATCCTGAACCGGATCCTTGATCACCGCTCCGACCAGTCCCGACACCAGATCGCCGGCGTGGAGCCGCCCGTCGCCGAAGTAGGCGGAGAGTGCCATGCCGTTCGAGACGACCGAGATCGCTTCGGCGGTCGAGAGCGAGCCGGTCGGGCTCTTGATCTTCGTCCGCCCGTCCTCGGTGATTCCGCTGCGCAGTTCGCGAAAGATCGTGACGACTCGGCGGATCTCGTCGAGCGCCGGCGGTTCGGCGGGGAGTTCGAGGGCGCGACCGAGTTGAGCCGCCCGGCGCGAGACGATGGCGACTTCGTCTTCCAGATTGTCCGGAACCGGCAGGATCACCGTGTTGAATCGCCTCATCAGGGCGCTCGACATCTCGTTGACCCCGCGATCCCGATTGTTCGCCGTCGCGATGACGTTGAAACCCTTGGCCGCCTGCACCTCGTGATTCAGTTCGGGAACGGGGAGCGTCTTTTCCGAGAGGATCGTGATCAGCGTGTCCTGGACTTCACTGCCGATGCGAGTCAGCTCTTCGAGCCGAACGATCCGCCCCGTCTCCATGCCGACCATCATCGGACTCGGCACGATCGCGTCGCGCGACGGTCCCTCGGCGATCAGTCGCGCGTAGTTCCAGCCGTATCGGATCGCCGACTCGTCGGTCCCTGCCGTCCCCTGGATCAGCAGGGTCGATGTCCCCGAAATCGCGGCCGCCAGGTGCTCGCTCACCCAGCTCTTCGCGGTTCCCGGAACGCCGTAGAGCAGCAATGCCCGATCGGTCGCCAGCGTCGCGACCGCGATCTCGATCAGACGCGGATCGCCGACGTACTTGGGGAGGATCTCGGTCCCGTCCGCCAGCACGCCGCCGAGCAGGTAGGTCTTCACGCTCCAGGGAGAGAGCAACCAGCCGGGCGGTCTCGGTCGATCGTCCGCGGCTCGAAGCGCCGACAGTTCGGCGGCGTATTCCTGTTCGGCATGCTGACGGAGCACCTCGGCCGGCGGCGACGGAGCGGTCGCGGTCGTCGACGGGGAATTCGTGGGGGACTTCGGCACGGCAGACTCCTGATCGAAGCGAAACTCATGGAGCTCGGGGAGCGTCGCGGCAACGAGGGACGTGTTCGATCGCAGGGCGTTCCGATCAACGAAAACGCGGGGTGACCGGCATCAGATCGACTCGCGTCAGTTCGGTTCCGACGTTTCGGAACTCGGGGGCATGGGATCGTTCTGGTTCGTAAGGGCGCGCACCAGTCGGAGTCGTCGATCGAGCGAGGTGACGAATCGTTCGATCGCTCGGATCGCGTTGACGGCTCGATAATCGTTCGGTCTCAGTTCCACTCTCGACAGTCGCGCGATGATCTCGGGAATCAGGGAAACCGGCGTCGCGATCGCGGTGATCGGCAGCCAACTCGCGGTGACGGCGAATCCCTCCCATCGCGCGCCTTGCAGATCGTCGATCAGTCGTCGCAGCAGTCGCTCGATCGTCGCGCTCGACCAAGGGCGTTCAAGCAACGCGAGGAGCGGGCCGATCGGCAGCTCCGATCGGAAAGGTTCGTCGATCAGCCGACCGAGTTCGGCGATGCGCTGCGCCGGAGCCAGGCGTCCGAACAACTCGACCGCCGACTCGCTCAGGCGATACTGACGCGACGATCGGCCGTCGCCGAGAACGCGTTGCAGCTCGCGCCACAACGGCTCCACCCAGACGTCGCAGCGCGACTCGCGCTCCGCGAACCGCAGCGTTCCCTGACACCATCCGGCCAGAACCGCGTCGGCGAAACGGTCCTCGCGGATCCTTTCGATCAGGTCGCTCGGAGAACGACCGAAGCGTTCGCACCAGATCGACGGCGGAACCTGCGCGAGCATCGCGACGAGCAAGGCGCCTCGACCCCCGGAGCCGGAGGCAAAGGGATCGGGGAGCCCATCTCGCTTCAGCTCCTTCGTCGTCTCGGTCGGAGGCGAGGCAACCAGTCGCTCGGCGCCGTCGACCGGTTCGATCACCAGCAGCGCAGCCCCTCGTTCGATCGCCCGCCCGACCAGCCGACTTGCGGGGAGTCGGCCGAGCAGTGCGGAGGCACGTTCGCGAACGGCGGACGAACGATCGTCGAGCAGTTCCTCGAGCAGCGGTTCGTCGTCGATCGAGAGTCCAATCGCGAGTCGCTCGATCAGCTTGGCGCGATGATCGGCTCGCTCGCTGCGCAACGTCGCCGCGAGTCGCTCGCGAGCGGCCGCGGGATCGATCGCACGCCCGCGCTCCAGCATCGCGCAACGTTCGTCGATCGTCCCTTCGTCCCAGCCGCCGAACGGATCGGCGTCATCCGTCGCCGTCCCCCGGATCGCCCAAGACCATCGCGGATCGAGGTGGGCGAGCCAGACGCCGCGCGTGCCGAGGACAGGAAGGATCGCATCGCGGAGTGCCGGCGCCTGAGCCTCGAGTGCGTCGGGGAGCGATTCGTAGGGGAGCGTTCGTTCATGAGCCGCCAGGGAGTGCATCAGTTCGATCATCAGCGTCGGATCGTTCGCCTGAGAGTCGCTTGCGACCTCGTTCAGAATCGCCGCGACCTGGGCGCTTCCCGGCGATCGCGGATCGACTTCATCAGCCGAAAGCGGCTCGACCTCCGTCTCGAAATGTCGCCCCGCCTGTTCCCAGATCGATCGGACGCCGGCTCGGATCAGCACCTGCGTTTCGACCGAGTCGGTCGGAACGGCGGACGAGAGCCGATCGGTCGGATGCGCGGCGAGATCGGACGGGAGGCCGCTTCGTCCGGTGCCCAACAGGGCTGTCCGAGCCAGATCGTTCATGGGAGCCCTCGCCAGGTGCGGTCGGCGAACAGGCCGATCGGGAGGAGCGAGACGCCATCCCATTCGGCGGCGAGATCGAACGGATGCCCTCCGGTCAGCGCCGCGAGGCGCCGCGGCAGTCGTTGGAGCGGCAGGCGATCGCCGCCGGTATCGATGATCCACCAAGGATGGCGCGATTGAGGCGTCGAGTCGCGGGCAAGTCGGACGTAGCGCAGCACACCCGCGAATCGTTCGAGCCACGGGTGGGCGGCAATCCGATCGGCGAACCGATCGAGCCAATCGACAATGCGATCGTCTCCCGGTGCCCGAGCGGTCACGGGAGTCGGGGGCCCGAGTCGCGCCGCGATTCTCGCTCGGACGCCGACGGTTCCGGGATACCTTCGGAGCGTCGCGGCCTGCTCCATTCCGACCACCAGCGACTCGGCGAAGTTCTGATTCGCGGGAGCGAACTGCAGGACCATGGCGACCTGTCCGGCCTGCCGTCCGACCAACCAGGTGCGCTGCGAACGGAGTCGATCCTCCTGTTCTTCGATCTGACCGACGACGATCCACGAATCGTCGACCGCTTCGCCTTCGGCATCCAGTCGATCCTGCGTGACGTTCCAGCCGAGATGCTGACGGAGTTCGTCGGCGATCGGCGCAGGGAGTTCGTCGATGCGGCGCCAAGCGCGAATCAGCAGATGAGTCCTGCCGAGTTCGGCGAGCAGCCGCTCGTGCCAGTCGGGACCGCTGCCGGTAATCTCGCTCCATCGCGCCACGCGATTCGCGAGACCGGGGGCTTGGGCATCGACCAATCGCTTGGCCTGCTCGGCGAAGATGCCGCTCCCTCGAAGCGCGAGGTCGGCCAGGCCGTTGCGGATCAGATCATGGAGCCAGAGATCGAGGCGTTCGAGCCCTTCCGAGACTCGCTCGTCCCGCTGGGCCTCGCGCCGTTTCCGACCGGCATTCGCCTTGGCGATCGCTTGCGGGTCGACGTCGGCCGGAGATGCCGTCTCGTGTTGTCGAACGGTCTTCTTCTCGTCGCGGGCGCGACGCTTCGCCAACCACTCGACCACCCACTCCGGCTCGTCTCGCTTCGGCGCCGCGTCGGGGTCCTGAGCGACGATCAGCAACAGCGCGAGAACATGCTTGCAGGGAAACTTGCGACTGGGGCAGCTGCAGTGATACCCCTGATCGGCTCGGTCGAACTTGACCAGATAGTTCGCACTCCCCTGACAGATTCCCCAGAGCGCTTGGTTGTCGGAACCGAGGGCGGACCAATGGCGCGCGGCAGCGAGTTTGCGTCCGGCTGCGAGTGACGCGGCATCGGGCGCCAGCCGCTCGATCTGATCCGCGCCGAGCACCATCGATCGCGACCTCCTTGCGATCCGAGGAAAGAAGCCGCCAGTCTCGCGAGCGACAAGACGCCGAGCAAGTCGGTAGACTCAGCCCCCGGCCCGCCGCGCCTCCCAGCCCGCCGCGCCTCCCAGCCCGAGGTCGGGTGGACGCCGACACCGCTACCGCTTCGAAGCTCGTTCGGTATCGNNCCCACCGATGAATCGGTGGGCTATTGTCGGTCGTCCCTGACGGGACTAGTTGCGGGCTCGGGACGACGTTGATCCTGTGCGACCGGGGTCGGTCGCACTACGACACACGCTGCGACCGTGGTCGGTCGCACGACGAACGTGGCCCCGGGCTCTCCGAGCCCGAGGTCGGGTGGACGCCGACACCGTTCCCGCTTCGAAGCGCGTTCGGTATCGATACGAAACCTTGCCTCGGCCACGNNACGGAGTGGCCGGGCCCACGGTCACGGGAAACTCACTTCGCCATCGCGTCGGCCGCCGCCTCGATTCGCCGATCGAGTTCGTCGATCTTCAGTCGCACCGATACGACATACGGCTCCTCACCCGCGGTCCAGTGCCCGTAGGTCGTGGTGACGATCGTTCCGTCAGGCAGCACTTCGACCCCCGGATAGGCACAGTCGGCTCCCTTGGTGTTGTCCATCAGGCGGACCCGATACTGACCTTCGTTGCCGCGGCGGATATCGTCCCAGGTGCCGACCCACGCGACCCAGTCGCCGGCGGTCGGACTGAGCAGCGTGGTGTCGCGGAAGCTGACGAACAGGCGCCCGTCGGGCAGGTACTTGGCGGTGTGGCGATCTCCGGTCAGCGATCCGGGGAGCGGCACCGGATCGGTCCAGCTCTTCCCTTCGTCGCGACTGAAGATGACGTGCGAGTTGCGACGGCGGGCGTTCTCGCGGAGCAGCACCGCGATCTCGCTGCCGTCCGGAGAGCGGATGAAGCCCGGTTCGCACAGATGGATGTCGCTGCCGCTCCAGACCGTCTCGGGCTCGCTCCACGTCAGTCCTCCGTCGGTCGAACGGACGGCGTACAGCGTGAAGGTGATCGGTTTGGACTGCTGTGATCCCTCGGCGATGTAGCGTCCGTCGTCATGGAACATCGCCAGATAGTGCCCCGCTCCGGTACGAACCGGTTCGCAGAACCCCATCACGACGATGCCTCCCCAATCGCCGACCGGCTCGAGTTCGCTCCAGGTCGAGCCGTCGTCTTCGCTGACCGCCAGGCGAGCCGGATGGAGGCCGGACCAGAGAATCAGTCGCTTCTTCCCCGCCGCGTCGATCGTCCGATGAATGGTCGGCACTTCCTTCGACGTCGCCCACGACTCGGGAACCGGCAGTCGATCGGACCAGGTGACCCCTCCGTCCTCGCTGCGCTTCATCACGATCGAACCGCGGCCATGCCCTTGCGGATAGACGCACAGGATCGTGCGGCCATCTTCGAGCAGCACGGTAGTCGGGTGCCCGAGATACTGACCCGTCTGACGATCGACGATCGTCTGGTGATCGGTCTCGCCGGCCAGATCGAGCAGCGGGATCGAGTAGCCTCGCGACACCGGCGGGCGCTCGTCCTGAGCCGCGGCGATCGACGTCGACAGAGCGACGAGAAGCACGATGGGGACGGTGGCGATGGCGAGACTTCGAGGCGTCCGGTTTCGATCTCGGTCGGTTGAGTCGAACGCAGCGTCGCGAGAAGTGGTGCGCGGCATGTCGGGAAGTTCCTGAAGGGAGCAGCGGGAGGTCGGTTGGCTCGTCGCGGATGTGGTCCGATCGCCACGACGCGCCGCGACCGAAGACACCAGGTCGAGAGGAGAGCGACGTCGACTGCGCGATGTCGATGGCGCTACGGCGAGGCGATCCAATCGAAAAAGCCGAGATTCGTCAGTTCGGCTCGCAGTGCCGCGACTTCCGCCGCATCGAGCGTCTGTTGCGGAGCGCGCGGCGGGCCGACCGGAACTCCCAACATCTCCATCACCGCCTTGCCCGATCCGGCGAAGCCGTGTCGGATCAGAGTGCGGATCGTCAGGACCGAGCGATACTGCTCGTCGCGTGCCGCGCTCAGGTCCCCTCGGTCGAACGCTCGCATGATCCGATGGTGGACCGGCGCGGCGAAGTTGTAGGTCGCACCGACCGCACCGACCGCTCCCAGCACGAGTGCCGCGAGGAGCATCTCGTCGAAACCGAAGGCGATGTCGAACCGCCCGCCGGCCGCTCTCAGGCACTGCTGATAGGCGTACAGGTCCTGGTTCGTGAACTTGAGTCCCGCGAAGTTCGGGATCGAATCGCCGACCGATTCCAGCAGGTCGGGCATCGACAGACTGACGCCGGTCAGCAACGGGATGTCGTAGAAGTAGAACGGCGTTGCAGGAGCCGCTCCGGCAATCGAACGACACCAATCGAGCAGGACCGGAACGGAGCGCGGCTTGAAGTAGCTCGGCGCTACCGCCGCGACGGCCAGCGCACCGAGACGCTGCGCCTGTGCGGCCATCGCCTGTGCCTCGGGGAGCGAGTTGGCACCGACATGCACGACGACTTGCATCTCGGTCCCGCGCGCGACCTGCAGCCAGCGTTCGGCCAGACGAAGTCGCTCATCGACGGTCAGCGACTGACTTTCTCCCGTGCTGCCGCCGACGAAGACCTTGGTCACGCCGCGGGAAAGCAGATGAGAGAGCTGCCGTTCGACGACCGACAGGTCGAGGTCGCCGGCGGAATCGAACGGCGTGTGAACGGCAGCGACCAGACCGACCAATCTGCAGGTCATCGTCGACTCCGAAATGGCGCGTGGCGAACCGGTAAGGGAACGGCGACCGAAGGGGGCGACGACCGACCGCAGCGGCAGCGGCGCCGTGGTCGATGCTCAAGGTCCCAGGCGATGGATCGTCGCGTGGATCGTGCGGCGGATCGGCCGCTGCTGCGCATCGATCCAATCGGCGACGATCGACATCCCCCAGGTCGGCGCCAGTTCGGGGATCGACAGCGTGATGCGCCGTCCATCTTCCGACACCTCGACGCCGGTCACTTCCAGCGGATGTTCGTCGACATGATTCGAGCCGTAGTCGGCGGTGCGCTTCAGCCCCCAGACGCGGACTTCGTATCGCTTCGGATCGGCCGCCGCGACTCGATCGACCGGATCCGACAACTCGATCTCGTATGCTCCCGTTCGCGCCCGCAGCTTCAGCGGAACGGTCGCGGGGCGATCGGTCGGCCGGATCCGATACAGTCCGCCCGGCTCCGTCGCGCTTCCGGCCCAAGCGAACATCCCGCACAGATACAGCTGCCCGTCGCGATGGAATCGTCCTCGCATCACGCCGGTCGGAAAGTCGCCGATCGGCAACTCGCACATCCCTCCCTGTTCCAACCCCTCGATCCGCTCGAACGGGACGACGAAGACCTTGCCGTAGCCGTACGAGAGATTGAGCAGCGAGCGGTCGAGCGCTCCCCATCGCGGCGACTCGACCCAAAGCAACTCGGCCGGAGAGCGGTCGAAGGCGTTGGTGATCCAGCAGAGCGGCGGCGCCATCGCATCGTCCGAAGGATCGACGACATCGTGGTAGCCGAACATGTTGCCGTAGAAGCCACCTTCGTGCACCCAGTTGATGCGGTTCTTCGGATTCCAGTGCCCTTCCTGATCGGTGACGATGAAGGTGCCGTCCGGATTCAGGCAGACGCCATTGGCCGCTCGAAAGCCGGTCGCGACGATCTCGGTCGTCCGCCCGTCGGCGCTGACTCGCAGCAGCGTGCCGTGATGCGGAACGATCGCGGGGAGGGCGTGGCGAGCCGACTTGGCGTACAGGAACCGTCCCTGCGAGTCACGCTGCAGTCCCATCGCGAACTCGTGGAAGTGCTCGGTCACCTGGTGATCGTCGTTGAAGCACTCGTACGAATCGATCTCGCCGTCGCCGTTCCGATCGCGCAGCACGACGAGCTGATCACGACAGGTGACGTACGGCACGTCGTCGACCAGCAGGATGCCGAGCGGCTGGAAAAGGCCACTGGCGATCCGTCGCCAGACCAGACGCCGCGTCCCGTCCGTGTCCGGCGGCGCATTCAGCCCGTCGACTCGCCAGACATCGCCGTCCCACGTCGTCATCAACAGCGAGTCGCCGTCGGCGGTGAAGTCGAGACCGGTCGAGCGGATCAGCGCCGACCACGGATTCCGCTCCGGCAACCGAAGCGTATCGACGTCGAAGGCGCCGTCACGAGTCGTCGCGTCGACCGTCGTCTCGATCGTCGTCGGCCATCGCGCCGCCGCTCCGGCAGCGAGCAGACCCTCGAGGTCGACGGGCGAAGGGAGCGGCGCCGAGTCGATGGCGTGCTCCGGCGCGACTCGACCGAACGCCACGGTGAACGTCAGCGTCTCGTCACCTGCCGGAAGTTCCAGGCAGAGCACCTCGGCGCGATCCGAACCGAGCGACCAGCGAGGTTCGTCGCTGCCGATCACCGTCGCGACGAAGTCGCCGAGATCGACCGACGCGGCACCGGCATCGAGCAGCGAAGTCGGTCGCGCAGCGACCGCTTCCCGAACCTCGGTCGCCGCTTCGGTTTCGCGCAGCGGCCAGACGGCGATCGGAGCGTCGTCCGGCGGTCCCGCCACCGGGTCGACGGCGTCGAAGCTCGCCAGTGCCGCCGCGGACCGCTCGTTCAATTCACGAGCCGTCAGGCATCGATCGTGGAAGGTCACGTCGCGCAGTGTGCCGACGAAGCCGCTCTCGGCCGGAAAGTTCGGCGCGGTGTAGCCGATGCGGAAGACCTCCCCCTCGCGCGACTCGCTCGGCCTGAGCGTTCCCCCTCCCGACTCGCGACCGTCGATGACGAACGTCACCCGTCCGTCCGCTTCGCTCCACGTCATCGCAACATGGTGCGGCTGACCGTCGTCGACCCGATCGCGCGACGTCACGACACCGACCCAGCCGATGTCGTAGCACAAGCGTCCGCCACGAACGAAGAACGACTTGCCGTCGGGAACCCAAGCCGCTTCGGGACGCGTTCGACAGGCGATCGTGCCGTCCCGTTCGGTCAGGATCGTCGCCGAAAGCGTGAAGTCGCGTTCGGTCATCTCGAGCTCGTCGACGGCAGCGGTCTCGAGGCGCGTGCGGCCGTCGAAAGCGAGCGACGATCGCCGCGGAGGATCGCTCGCAACGCGAATCGTTCTTCCCGACAGGTCGAGCATGTCGGGGGTCCGGTCGAGCGACGCGATCGCCAGCCTTAGCGGCCGATCGCGCGGACCGACCTGCAGCGTGCGCGTGAAGAGCGAGGTCGAGTCGCCGGAGGTCGCGTCGCCCGAAGTCGCGAGCGACATCTGCCCCGGCATCTCGAGCACCCGCGTCGATCCGACTCGATATTCCAGGATCGAGCGATCACCTGCCGCATGCAGCGCCAGTCGCTCGGCCCAGGCGTGCGACAGCGGACCGTACGCGCGACCGTCTCGACCGATCGTCCGTCCGGCATCGATCAGCGATCCGCTCGACGGTTCTCCCCAACCCGGTCCGACATGCGACGCGGCGACCCGGCCGACGATCGTCGGATGGATCTGGTGACGACCGTTGAAGTGGATCCCGTTCCAGTCGATGAACCGTTCGCGAGGGGCGTCGGTGTCGGACGACCATGCGGCGGCGAAGCTCATCAGGTCCAGGTCATAGAGCATCCAGGCGGAACCGCGAGCGACTCCGCCGGGGCCCGGATCCAGGCGGACGGCGAGCCCCTTGTAGACCAAGTGCGGCGACTCGGCCGGTGCGGCGCCGGTCGTCGGCACCTGATAGGTATTCAGCAGCGACGGACCGTAGTCCATCTCGGCCCACGGTTCGCTCTCGACCGGTTCCGGGCCGAAGGTGTCGCCGACGGGGAGACCCGCGAGGTAGCGGTCGTCGATCGCCGCGTACTGGCCGTCGGTCCGCTCGCGGAAGTACGCCTCGCGCACGTAATGGATGACGTCGTACTTCTGGCGAGGCACCATCCAGGTCTGCGGCGCCATGAAGCCGAAGCCGTGCGTCAGCGTCCGATACATCGCATACGGATCGGCTCCGTTCCTCAGACGCCCTTCGGCGAAGCGAGGCGCGGTCGGGAGCGAACCGGGCTGCTCATGGTCCCCGTGGCAGTTGATGCAGAGTCGCAGATAGATCGCTTCGCCGCGCGCGAACGCTTCCGAGTCGAGCGAGCGAATCAGGCCGGCGTGGTCGACCTGCGATTCGTAGTCGGGAAGCCGAAGCGCGAAGAGCGACTCGGGAGGCTGAAGTTCGCGAGCCCGTTCGGCACCGCCGCGCCGGATCTCGCTCAGGTAGGCGACCAGATCGAGCATGGCGCGACGATCGCCGAGCGTCGCGGCGAGCNNACAGCCCCTCGGGCATGGCCGACCGAGCATCGGGCACCTCGGCGACGATCGCGGCGCGCTCGATCTCGATCAGGCTCCCTTCGGTCGGATGTCTCAGCACCACCCCCGCCTCGTTCGACTCGACCGGCAACCCGACGACCGTTCGGCCGTCATCCGTCTCGATCGTGATCGTCTCGAATCCCTTCCGGATCGCGCGCGACGGTTCCAGGATCGACTCGACCAGATGCGTGTCGTCGACGTCGGCAGGAAGGGCGACGAGCGAGGGTCCGATCGGAGTCGTCGTCGATGACGCGAGCGGATTGCCGACTTCGTGACAGCGGGCGCACCCGACCTGAGGCTGATGAAAGAGGATCGCCCCTCGAGTCGGATCCCCTTCGTTCCGAGCCGCCAGGGCGATCGCCGCCGCTCCCTCGCGCTTCAGTTGTACGTCGAGCGTCTGAGCCGAGCCGAGCGAGACGTGCGAGAGGAGGAGCGCCAGCGAAAGGATCGTCGTCGGCCAAAGGCGTCGCGGCGAGAGTCGGAGAACGAGTCGCGCAGGACGAATCGAGAAAGGATCGGGCATCGAAACCGACTCCGGCGGCAAGGCGGGCGAGAACCAGTGGGCGGGCCCACCAGTCTAACGGCCCGCGCCCGCCGATGTCCCGATCCGAGTCCCGAACGGGTTCGGGCCGATCACGGCTGAACGTCGCCATCCCGCCGCGTCAGCAAGGG
>DMPQ01000387.1 GCA_003455945.1 Planctomycetaceae bacterium
GATCGTTCCTCGGATCGGAGTTGCGGGGAGCGGATTCCCGGAACGGTCAGGTAGAGTCGCGCAGCGAAGCGAGCGGAAACCGGACCGGGAGCCCATCTTTTCCCATATCCGGGACCGATCGGCAATCGGCCCCCGGTGACGGCTCGCGTGCGAAAGCGCCCTCGCCGCGGCGCGATCGAGTTCCGTTCGCGGTGGGGGGAAGGAGCCGCAAGTCCCCTTGGCGCCACGACCGAGAATAGACGAAAAGAATGTCCTATGTTCGCGCGGGGGCGATCCGACGAGCCCCTGGCGACGTAGGGGACCACCTGCGGGGTTCCCGACGACGCCCGACCGCCTACCATCTCCCGATCGCCTCCCCGATTCGGCAGGGGCGATTGCCCCTCGACTCGAGCAAGCAGGACCGTCATGGCATCCGATCGCCGGCCCTCCGCTCCCGTCACCGACGAACTGGCGCAAGCCGCCGACGCCCTCCATTGGCTGCTGGTCGCCGCCGGCCGTACGGAAGAGCACGGCGTCGTGCTGCGCGCCTTGGCCGAAGCCTCGGCTTCGATCGTCGATCTTTCGGACGAAACGAAGCAGCCGTGGGGAGCCCGATTCGTCGACGTCGCCGATCGATTTCGGGTCCGAGTCATTCCGGGTTCGGGCACGATTCGTGAGCTGATGCCGCTGCTGCTCGAAGGGCTGCCGATCGCGGTCCGTTGCCCCGACGAGCAATCCAACGCCGAGTGGCTCGTCATCGACGGCTTCACCGGCAAGGGGTTTCACGTTCGGCGGAGCGACCGGAGCGCGAAGCCGGAAATCGTCTCGCGCACTCAGCTCAACAAGCGTCTCGGAGGGACCTCGGCGACGATCGATTGGCTTGCGGCACGCCCGTTCCTGGCCGGCGCTTCGACCGCCACCGGCGATCCGCACGGCGAAGGGAGCGAGTCGTCGGTCGGCCCCCACGGTTCCGGGCATGGCGGCTCCGGACACGGCGGCGGCCATGGCTCGCACGGTGATCATGGGCATGGGCATGGCGAGATGGCGCCGCTGACGCGACTCCTTTCGCTCCTCCGGCCCGAGCGATCGGACGTGCTGGCGATCGTCGTCTTCAGCATCGTCGTCGGCCTGTTGACGATCGTCACGCCGTTGGCGGTCGAGGCGATGGTGAACACGGTCGCCTTCGGCCGCAACCTGTCGCCGGTCTTCGTGCTCGCGCTGATCGTGCTCACCTTTCTCGGCTTCTCGGCCGCGATCCGAGCGCTGCTGACGTACATGGTCGAAGTGATCCAACGGCGGCTCTTCGTCCGACTGGTCGAAGATCTCGCCTATCGATTGCCTCGCATCCAGGCCGAAACGCTGCGGACGACGCCGCTGAGCGAAAAGCTCAACCAGTTCTTCGACATCGTCTCGGTGCAGAAGATCGTCGCCTCGATGCTGCTCGAAGGGCTCGCGATCATCCTGCAGACGTTCGTCGGCATGGCGGTTCTCGCTTTCTATCACCCCTTTCTGCTCGGCTTCGACATCGTCCTGCTCGCCTCGGTCACCTTCGTCGTGCTGGTGCTCGGCCGCGGTGCGGTTCGGACCGCCATCAAGGAATCCAAGGCGAAGTACTCGGTCGCCGCGTGGCTCGAAGAACTGGTCCGGCACGGGACGACATTCCGACTGCACGCCGGCCGTCGCTTGGGGTTGGACCGAGCCGACGATCTGACGATCGGCTACCTCCAGGCTCGTCGGCGTCATTTCCGCATCGTCATCCGCCAGGTGATCTTCGCCCTCGCGCTTCAGGCGGTCGCCGCGACGACGCTGCTGGCGCTCGGCGGTTGGCTCGTCATCAGCGGCACGCTCAGCCTCGGTCAGCTCGTCGCCGCCGAGCTGATCGTGACGGTGATCGTCGGTTCGTTCGCCAAGCTCGGCAAGCATCTCGAGGCGTACTACGACCTGCTCGCGTCGATCGACAAGCTCGGCGGCCTGCTCGACCTGCCGATCTCGGACGAACCGCAGTGGTCGCACATCGACACCTCGGGACCGGTCGGAGTCACCGTGTCGCACGGGAACTTCCGCGATGCTCGCGACTCCCACGCTTCGCACTCCGATCGGCTGGAGATCTCGTCCGGCGAGACGGTCGCGCTGGTCGGCGTGCCGGGGAGCGGCAAGTCGCGGTTGCTCGAAGCGCTCGCCGGCCTGACCGATCCGCACCCGTGGTCGATGCAACTGCGCGACATCGACGTGCGCGAGATCCGACGCGACGTGCTCGACGAACTGGTCGGCGTCGCGTTCGAGATCGAGATCTTCCGCGGCACGATCGGCGAGAACATCGACCTCGGCCGTCCCGATGTCCGGCAGATCGATATCCGCCGCGCACTCGAAGCGGTCGAACTCGGCCGTGAGATCGACTCGCTCCCGCTCGGACTCGAAACGCCGCTGCTGACCGACGGTCATCCGCTGTCGCGCACTCAGAAGGCGCGTCTGATGCTGGCTCGCGCTCTGGCCGGCCGCCCGCGACTGCTTCTGATCGACGGCCTGCTCGACATNNGAGCCTGTCTGTTGCAGAAGGCGGACCGGATCACCGAGCTGACCCAGCTTGCCGCGGCCGATCACTGAACCGACTGGCGCTCAATTCCGTCGCGGACAACATCGATAACCCAAGGAGTGACGAACATGGCGACTCTTCGGACCGAAGCGTTCCGCGCCGCCTCGCTGCAGCTGGTGCAGTCGTCGCGCTCGGCGCGGGTCCTGGCGCGATGGCTCGTGGTCCTGTTGGCTTTCAGCGGCATCATGTCGCTGCTGCTTCCGTGGCAGCAGACGGCGCGCGGCACCGGTACGGTCGTCGCGCTCGATCCGCAGCAGCGCCAGCAGACGATCACCGCGCCGGTCAAGGGGATCGTCAAGACGGTCCTGCCGGGGCTGGTCGAAGGAGCGGTGGTCAAGCGCGGCGACGTCATCGTCGAGATCGAACCGAACGCCGCCAACCTGATCGATCGGACCGAAGGACAGCTGTTCGACCTGAACACCAAGCTCGAGACCGCCAAGACCAAGGTCGTCGTCTACGGCGAGATGGTCGAGAAGTACGAGCAGGCGGCCGGGTTCACTCAGCAAGCGGCCGACGAGATGGTCGAAGCGGCTCGCGAGAAGCTCGCCGCCAAGGAAGTTCTCCTGCCGGGCTACGCCGCGAAGGAATGGCAGGCGCGAGTCAATCTCGAGCGGCAGCAGGAGCTCGCCGGAAGCGGCATCCGAAGCGACAAGGATATCGAGTATCTGAAGAAGGACTGGGAGGTCGCGAAGAGCGAGCTCGAAGGGATCCAGCGTGAGGTCGATTCGCTGAAGGCCGAGCTGGCCGAAAAGGGACACAAGCGCGAGGAGCTGGTCGTCAAGGCGAAGGCCGAAGTCGACTACTACCGAGCCCTGCAGCAGGAAGCCGCGGGACAGGTCGCGGCGGCCGAGAAGGAGATCAAGGACGTCGAAGTCAAGCTCTCGGAGTACGACCGCCTGGTGATCAAGGCACCGTGCGACGGTCGCATCTTCCGGCTGCACGTCTTCGAACAGGGACAACAGATCAAGGAAGGGGACGATCTGTTCACGATCGTCCCCGACACGGCGGCGCTGGCGGTCGAACTTTATCTGCGCGGCATGGACACGCCGCTGGTCAAGGTCGGCGACGAGGTGCGGCTGCAGTTCGACGGATGGCCGGCGGTGCAGTTCGCCGGATGGCCGAGCGTCGCGGTCGGGACGTTCGGAGCCCAGGTGGTCTCGATCGACCCGACCGACGACGGAACCGGTCGGTTCCGAATCCAGGTCCTTCCGATCGAAGGTGAGGAGTGGCCCGAAGAGCGGTTCCTGCGTCAGGGAGTCCAGGCCAACGGCTGGGTTCTGCTGGGGCAGGTGACGATCGCCTACGAGTTCTGGCGACAACTCAACGGTTTCCCGCCGACGGTCGCGAAGTCCGAGGCCGGGAAGGACGACATCAAGAAGGTGAAGCTTCCCAAGTGATCGGTCGGCGGCGCGCCGCAGGGGCGAGAGGCGCCGCGATCGATTCGAGACGGACGGATCAGGGATGAGACGAATCCAAGGACGGATGCGCCTCGCGGGGACCGCTGCCCTCGCGATGCTGATGGGGATCGCGCCGAGCGGTTGTCATCGCCAGCGGCAGAGCCTGCCTCATGAGGCGGTTCATCCGTGGCCTCCCGTCTTCGGTTCGGCCGATCGAGGTGCCACGCCGCTTCACCATTCGTTTCGCGGCGGCGAAACGAACGGCGAACAGGGCTCCGGCTCCGCAGCCGACTCCGCTCTCCCGCCGATGGGCTCGACCTCTCCCGACGGTCGCCCCGTCGGCGGTCCGATCGATACGGCGGTCCGGCCGGTCGGTTGGTCCCCCGGATCGTTCGACGATCCGAACGCTTCGCGAGCCCCCGCTGCACCGATCGGCGGCGCTGCAGCGGGCCTGAACGCGACCTCCGCCGACACGATCCGACCGGCGGTTCCACCTGCCGGCTTCGTCGCCTTTCGGCCGCAGGAGTCGATCGACGGTCGACCGATGCTCGATGCCGCGTCGGAGGGCGAGTTCGCTCCGACCGCGCCGGTCGCGATCGGCGACGTCTTCGCGTCGGTCCTGGCTCACTACCCGCAGCTCGTCGCAGTCCGTCTGGAACAGGGAATCGCCTCAGGTCAGCTACGCAGCGATTGGGGAGCGTTCGATACGCGGTTGAGCGCCTCGTCGCTCGACAAGCCGGTCGGCTTCTACGAGAACTACCGACAGCAGGTCGGCTTCGATCAGCCGCTGTTCGGCGGCGGCTCGGTCCGCGGCGGTTACCGGATCGGCGACGGTTCGTTCGAGCCGTGGTACAAGGAGCGCGAGACGAACGAAGGGGGCGAGCTGTCGATCGCCGTCGGCTTTCCGCTGCTCAAGGGACGCGTGATCGACGAGCGGCGCGCCGACCTGCTCCGGTCGACGCTCGCGCTGCAGGCGGTCGAGCCGATGGTGCGGCGCGAGATGATCGGCTCGCTCCGCGACGGCGGCATCAGCTACTGGGAATGGTTCGCCGCGACGCGCGCGGTCGATGCCCACCGACGACTGTATGATCTGGCCGCGGTGCGCGTCGATCAGATCGAGGCGCTGATTCGTGCGGGCGACCAGCCCGATGTCGTCCGCCTGGACAATCGACGTCTGCTGGCCTCGCGACAGGCCAAGCTGATCGACGCGCAGCGCAAGGCGCTGACGACCGCGATCAAGCTCTCGCTCTACTTGCGCAGCGAAGCGGGAACTCCGTGGGTCGCCGATGCCGCGCTCGTCCCCTCCGATTTCCCGCCGCTGCCGGCGATGCACACCGATTCGCTCGCCCAGGATCTGACGCGAGCCCTGTCGATGCGCCCCGAGTTCCGCCAATTGGAGCTCGAACGCGAACGCGAAGCGGTGGCACTCGCCAAGGCGGAGAACGACCTGCTCCCGAAGCTCGATGCGAGCCTCGGTGCGGCTCAGGACCTCGGCGCTCGCGCCTCGTCCAGCGGCGACAAGTCGCCGTTCGAAGGGTAGCTCGGCGTCTACGGCGAGATGCCGATCCAGTTCCGTCAGGCGCGCGGCAAGATCGAATCGCTGCAGGCCAAGATCCGGCAGATCGACGTCAAGCTCGGCTTCGTCGCCGACAAGGTGAACGTCGAACTGTCGGCCGCCGCCGCCAATCTGGATGCCGCTCTTCGCTCGATCGAACAGGACCGGATCCAGCTCGAGACCGCCGGCCAGGCGCTCGAACTGGCGCGTCTGAGGTTCGAGGAAGGGGACATCGACCTGATCATGCTCAACATCTACGAACAGGCGGTGACCGACGCCGAACTGAACCTGATCTACGCCCAGGCCGCGGCGTTCGTCGCCGAACTCGATTATCTGGCCGCCATCGGCGATCTGGTGCCGGCGACCGAATGGATCGCCGTCGGTGTCTCGTCGCGACCGACGCTCACAGTCCCAGATGCTGCGACGCCAACGCTCGGGCTCGCACCGGATCCTCGGTCCCGCCGACCACGATCCGTCCGTCCGAGAAGATCGTGAACAGATAGTCGCCGATCGCCAGTCGGACCAGAAACCGATTGACCGTCGCGACTCGTTCCGGCGCGAAACCGGCCGCCAAGGCGACCGGGTCGATCGGACCGGTGCCTCGAATCTGCACGGCATTCCGGCCGCACAGGACCGCGGCGACCGGAGCTCGCGTCCCGTCGAGCCATTCGCGGCGCCCCAGATCGCAGGCCGGACACGGTTCGCCCTGCTTCAGGCCGCTCAGGTCCAGACGCCGGAAGCTGCCGCTCCAGAGATCGACCACCGTCAGATGGCGATTCACCTGACTCCCCGCGCCGACCAGCAGCTTCAGCACCTCGGTCACCTCGATCGACGCCATCACATGGATGATCGATCCGAGAATCCCGGCGGTGTCGCAGGTCGGCGTCTCGCCGACCGCCGGAGGCCCTTCGGGCATCAGGCATCTCAGGCACGGCGTCCGGTGCGGGACGATCGTCATCGATTGCCCTTCGGCTCCCAGGCAACCGGCGAAGACCCACGGAATGCCTCGCTCCAGCGACGCGTCGTTCAACAGGAACCGCGTCTCGAAGTTGTCGGTGCCGTCGACGATCGCGTCGACGCCGTCGAGCCACGCGGGAATCGTGTCGAAGCGCAGGTCGCCGACGATCGGTTCNNCGATCGTCAGCGAAGAATCGATCCGTCTCAGACGCTCCGCCGCGGCGATCGCCTTGGGCAAGCCTCCGAGCACGTCCGCCTCGTCGTACAGACTCTGCCGCTGCAGGTTGTTCCACTCGGGAAAGTCGCGATCGACGATCCGCAATCGCCCCACACCGGCTCGTGCGAGCAGTTCCGCGGCTGCCGAACCGAGCGCACCGACTCCGGCGATCAGCACCGTGCTCTGCGCGATCTTCGCCTGTCCCTCGCGGCCGATCGGCGCATAGCGCCACTGTCGCTCGTGGCGATCGACTTTCCCTTTCGCGGCGCCGAGCGTCGACGGTTTCGGATCGTTCTCGTTCACGATCGCAACCGTTCGGCAAGCATCCGCTTCAGCTCGCGTCCCGTGACGCTCGCTTCGTTGGCCGCCACCTCTTCGGGAGTACCCGTCGCGACGATCGTCCCGCCGTGAATGCCGGCCCCCGGTCCGACGTCGATCAGATAGTCCGCCGCGCGCATCAGACGCGGATTGTGATCGACCACGATCAGCGAATGGCCGACCGACAACAGCGCGTCGAAGCTGTCGAGCAACTGCACCACATCGGCGAAGTGAAGTCCCGCGGTCGGTTCCTCGAGGATGAAGAGCATGCGGCTGCGCTTCAGCTGCGACGTGTACGAGGCGAGTTTCAGTCGCTGCGCCTCGCCGCTCGACAGCGTCGTCGCACTCTGTCCCAGTCGCAGGTAGTCGAGTCCGACGTCCATCAGCGGCTTGAGCTTCAGCTGCACCTTGGTCTGACCGCGGAAGAACGAAAACGCCTGACGTACGCTCATCTCGAGGACGTCGGCGATCGACTTCCCCCGATGCTTCACCGCCAGGATCTCCTTGCGGTAGCGCTTGCCGCGGCATTCGGGGCAGCGGACATAGACGTCGGCCATGAACTGCATGTCGATCGCGAGCACGCCGTCTCCCTGGCAGCGTTCGCAGCGTCCCCCTTCGACGTTGAAGCTGAAGTGACTGGCGGTCAGGTTGCGCGTCCGCGCCTCGACCGTCGCCGCGAAGACGCTTCGGATCTCGTCGAATGCCTTGACGTAGGTGACCGGATTCGAACGCGGACTCCGTCCGATCGGACTCTGATCGACCAGCACGACATCATCGATCTGTCCGTCGCCGATCAGATCGTCGTACGGTAACGGGCGATCGGACTCCTTGCGTTTGCGACGACAGATCGCTCCGTACAACGTCTCCTGGACCAGACTGCTCTTGCCCGCTCCGCTGACTCCGGTGACCAGACAGAGCACGCCGAGCGGAAACTCGACCGTCAGGTTCTTCAGGTTGTTGCCGCGGG
>DMPQ01000273.1:0-501 GCA_003455945.1 Planctomycetaceae bacterium
GAAGCGCCGGGGACGATGCGTCTGCAGCGTTACTTTCGCGCCGACAATCTGAAGGAGACGCTGGCGTTGGTCGCGGCGATCCTTCCCGCAGGCCAGGTCGAACCTGGCGCCACCTGGAAGCTCGAACGGGAATCGGCGAATCCCGAACTGCCGATCGGCGTGGTCCACGAACTGACCTACGCGGGGCGAGGCGAAGGGGAGGATGCGGCGCTCGCCCGCATCGATGTCGCGACGACGCTGGTGCCGCGCGAGGGATCGGCGAAGCGCGAAGACGGTTCCCCGGTGCCGACGATCGAGAGTCAGTCGTCGAGCGGCACGATCTGGTTCGACGATGGGGCCGGTCATCCGGTGCGGACCGAGCAGACGCTGAATCTGACGACCGCCTCGCCGCTGCGCGAGATGACGATCCGCTCGACCGCCGTGACCAAGACCGTCGCTCGCGTCGAAAAGCTGTCCGCCGGGGAGTGAGGAAGGGCACGGAGGGCGAATCGTCACGTCGTC
>DMPQ01000273.1:595-4936 GCA_003455945.1 Planctomycetaceae bacterium
TTAACGCTACGGGCTGGGGAGCACGGGGACCCCTTGCTGACGCTGCGGGCTGGGGGGGAGCACGGAGCGAGTCGGCCCCCTGCGTGCGACCGACTACATCTGCAGCAGCTCCTGGTACTGATCGATGATCAGTCGCTTGTAGAGCAGGATGATCGCGGCGGCGATCACCAGGCCGACGATCGCCATCACGATGAAGCCGCCGACGACGGTGACGAACTTGAACAGGTTCTCGGCGCGACTCCGATAGTCGTCACTCAGCCGTTCGAGCGTTTCGGTGACGGTCCCCGACAGCTCTCCCGCCTCGACCGCATCGACGAAGTCGTCGGGAAACGCCGCCGTCCGCGCCAGCGCCTGATGGAACTCGGCACCGCCGGCGATCGCGCCGCAGATCTGCGGCTCCAGACTGCGGAAATAGGCGTTCTGAGAGCTGGCCAGCCCCAGCTGCATGCAGGCCTGAGCCGGCATGCCGGAGTCGATCGCCATGCCGAAACTCCACGCCATTCGACTGAGTCCCATCAGCCGCAGCGTCTGTCCGAGCACCGGCACGCGCATGGCAAGCGCCGTCGGAGCCGCGCCGAACCAGCCGCGAGCCAGGCCGAGGATGACGGACGAGATCGAGCCGACGACGACCAGGACACCGAACGCGTAAAGCGCGAAGTTGCCGTTCGGCGACAGTCCGAGTCCGAAGAGATCGATCGGCGGCGTCCCGGTCCACGAAGCGACCCAGCCGAGGACGAGAATCAGCAGCCCGATCACGACGACGGCTGCGGTCAGTTCGAGCAGCGGCCACCAGAGCATGCCGAGAAACGAGTTGCGCAGCGCGATCAGATGCTCGTAGTGCTCGGCCAGTCGGCGGTAGACCGCCCCCTGACGGCCGCTCCGCTCCGACATGCGGACCATCTCGATGAACAGGTCGGGAAAGTAGTCGTCGGCAGCGGCGAGCGAATCGGCGACCGAATCGCCCCGATCCAGTCGATCGGCGACCGGAGCGATGCGGCGGCGATGTTCGGGAGTCCCGCGTTCCGTCTCGCGACGCCAGAGCGAACGGTCGTCGAGTCCGGCGTCGACTCCGGTACCGATCCGACGACAGAGTTTCGCGAGCTGCGAGATGGTGATGCGAGCCATGGCGGAATCTCGAGAGAGCGGCAGATCGACGAGGAAGATCCGAAGCGGAAGCCGCGATCGGTGCGGAGCGAGGATCAGGGGAGAGGAACTCGTCCGAACTCGTAGGTAACCGGAATCGCCAGGATCGCCGACGGGACGCGATAGGCGAACACGAGCGATCCGAAGTCATCGCGTTTCGGAAAGAGGTAGCGGATGCCGACCTCGTCCTCGCGCCTCAGCGTCGTCTCGTACGTGAAGAACGGCGTCTCGTTCCCCATCGCGTCGACCAGCCGTGCCGGGCTGTCGTAGATCCAGGTGCGATGCGATTCGAGACTCCCCGCCGCCTCGTCGAAGCGGACCCGGATCAGCACCGCGTCGAGTTCCTCCTGCCGCTCGGATCGCTCGAGCGTGACGACCGTCGAACCGGTCCGCTTGGCGACCTGTCGCGACTCGGTGAGCTTGTCGAACCGAAACTCGACCGCCGGAGTCGGCAGCGTGACGGTCAGGGCTCCGGCCAGACGATCCAGATGCTCGGCCGTGCGGGGAGGGACATCGAGCGAGAGATCGCAATCGACCCAGCCGCGATTCCCCGTGACGATCGACTCGATCCGCGGCGTTCCGGCTCGTGAGCCCAAGCGAGTCGCGGCGGCCTTGACCTCGAGCTCCTCGAGATCGAGCAGCACCGACAACGGCGCCAACCGCGGCTCCCAACGGACGCGGAGCACGAGATCGAGATCGCCGAGCGGCGGGCGAGCAAAATCCTTCGACAACGCGACGCGGAGAATTTCGATCCGAAACGGACCGGAGATCGAGGCGGGGATCGAGTTGGCCGCATCGCTCTCGACCGGCGCCAGTCGGAGCTTGTCGCCGCCCCGAAGCGGATCGAGTTGCCAGGCCGGGAAGCGAGTGAGCAGTTCGCCGATCGCCTGCCAGTAACCGACCGCCTCGAGCCCGAACTCGGCCTTCGAACCGTCGTCGCGCAGCGGCTCGAAGTCATTCCCGGTCTGATTCCGGATCCTTTCGAGCGCCTCGGTCAGCGTGAACTCTCCGCGCAGCGTCACGAGCGACGGCTGCCGCAGCCGCTCGGCCTGAGCCTGCTCGAGAACGGTTCGGATCCGGACGAGGCGATCGACGGTATCCGAAGGAACGTCGCTCCGGACCGGATCGAGAAACGGGAGCGCCTCGGGCCCGAGCGCGAGCAGCTCGCGCTCGGCTGCGATCCGAACGGTCAGTCGCTCGTCGTCGAGCTGAGTCCGCAGCGTGGCGACCCGCGCCGCCATGTCCTGCGGCGGCTCCTGCGCGGCAACGTGCGAGATCGCTTCCTGCGTTACCCCTACGAAGACCAGCAGGACCACGGACAGCAGTCGATCGAGCGTGCGTTGCGGGCCGCGGCGCCGCTCACGGGAGCGACGACAGGTTGTCCCGCGAGCGTGTCGCAAGGGTCCGACCACGGCTGACGGAGCGGCCGAAACCATCGGGAATCCCCTCACGTAAGTTGTCGTTCGACGAGAAGCGCCGCGTGTTCCGAAGGGCGCCTCGACAAGGGTGCACCGCCGAGTCGCCGTCCGCGAACCGGCCGAAGCGGCGGCTCGTCCGGAACGGTCGCCATTATAGCGCCGGCCGGCATCGGCATCGCGTTCGCGGCATCACGGCACAACGAGCACTCCGCATCGACCTCGACCGCCGAGGGAATTCGCGAGGGGGGAAGGCCGGCGCGAGAGGAAGTAGAACGGTTGTCGGGGAAGTCGGTCCCGGCGGAAGCGGTCGCAGCGGCTGGCGCGAGCTGTCGCCGATTCTCGACATCTGTCCAAGCCGTTCGACGGCGTCGCGGTTTCGCCTCACCGTGTCGGGCGGCAGACGCTCGTCCACCTTCGTTTCGCGCTTCGTCTCGGCCGCCTCCAGGGCGGAATCGAGGTACGGTTGCGATTGCGTCCGGCGGGAGACAGCGGCGTGCTTCGGGCACGCTCGCCGTCGCCGGAAGTCGGCTCTTCGGGAAGGAACGAGCCGTGACGATTCGGGCCGCATCGGGACACGACGCCGCGATGCCGCTCCTGAGACGAACGCCACGATGCTCGCCCCCCTACGCCCTCGGTCGAACGGTTCGGGCCGACCGATCTCGATCGCGACCGGACGATTCGTCGGAGCGGCGATCGCCTGGGGACTCCTGCTCCTGACCGAGACGAACTTCAGTCCGGCGCAGGAGATGATTCAGGTCTCGGTCGGCGCGAAACGATTCGTCGGCGCGCCGCTCTTCGTCTCGACCGAGCAGGTCCTGCTGATGCTCCGGGACGGTCGGATCCGCGAACTCCCCGGGACCCGCGACGCCAAGGTGGAGCGACTGTCGGATCGCTTCGAAGCCTATTCGGCTCAGGAGGTCCGCGGGCGATTGCGGCGCGAGTTCGACGAACGGTTCGAAATCACGCTGACCAACCACTACGTGATCGTGCATCCCAAGGGGCACGGCGACGCTTGGGGGCGACGCTTCGAGACGCTGCTGGCTCACTTCATCCGCTACTTCGCGATCCGCGGGATGGAGATCGATCGGCCGAGCGTCCCGCTGGTCGCCCTCGTCATGCACGATCGGAGCGAGTTCTTCGACTACGCGCGATCGCGCGGGGATCGGATCGCACCGACCGTCGTCGGCTACTACTCGTCGGCGACGAATCGGATCGCCCTCTACGAGTCGGGGCGGAGCGGCGGGGAGCCGCCGGCGTCGGATTTGGCGACGATCTATCNNGCGGCGTTCAACACCGGCGTCCATTCGCGTCTGGCCGGTCCGCCGAACTGGGCCTCCGAAGGGCTCGGTACGCTCTTCGAATCACCGGGAGTCTGGGGAGGGAGTCCGAACGGCGATCGAGCGGCGAAGACGAACGCGAGGATGCTGCAGGCGTTTCGCGCGACGTTCGGCCCGAACGGCCAACGGCTCGACCTGCGATCGATGATCGACGGCGACGAGCTCTTCGACTCCGATCCCGAGGGAGCCTATGCCCGCGCCTGGGCCGTCTCGTTCTTTCTGGCCGAAACGCGGCCGTCGGAGTACGCCGCCTATCTGGCGCATACGGCCGCGAAGCCCGACTTCCATCGGACGAGTCTCGACGAGCGACGCCACGACTGGGAGACGTTCTTCCCGGACTCGCTCGATGCCCTCGAGATCCAACTGCTGCGGTTCGTCGAGCGGCTGTAGTGCGAGCGATGGCGACCTAGGTCCCTGTGACTCCCCAGCCCGCAGCGTCAGCA
>DMPQ01000272.1 GCA_003455945.1 Planctomycetaceae bacterium
GAGGCCGCGAGACGACAGGTCGCGGATCAGCGCCGCAAAGCCCTGATCGAAGGCGGGGAGCTGGTTCCGCATCCCTCCTTCGATGTTGTCGTGCATGTCCCAGCCGCCGTAGGTCAGCGTCACGAAGCGGACTCCCGCTTCGACCAGTCGACGCGCCAGCAGCATCCGGGCTCCCGCCGTGTTCCGTCCGTACTCGTCCCGAAGCGCATCCGGTTCGAGGGACAGGTCGAACGCGGTGCGCGCCTTCTCGGAACTGATCAGCGAATAGGCTCGCTGATAGAACGAGTCGAGGGCGTCGAGCGAGTCGGCCTTTTCCTTGTCGCGGAAATGCTGATTGACGACGTCGAGCATCCGACGCCGCTTGTCGAACCGGAGCTCGTCGACTCCTCCCGGAAGATTCAGGTCACGCACCGAGAAGCCGCCGTCGGCCGGGTCGGAACCGAGACTGAAGCCGGCGTACGACGAGCTCAGGTAACCGGTCCCCGCGAACTCGTTCGGCTGGTTCGGGATGCAGACGTACGGAGGCAGATTGTTCTTCGGCCCGAACTCGTGCGACACGATGCTTCCCATGCTCGGGTACTTCAGCGCCGGACTCGGCCGGTACCCGGTGAACATGTTGTGCGTACCGCGTTCGTGAGCCGCTTCGCCGTGCGTCATCGAACGGCAGAAGACGAGCTTGTCTGCCACCTGGGCGGTGTTCGGCAGCAACTCGCCGATCCGGATCCCCGACACGTTGGTGTCGATGCTGCCGAGGGGCCCGCGATACTCGACCGGAGCGTACGGCTTCGGATCGAACGTTTCCTGATGCGCGATTCCGCCGGGCATGAAGATGAAGATGACCGACTTCGCCGGACCTTCGACGCTCGGGTAGTCCTTGATCTCGGCGCGAGCTTCACGCGCTCGGAAGTAATCCGCCAAGGTGAACGAACCGACCGCTCCTACCGTGAGGAACCCGCGTCGACTGAGGGCATTGCCGAAACACTTCATGAGGACTCTCCGTGATACTCACCGAGCTGCTGTCGGAACGGTCGCGGTTGACGGATCTCTCGGCCGTCCATGCCTGCGGCGAACGCGCCGAGACATGCGGCCGAAACCATTCGGTCGAACAGGAGGACGTTCGGAACGCGACGAGGTACTCGCGGTCGAGACTGTCGCGGCCGATCCGCTCGACGCCTTCACGAGCACGAACGCGCCCGTGAACTCGCCGAAAGGAACTTCCTGGGGATCATCCGAGGCTGCCTGCGCCCGTCGAGCCGATCGCTCGCCGCACGAGACACGATTCGGATGGGGAGGTGGGTTTCGAGGCGGGACGGGAAGGAGCCGCTGGGATCGACCTCTTCCCTGAGTTTGCTTTTCCAGCGTAGTCGCTCGAATCTCGCGATGTCAAACGAACGCGAGGGAGCGGGGAGCTCGTGCGAGTCGATTCGGGCCGGCGATCCGGAAACGGCGTCTCACTGACCCGAGGGGGGATCGGCCGGATCGGCACGTCGCGCCTCGACATCGAAGACCGGCCCTCGCCCAGGCGTCCCGAAGGCGGCAAAGGTCGTGAACGACGAAGCCGCCTGACCGCCGATGGCTTCCAGCGAAAAGCGGCGTTTCAGCCAGCCGGCCAGACGTCCGCGCAGCGGGCGTCGGATCGGCGGAATGAGCAGCGAGAGGCCGATCGCATCGGTAATCGGGCCCGGAGTCAGCAGCAGCAGCGCCGCGACGAGGATCAGGGCGCCGTCGAGCAGTTCGTCGGTCGGCAGCTTCCCGCTCCGCACCGCCTCGATCCCGCGCCGCCAGACGCCGAGTCCCTGACGGCGCCCCAGGACCGCGCCGAGCGTGCCGGTGATGATCACCAGCAGGACCGAGACCCACCAGTGCCCGGCAAGCTGCGCGAGCAGCAGGAGCAACGACAGCTCGATCAGCGGCATCAGCAGAAAGAGCGGGAGCAGCCAACGGAGCTTCATCGCAGTCCCTTTCGTCGCTCGCAGCCTGCAGGGGGAGCGAGTCGCGCGGCGATTCGGCTCAGGCGTCGTCTCCGTCCTGCAGATGGAGCAGACTATCGTAGCGTCGCAGGTCGATCAGGTTGTCGGCGACCGCATCCTTGACGCCGCAGCGCTCTTCATGACTGTGGGTGCAATCGGGAAAGCGGCATCGATTCACGAAGGGTCGGACGTCCCGATACCAGCCGGCGATTTCGGCCGGGACGAGATCCCAAAGAGGAAAGCTCCGGATACCGGGCGTGTCGACCAGATGCCCACCCATGGCGAGCGGAATCAGCGTCGCCGCGGTCGTCGTGTGCTTCCCCTTCTGATTCTCGCGACTCACTTCGCCGACGCGCAGGTTCAGTCCCGGTTCGAGCGCATTGAGGATCGACGACTTGCCGACACCGCTCTGTCCGGCGACGACCGTGTCTCGCCCCTGGACCCACGACCTCAATCGATCGATGCCGCGGCCGGTCCGAGCCGACACGAGCAGGATGCGATAGCCGAGCTGCCCGTAGACGCCGAGCAGCGGCTGCAGCGAAGCCGCATCGGCCAGATCGATCTTGTTGACGCAGATCAGCGGTTCGACGCCGGCTCGCTCGGCGGTGACCAGCATCCGATCGATCAGATTCGGCTTGATCCCCGGCTCAGCTGCGCTGGCGACGATCAGCAGACCGTCGACGTTGGTGGCGATCGCATGTCGACGCCCGCGACTCGTCCGGCTGATCGTCCCGTACCGCGGCTCGATCCGCTCGATCACCCCTTCCTGTTCGCCGGTGACGCGGATCGTCACTCGGTCGCCGGTGACGACGACATGCCTGAGCTCGGTGCTGAGCGACTTGAGGATGCCGCGAACGGAACAGCGGTAGACCGTTCCCGAGTCGTCGCCGACGCGACAGGCCAGGCCGTGGACCGAGATGACTCGCCCCGGCACGCACTGTTCGTCGACGTCGCGCCGCACTTCGAAGCCTGCCTCCTCGCCGTCGGAGGTCTGGCCGACGACCGTCCGCTTGCGAGTCAGCTCTCCCTTGCCGGTCAGACGCTCGCGCTGCTGCAGCTCCTCGAGCCCGGCGTCGTCGGTCGGCGCATCGTGAAAGTCGCGAGTGAAGTCGGTCTTTCGCTGCCGACTCTCGTGCCCCTTGCGGAACTCGGTCCGGATCTTCTTGCCGCGCGGAGCGCGATTCATGCGGTTTGCCTCGAACGTTGCGTTGCGTCATCTGCCTCGGCGACTCGACCGGACTTGCCCTGATCGATCAGGTCCGAGTCGAACCGTCCCACGGCGCGATCGACTATCATAGCGGTTTCGCCCTGCGCGACCTGACCGTCTCTTCGCGACCTNNACTGTCCGTGCCGTCGAACCTCGTCTGCCGCGCCTGCGGCGAACCGTTGAGTCCAGCTCCCGGTCCGCCGACATCGTCCCTTCGCTGTCCCAAGTGCGGTCAGGAAACTCCGCCGTCGTCGGCCGACGCTGCCTCTCCGGCAGGAGCTGCGTCACGCCTCGCCTCGCCTCAGGCCGCCGCCGACGAACCTCTCCCGTCGCACCTGCGTCCCGGCGGCGCCGGCAGCGTGCCGACCGCACCGGGTTCGGGCGGTTTTCGTCTGCAGCTCGACGAGCAACATGCCAAGGGATATCGCCCCCGCAAGAAAGGCTCCGGTTGGCTCGGCCTGCTGATCGGCGCTACGGCGATCATGCTGCTCGGGACCGCGGCGGTCGCCGCTCTTGCCTTGAGACTCTGGAAGCCCGAATGGTTCGCGCCGCGCCCCGCGGTCGACCGGGTTTCGGTCCGGCGAATCACCGGCAACTACGCTCGACCGTTGAGCTGGACCGATGCCGCCACCCAAAGCGTTCGCGTTTCGGGGCTGCGGATCAAGGTGGAACGAGTCGAGATCGGATCGATCATTCCCAAGGGAGACGGCGGCTCGGTCGAGGAGATCGCTCAGGACGTCGTGCAGGTCTATCTGTCGCTCGAAAACGAGTTCGACGCTCCGATCGACTACGTCAGCTGGTACGGCAACGAGTTCGAGGTGGGTGAGCGGACGGTGCGAGCGAAGCTGTCGGCCGACGAGCTCGACCTTCCGATGATCGTCTACGACGACGTCGCCGGCATCTACGGGCATCTGCCGGAAGCGACGATCGGGCCGAAGGAGACGATCCAGGATTCGATCGTCTTCGAACTCCCCAAATCAGGAGCGGGAAGCGCCCCACCGTGGAATCTCGAACTCCCGCAAGCCGCGTTCGGCTTTTCGGGGAGCATCGGCTTTCGGATCGACGAGCGGTTGGTCGAGAAAGGCTCGCGCCTGGTCAACCCCGGCTCGGCTCTCGACAACCCGACTGACGACGACCGGTGACCGCGCTCCTGATCGATGCTGCCGAGGCGATGACGCTGAATCGACGTCTCAGCGCAGTTGCCGCTGAGCGCGTCGCCGCATGACGCTTGACGTTACCGGTCGCTCGATGATCGGCGGCAACGACAGTCAAGAAAGGAAACCGGGGTCGAGTCCTTCGCGGAATCGACCCCGGTCATCGAACGTCAGCGATCCGGTTCGGCTCCAGGCGAGCCGAAGTCGGGATCAGCCGCCGCAACCGCAGCTCGGCTCGACGGCGCAACCGCACTCGACCTCGCAGCAAGCCGGCTTGCAGCGGTTCATCAGACCGCGGAGACGCGATCCGAAGGCCGGGCGAGCGCAGGGATCGCAGCACGACGGAGCGGCATCGCAACCGCACGACGGAGCGGCGTCGCAGCAGGTCTCCACGGCGCAGCAGCCGTGGTTGTGGAACAGGTGGCGAATCCGGCCACCGAGCGCCGGACGGCAGCGGACCGGCTCGCAGCACGAAACTTCGCAGCAAACCGGCTCGCAAGCCGGCTCGCAGCCGCAGCTGCCGCCGAACAGACCGGCATTCGCGTTGCCGGCACCGACGAGACAACAGACACCGGCCATCAGCGAAAGAGCGAACTTCTTCATGACAGAACTCCTCGAGTCGATTGAAACAGGAACCAACCACTGGAGGGCGGCTGGCAAGCCCCGCGACTCAGGCAATCTCTGCCGGAGCTGCAGCCCGACCCAGATCCGATTCAGCCTTGACGGTGAGCTGAACTTCACCGGCGTTATCGTCGACCCATTTCGCCGCCATTGACCACATCGCCAAGTCGCCGTCCGATTTCGGACAACGCAGGGTCGTTTGCGTCAAGGAAGCGGGTCACGTGATCGGAACGGATCGTAGGGGCAAGGCAAACTGAACCCGACTCGAACGTTTCCTTCCCTCGCGCGGCAGGTGCATCGCACCGTGCGCAGAAACGCGAGCTAGGAAGCCGTTCGCGCGCACCGCGAACGGCCGCAAGACGTCATCTCAGGTCGAGCGAGCAAGGCATCACGGCATCGAGAGCGATGTCGTTCTCGCTGCGAATCGCTGCGGTTCTCGTCAGCCGACGATGCCGCTGGCTTCACCGTGGCCGTCTCGATGCCGCTGCCTCGTCGCGTTCGCCGCTCGTCGCCGGTCGCTCGGAGTGCCGTGCCGAACGGGGTCGAATGCGGCGCGACTTGAATCGGAATCGCCGAGTGCCCGCAATTCTCCGTTGATCGGGAACTCCGGCTCGATTCCGTTCGTCTCTACCCCCATGATGAACGTCGCCGCGTCGACGGCGATTTCCGCTCGCTCCTGGGGAGGCAGCACGCCATGTCCCTTCGCATCTCGGCTCGTTGGTTCGTTGCGCTGCTCGTGGCCGGAGTCGTCGGCTTCGAGAGTCGCGCCCCGGTTCAGGCTCAAGGCGTGCTGATCGTCGAGGAGGGAGACCGCATCGCTCCGATCCCTCGACCGATCGGGCGCCCTTTTCCTCGCGAGACGGCGAGCTATCGGATCAAGGAGCTCGAGGTCGATGCCTCGATCCGTGACCAAGCGGCTCGCGTGCAGATCACTCAGGTCTTCCAGAACACGGGAAGCCGCGTCGTCGATGCGTCGTTCGTCTTTCCGTTGCCCCCCGAGGCGGTCATCGATCAGTTGACGCTGCTGGTCGACGGCAAGGAGTTCGAAGGGAAGATCCTTCCCAAGGACGAAGCGCGATCGATCTACGAAGACTACGTCCGTCGCGCTCAGGATCCGGCCCTTCTCGAGTGGATGGGGCATGGCCTCTATCGGACCAGCGTCTTTCCGATCCCCCCCGGCGCCGAACGCAAGGTGACGATCGCCTATCAGCAGCTCGTCCGGCAGGTCGATCGGACTCAGGATCTGCTGTTGCCGCTCGCGACCGCCAAGTACTCGTCGCAGCCGCTCGACCAACTGAAGCTGCGGATCGCCGTCGAAACGACCTCGCCGCTCAAGACGATCTACTCGCCGACCTATCCGTTCGTCGTCACGCGCAGCGACGACCATCGCGCGGTGCTGACGTACGAAGCCAAGGGGACGCTCCCCGGGTCCGACCTTCGGCTGTTCTACGACTCGGGCGATCAGCAGGTCGGCGCGAGCCTGTTGTCGATCTGGAACGGCGACGACGACGCGGGGCATTTCCTGTTGCTGGTCAGCCCCGAGTTCCGCGATCCGTCCGCCGCTCCGCTCGCGAAGGATGTCGTGCTGGTCGTCGACCGCAGCGGCAGCATGAGCGGCAAGAAGATCGAACAGGTGCGCGAGTCGCTGAAGTTCGTCGTCGAGCGACTGAACGAAGGGGATCGCTTCAACATCGTGACCTACTCGGGAGACGTCGAGACGTTTCGGCCGGAACTCGAGGTGATGAATGCGGAGACTCGCGCCGCGGCGCTCGGATTCGCCGAGGGATTGTTCGCCGGCGGGAGCACCAACATCTCCGACGCACTGGCGACCGCTCTGCCGATGCTCTCCGACTCCGCTCGCCCGTCGTACCTGGTCTTTCTGACCGACGGATTGCCGACCGCCGGCGAGACGGATGAGGGGCGAATCGTGCAGGTGATGCGCGACAAGGGAGGGGCTCATGTCCGCGCGATCAGCATGGGAGTCGGTTACGACGTCAACAGTCGCCTGCTAGATCGGATCGCCGATGCGGGGCGAGGCCGCTCGGAATACGTTCGCCCCGAAGAGAACATCGAGGCGTACGTCGCGCGGCTGTACGAGAGCATCGCTTCGCCCGTCCTTACCGACGTGCAGCTGACGATCGAAGGCCAGGGGCGCAGTCCGGCCGACGGGCCGCTCGTCAATCGCCTGCAGCCCGCCTCGATTCGCGATCTGTTTCGCGGCGAGCAGCTGACCGTCGCGGGGCGTTATCGAGCCGGAGGTGAGGTGAAGGTCTCGATCATCGGTCGCGTCGGCGACTCGATCCGCACCTTCGAGTTCCCGCTCCGATTGTCGGCCAAGGGAGAAGCGTCGACTCACCGCTTCGTTCCGCGAATCTGGGCGTCGCGGCGGATCGCCGAGATCATCACCGAGCTCGATCTGAAGGGGAAGAACGACGAACTCGTCGCCGAACTCGTCTCGCTTTCGACCACCTACGGCATCCTGACTCCCTACACGTCGTTCCTGGCCGATGATCAGCCGGGAGCGGTGGCGATGGGAGGACGCGAAAACGTCGAAGCCGCTTCAAGAAGCCTCGACCTGTTGTCGTCCAGCGAAGGTCGCGGCGGATTCGATCAGCGCCGTTTCCGCAATGATCTGAGTGCCGCCGGCGCGGCTCCGTCCGATGGCGGTGCGCCGGGGGACATCGGTCGGCCGGTGTCGGCTGCCCCCTTGTCGGCTCCGGCCGACGCGTTCGGACTCCCGACGATTCGCGCGATCGGCAGCGACGAACAACGGGTCGTCGAGACGGTCCGACGCATCGGATCGCGGACGATGTATCGCCGCGGCACGCTCTGGATCGGATCGGATCTCGCCGACGTCGATCCCGAAAAGCTCCCTGCCGAGCTCGTCCGGATCCGCCGCTTCGATGACGCCTACTTCGAACTGGCGACCGACAACACCGAAGACGACAACGCGTTGCTCGCCGCGTTCGGTGAAGGGGATCGAGTCCTGGTCCGTCTGCGCGGCAAGCTCTATCTGATCGAGTGAGTTCGCCCGATCATCGTCGACGGAAAGCCCGGTCCGAACGCATCGAGGCCGCGCAGCGGAAGCTGTGCGGCCTCGGTCGTTTTCCCGATCGCAGCGAGCGGATTCGCGGCGTTCCGCGTGAGATTCCGGGCCCCTGTCACGAGCCCCGCTTCGCTGCCGGCGATAGAATGCCGTCGGTTCGCGGAGCGGTCGTCATGCCGACGGTCGGAAGGCTCCGTCCGCGTCCTGCCGCGGCCAATGCCGGAGCCCCCTCGTCATGTCGTCCTCTCCGTTCCGTCGCTCGGCTACGGCCGCCGGCGTCATCGCGATTGCCCGCCGGATCGTCGTCCTGTCGATCTTCGCGTTCGTCGGCGGGTTCGCGTCACCGCTGCTTTCAACGGCATTCGCTCAGCCCGAATCCCCCGAGCTCCTCGCGGCGATCGATGACCTCGCTTCGAACGACGTCGACGTTCGAGCGGCAGCGGCGCGAGTGCTGAAGGCTCAGGGGCCGCTGGCGGTCGCCGCCGCCCCGAAGCTGATGGCGATGTTGCGAGACGAGGCGATCACCTCGGACGGTGACCGTGTCTCGCAACTGTACGGCGAAGCGCTCGGCGCAATGGGAAAGGAGATCGTCCCCTCGCTGATCGAGCGATTGGGAGCGGTCCATATCCTGGAAGCGGCCGGCGTCCATGAAGCGCTGCATGCGATCGGCCCCGACGCGGCCGCGGCCGTCGAGCCGATTCTGGAGCGGATGCCGAATCAGCAGGGAGACGCGCTCTGGGCCTCGTGCTACGTGCTGGAAGGGATCGGCCCCGCCGCAGCGCCGGCCGTCGAACGGCTGACGTCGTTGCTCGACGATCCGAACTTCCAGATCCAGGTCATTGCGGCTCGCGCGCTGGCGGCGATCGGGCCCGAAGCGGTGTCGGCCGTTCCGAAGCTGCTCGAACGACTGAACGATGCCAACTACAGCGTTCAGGGACATGCCCTGTTGGCGCTCGGTTCGATCGGCCCCGTCCCCGATCACGATCTGCCGGCGATCATCGGCGAGCGGATGATCAAGGGGCAGTTCGTCGTCAAGGAGCGAGCGATCGAAGCGCTCGGACGACTCGGCCCTGCCGCAGCCGGACAGGTCGAGCTGATCGATCGGCTGTTGGCTCAGGAAGACTACAACGCCAAGACGCCGCTCTGGGTCACGCGATGGCGAGTCACGGGGGAGGCGGGGCCGACCGTCGAAGGCTTGGCCGTGCTGGCCGGTCCGATCGAGACGGAACTCGACGCGGTCCACGCGGTGGCACAGCTCGGGCCGGCTGCGGAAGGAGCGATCGACTGGCTGCTGCCGAAGCTCGAGTCGATCGACGGCGATGTCGTCTACGAGACGGCGAACGCGCTCGCCGCCATCGGCAAGAAGTCTCCCGAAGTGCTCGACGCGCTTCGCAAGGCCGCGAAGAACGACGACGAGTTCGCCGCCGACGGCGTCCGCGCCGCGCTGCGTCGCCTGGGAGTGACGGTCGACGGCAACTGACCTGTCGTCGTGCGACTGTCGTCGTGCGACCGACCCCGGTCGCATTGGATTGCCGTAGTGCGACCGACCCCGGTCGCACCGTGTTTTCAAGCCGAGGCACCGAGAACCCCTGCGCTTTGCGCTACGGGCTGGGAGGTCGCGGAACGCTCATCCTCTCGTCGTCGCGGCGCGACCGGACCGACCCAACCA
>DMPQ01000233.1:0-4860 GCA_003455945.1 Planctomycetaceae bacterium
GGGCGGATCCCGGCGCTGCGCTTCGGGATGGTCGGGCGAATCGAGACCGCGCCAAGAAATCCGATCGGCGACTCCGGAATTCTTGGCGGATCTCGCGGCGGCTTCCGGCTCTTCTCTGAGTTCCCGGATTTTTTGCCGTTTCGCTCTCTCTTGCACCGTGGAGTCTTCCGATGACTGCCCGTCCGCTCCGCCGCCTGTTCGCCTTGGCCGCCGGAGGTTTCCTGGCGTCGTTGACCGCCGCTCCCCTCGCCGCTCAGGACCTGACGGCACCGACCGACCTGACCGCTCAGGCGAGCGCGCCGGGGGACCTCGCGATCTCGCTCTTCTGGACCGACAACTCTCTCGACGAGGACGGGTTCGAGATCCAGCGCCGAATCGTCGATTCGGGAGCCGATTTCGCGACGATCGATCTCGTCCCCTTCGCCAACGTCGGCTCGTACAACGACATCGGTCTCGCCGAAAACACCGCCTACGAGTATCGCGTCCGAGCGGTTGCCGGCGCCGTGGTCGGTGACTTCAGCAATGTCGACGCGGCGCAGACCAGCTACGCTCGTCCCGATCAGGTCACCGATCTTCAGGGCGCCCTGATCGGCAGCTCGGTCCTGTTGACCTGGACCGATAACGCCGACAACGAAACGCGATACGAGGTCGAGCGAGTCGAACTCGGCGGCACCGCCTTCGAGACGATCGCCGTGCTCGATCCCGATTCGATCACCTACGAGGATCCGACGCCGCGAGCCGGAACGACCTACCTGTACCGCGTCGTGCCGTGGCGTTTCGATGTCGATGGCGGACGCGTCGATGTGGTGACGATCGAGACCGGAGCGGGAGCCGTCGCGCCGCGATCGGTCGTCATCCGGAACCGAGCTCGCACGTCGCTCGAGATCGGATGGAGCTACGCCCGCCGCCCCTCGGACCGCTGGCGCGTCCAGATTCAGCTCTTCGACTGGAACACCGGCTTCTGGACCGACGTCGCCTCCGTTCCGGCTCGTCGCGAACGCTACACCGTGTCGCGACTGACCCGCGGAACGAGCTACCTGTTCCGAGTCCGGACCGTCACGCCGACCGCCTACTCGCCGTGGGTCGAGGTGTCGGGAACGACTCGCTGAGCGATCGGCGGTCGATGGCCGAACGAGAGGTCGATCCGAATCGACATCCCCCTGGTGTGGCCCGAGTCGTGGGAGTGGGAGTTCGCCTCGAGCAGCTTCCTCATCTCGCGACGGCCCGGTATCGCACGGCCGCGCGTCGGGGACGACGCGGGCCCACGCTGGGGCAACGCCATCGACCAACCAGTGCGACCGAGGGCGGTCGCACTACGGCAATCCGGTGCGGTCACACGACGGCGACTCGGTCACCGGCTCGGTCGGCTCAGGTCGTCGCGCAGCTTCAGCACGGCGACCTCCTTGGCTTTCGCTTCGACCTCGACGGTGATCCCGGCATCGAACCAGGCCTCGGGAAAATCGGCCGGGTCGATCAGGTCGTGATGCCGCTCCGGTTTCGGTCCGTTCCAACCTTCGAGCGGACTCGACAAGTGGAACAGCGGCTCGCGGTTCCACGTCTCGCGCGCCGCGGCGATCGCCTGGTCGATCGTCAGTTCGTCCGTGCAACAACGATGGTGATGGACGTCGTAGACGAGCGGGATCCCCAGACGCCGGCAGACCGGCAGCAGATCCGCCGGCGCGAAATGATGGTCGTCGTTCTCGACCGTCAGGCGCGAGCGGATCGAGTCGGACAAGCGATCGACCGTCCGGCAAAAGTCGTCGAGCGCCCGCTGCTTGTCGCTGAAGACACCGCCGCCGTGAATGTTNNAGCGTGTCGGCGCCGATCAGCTCCGCCACCTCGGCCTGGTAGGCGAGCTCCCGGATCGACGCTTCGATCACCTCGGGACGCTGCGAGTTGAGCACGACGAACTGGTCGGGATGAAATCCGGTCCGAATCCCCGCTTCCGCCGCCAACGCACCGCACTCGCGGAACCGAGTCGCGATCCGTTCGCCGTCCGGCAGTTCGGTCAGCGAATAGCCGCACTCCGGATGCGACGCGAGCGGCAGGATCTGGCTGACGACTCGAAACGAACCGATCCCATGATCGCGACACCATCGCAGCGCCTCGAGCAACGCTTCGGCATTCGCCGAGCAGAGTTCGGCGAGCTTGCGACGCCGCTCGCGCTCGCTCAGCCGGAGTGCGGCCGCCNNGCGGCCGCAACGGTCGTATTGCGGAAGCGGATCGGCTGGTCGCGAAACGAACAGCAGAGTCCCAGACGCGGAAGCGCCGCGGCGTCATTCGTCGGGGAAGAGCGAGCTGCTGCGGGACGTGCGGCGGCGGAAGTGCGAGTCGGCATCGATCAGGTCCGTCGGCGGACATGGCATCGGCGAGCGAGGCCGGACGCGGTCTCGCTCGAACGCCGCACTATTGGCCGAGCCCTGCTGCCTGACGACTGTGCGCCGGGCGAGAGCGACCCGCCCGTCGCGAAACCGCTCGGGTCCTGATCGCTCGCCCCCTGCTCAGCGGCCCGCCTGGTCGCTGGCCGCACGCACGAAACTCGTTTCGCCCAGCCCGAGCGAATCGAAGAACCCTTGCACCTGCGGATCGTCGATCCCCAACGACTCGTCCCCCTCGACCATCAACGAGACGATGACCTTGCCGATCGGAACGATGCGGACGATCCGGACCTTGTTACCGCCGATCAATCGCCCTTCGAACGCCGCCAGTTCGGTTTCGGGGATGCGAGCCGCTTCGGGAACTTCCAGGCGGATCGAGCGGACCTGATCCGATGCGAAGCCGGGATTGAGTCGAAGCGCCTCTTCCCCCATCCGCTTGGCGAAGTTCTCGGCCGAGAAGCCGGCGAAGACGAGCGGCGCGGCGAGCAGCTGGTAGCGGCGCCCCGCCTCGTCGACTCGATAGCCGATCGGTTCGAGTGCCGCGAGGAACGCCTGAGCGAGCTTGCGCGCGGCCGACGGTTCCTCTTCCGCACCCGACCGACCGAGCAGTTCGAGCGGATCGAACTCGCTCGGTTCCGCCGGAAACTTCAGCCAGAGCCGCTGCGAGTTGCGCGGGATCGGCGGCCAATCGGTCGTGTCGGCCGGAGGGAGTGCGGCAGCCTCGCTTTCGGCCTTATCGGTCGATGCGCCGACGAGAGGTGCGTTCCCGTTGGTCAATCGCGCACCAGTCTCGTCGCTCGACGAAGCGTCGCGAACCAGCGGGGGCGGCGTCACGGGAATCGATGTCGAATCGCGCGACGTCGAATCGCCCGGCGGTACCTCGGCCGGCCGCTCGCCCGAGGCCGCCGGAGAGGTCGACGAGTCGGACGCCGTCGGCTCTTCGGACGAATCGCAGCCGGCCAACGCTCCGAGCGACAACGCGAGCAGGACGAGTCGAAAGCGACACGAGTTCATAAGGTGCATCCGGGCAGTCGAGAGACGACACGCGAAACGGTTCGGCTCCCCAACGTTATACGCCGACCGGCCCATCGATCGAAACGAGTGAGTCGCGACCGATGCTGGTCGCGCGCGGCGCGATCGCATAGAACGATCGTCTCTCGTCTCGATCGCACGTTCTCCTCATTCCCGGGGCCTCCGATGATCGTCGCCACGCCGTCTTCCGCATCTCGCGTTCGAGCCTGGGGGTTCGTCGCGATCGTCCTGTCGTTGTTGCCGGTCGGATCGGCCGTCGCTCAACCGCGCGGGCCGGTGGTCGTCTCGCCCGAGATCGCCGACCGCTCGGTCACCTTTCGGGTGCTCGCACCGAAGGCCGACGAAGTGACGCTCTTTTCGTCCGACCTCCCCCGCGAGCTGCTGACCGGCGAGTTCGCGAAGGACGACGAAGGGGTCTGGAGTCTGACGATCGAGAACGTTCCGGGAGGCGCTTATCGCTACTTGTTCGAGATCGATGGGGTACGAACCGTCGACCCGCGACACACCGAAACGAGCGAGTCGAACGGAAACCTGTGGAGCCTGGTGCGCGTTCCGGGAGCGGCGTTCATGGATCGAGCCGATGTCCCACACGGCTCGGTCACCCGAGTCAACTATCGCTCGCGCGTGCTCGATCGCGATCGGCGTCTGCACGTCTACACGCCGCCGGGCTACGAGTCGTCGAGCGAGAAGTACCCGGTCTTCTATCTGCTGCACGGAGCGGGGGACAGCGACGATGCCTGGACCTCGGTCGGACGAGCGCACGACATCCTGGACAACCTGATCGCCGCGCAAAAGATCGTGCCGATGATCGTCGTGATGCCGAACGGCCATACCGGACCGTTCAGCTGGATCCAGCCGGTGGCGCGCGACGAACGGAGCGGCAATGTCGGCAACGCGAGCTTCGAGCAGGAGTTCGTCGAAGAGATCCGCCCGATGATCGAAACGCGATATCGCGTGATCGACGCCCCGAATCGTCGTGCGATTGCGGGACTGTCGATGGGCGGAGCTCAGACGCTCGAAATCCTGACGCGTCAGCCCAAGGACTTCGCTCATGTCGGCGTCTTCAGCTCGGGACTGATCTTCGGCGATCCGACCGTCTGGGAAGCGAAGAATCAGGCGATGCTCGACGATGCTGAGGTGCGGGCCGGCATTCGTCTGCTCTGGTTCGGAATCGGCAAGGAGGACTTCCTGCTCCGCCAGGCGAAGGCGACGGTCGAGTTGCTCGAGCGTCACGAGTTCGAGCCGACCTACGTCGAGACGGACGGCGGTCACACGTGGAGCAATTGGCAGCGGTACCTGGAGCAGTTCGCTCCGCAACTGTTTCGCGACTGAGCCGACGTTCTGCGACCGCCCTCGGTCGCAGCGTGTTCCGAAGTGAGACATGGGGGACACCTGCGCTTGGCGCTTCGGGCTCGGAGACACGGAGCCGCTGAGCGAGACGCCGAGGGAA
>DMPQ01000233.1:4882-5135 GCA_003455945.1 Planctomycetaceae bacterium
GCGACCGCCCCCGGTCGCAGCGGGTTCCGAAGTGAGGCACGGGGTGGCAGATACCGTGCGCGCCCTGCGACTGCTTTCAGTTCGTCGCGAGGAGCGGATTCCTTTTGACCGCTCGCTCGCGACTCCCTTACGATCACGTCGCTCTTCGTATTCCTTCGCGTGTCCGGGCTCCGTCCCTTCTCATCTTGCGGAGATTTCGTCGATGCGTCTCTTCCGTCTGCGGCCTGCGGGCCGCTTGTTGCGACTGCTTTCT
>DMPQ01000233.1:5236-5398 GCA_003455945.1 Planctomycetaceae bacterium
TGGCGGCGGTGGAGCCGGACGGCGAGTTCGAGCTGCACAGCTACGCGAACGTCTGGGGCGTCAATCGCATCAACGCCCGGTCGGTCCATGAAGGGACATTCGTTTCCGGCGGGCCGTCGATTCTCGGCACCGGAGTCAAGGTGGCGGTGGTCGATACGGGCA
>DMPQ01000120.1:0-214 GCA_003455945.1 Planctomycetaceae bacterium
CGCTCGACGGCACGACCAACTTCGTTCACGGTTTCCCGAGTTACTGCGTCACCGTCGCGGTCGAACGAGGGGGAACGGTTTGGGCCGGAGCGGTCTACGACCCGGTTGCCGACGAGTGTTTTCATGCGGGACGAGGGGAAGGGGCGGCGATCGACAGCTCCCTCTCGGTCTCGACGCCGCTCGCGACGAGTCGCTGTCGCTCGCTCGACCAGGG
>DMPQ01000120.1:233-9024 GCA_003455945.1 Planctomycetaceae bacterium
GATCGAAGAAGCGGGAGGCATCGTCTCGGCAATCGACGGCTCGCCGCTCGACCTGGAACAGCCTCGTCTGGCCGCCGCCGCTTCCCGGCCTCTCCACGACGAACTCGTCGCCGTCTTGCGCGACGCGCGCTGAGTCAAACTCGACTCAAAGCCCCCATTCTTCCGAATCTTCCATCNNTAAAATCGATCGCAAAACGCTTTGAGCTTGTGAAACCGCTCGCTAGATTCTCGCCCGTCGCCGAGGAGACTCGGCGGCACCACGGGCTTTTTCCCGAGCCGTTCGGCCTTCGGATCGAAGGCGATTCGGCGCGGTCTTGCCCCGGCCTCTTCTCTGTTCCGGCCCCGTCGGACGGCTTGCCGTCCGACGGGGTTTTTTCGTCGACCGATCGGATCGCACGACGGCCCTGATCCGTGATCCGACTCGACGACTACGACTCGTGCGATTCGGGCGTTACGATCGAGACTCGAACGGGCATCGACGAACGGCGTCGACGAACGGCAGCGACGACGCGCGACGAAGGGATAGGGAGAGGCATCGCATGAGCTGGCATCTCGACGGCACGACGGCGACGTATCGGAGTCCGGCCGGGACGATCGTCTTCGATCTCGCCGCCCCGCGCCTCGGGTGTCGGATCGACGAGGCCGGTCCGGCCGAGGTCTGGGGAGCGATCTTCGGCAATCTCGCCCCTCCCGCTCCCGAAATCGAAGAGCGTTACGTTCGCGGAAGCGATCTGGTCATTCGCTATGTCGAATCCCCCGAGACCGATCTGGCGACGACGGTCGCCTGGCGCGCCGATTCGGTGACGGCGATGACGGCGAGCGGTCCGGTGGTCGGGCTGTCGCTCGGGTTGGTCGTCGCGGTGCGGACCAGCACGCTCGGTACTCAGCCGATCGGCGAGCTCCGATCGCTCTGGCCGTTTGCCGATGCACGGCGTCATTGGGTCTGGGGGAACGAAGCGGCCACCGGGGAACCGGTCGAAGCGTGGCATGGATCGGCGGAGCATCCGCTGACCTGGTTCCCCGACGGCGGCTCGAACGATCAGGACACCTGGGGAGCGCTGGTCGAATCGCAACGGACGCGTCTCGCGTGGCTCGCGCCGGCCGACGGCGCCTTCGATCGGAACGAGGTGGTCGGTGGGGACGGCCGGCATGGAACCGCCGAGACGATCCAGAGTCTGCGGCTGGAACTGCTCGAGAAAGGGGTGATCCGGAGCGTTTCGGCGCGGTACGTCCGTTGGCCGGGAACGGTCGAGCGGGACGAGCTGAAACGGATCGCCGCCGAGTTCTACGATCTTCCGTTGCCTCTCTCGTCATGAGTCGCGCTCCGCTCTCGGTGCGTCGACTGGCGATCGTGATCGTCGTGGCGCTCGTCGTCCCGATCGTCCCGTTTCTGCTGCTCGGCGAGCAGTTCGAACAGACGCTGCGCGATCGCCTCGCGACGACCGAATCGGCGTGGTCAGTCGCCGGCTTCGGCGCCCTGCTGCTCGCGGCGGACATCGTGATTCCGGTCCCGTCGAGTACCGTCGCGACACTGATGGGAGCTCGATCGGGAGCGTTGCTCGGAGCCGCAGCGGCGACGCTCGGTCTTTCGGCCGGAGCCTGGCTCGGCTTCGAAGCGGCGCGCGCCTTCGGCTTGCCCCTGGCGCGTCGATTCGCGACCGACGACGAGTTGGTTCGCGTCCGAGAGTGGACGGCGCGGTGGGGAGCGATGCTGGTGATGCTCGCTCGCGGCCTGCCGCTGCTCGGTGAAGCGACCGTCATCGGTCTCGGCGTCTCGCGCATGCCGCGCGGCCGATTCCTGTTGGCGATGGTCGTCTCGAACGCCGCCTTGATGACCGTCTATGCGACGCTCGGAGAGTGGGCAGCGAATGCCGGCTGGTTGCCGATCGCGGTCTCGGTCGCGACCGCGTTTCCCCTGTTGCCGATCCTGATCCTGACGGCGCGCCGTTCTTCGGCGCAGCATGCTCCGGCGGGTCGCGAGACTCCGCACGACGCGACCGCACACCGCCCCGACGAGTCGATCGGCAACTGATCCGATCGACTCGCAACCTGGTCGCATCGGCCGGATGCGACTCAGGCCATTTCGAAACCGCGGCGGCGCAGCTGGCTGTACCGCTCGAGCGCCGTCTCGATCACCTCGGCCGCCTTGGCCGAACCTTGGAAGTCGTCGACTTCGACGCTCTTTCCTTCCAGGATCTTGTAGTCCTGGAAGAACCGGCGAAGCATCTGCAGGCGATGCGTCGGCAGCTCGTGGAAATCGGTGTAGCCGGCGAACTCGGGGTCGTCGAGCGCGACGGCGACGATCTTGTGATCGCGTTTCCCCGAATCGATCATCGTCATCAGCCCGATCGCGCGACTCTCGACGAGCGTCAGCGGATGGACCGATTCCTGGCAGAGGACGAGGACGTCGAGGGCGTCGCCGTCTTCGGCCAGCGTCTGAGGAATGNNTGAAGCCGTAGTTGGCCGGGTAGTGCACGGCCGAGTAGAGGATCCGGTCGAGCTTGAGCAGGCCGGTCCGCTTGTCGAGTTCGTACTTGACGTTCGATCCGGTCGGGATCTCGATCACCGTCACGAATTCGTTCGGCAGATTCTGCCCCGGCGTGACGTCGTGCCAGGCGTGAGTCATGCGGAGAGGTCCGAGAAGTTAGGGACCGGTCGGCGAAGCGACCGGAGGCCCGGCGAGAGAGCGTCGTCGAGCGGACGCCCGAGCCCTCATTCTGAACCGAGTCGGTTCGGACGCCAAGGAGCCCTCGGACCTCGGGGCATCGGATCTCGGCGACGACGACCGCGAAAACCCGACCGGCCCTCCCAGCCGTCCGAATCCCCTCAGCCCTCTCCTCTTCCGCAGCGGTTCAGGGGGGCGGAAGCGCCAGTCGAAAGACGGTTCGTCCGAGCCGGTCGACGTCCGATCGCCTCGCGACCCTCGACCTCAGCGCGGCGGCGACGATGATCAAGCGGATTCTGGTGACCGGCGGAGCCGGGTTTCTCGGTTCGCATCTGTGCGAACGACTGGTCGCCCTCGGGCACGACGTCATCTGCCTGGACAACTTCTTCACCAGTCAGAAGGAGAACGTCGCTCATCTGCTCGGCCGGCCGAACTTCGAGCTGATCCGCCACGACGTCACGCACCCTTGCTGGCTCGAGGTCGACGAGATCTTCAACCTCGCCTGCCCCGCCGCTCCGGGCCACTACCAGTACAACCCGATCAAGACGATGAAGACGAGCGTTCTCGGCGCGATCAACGTGCTGGGGATGGCGAAGCGCTGCCGAGCCAAGATCCTGCAGGCGTCGACCAGCGAGGTGTACGGCGACCCGGAAGTCCATCCGCAGACCGAAGATTATCGCGGCTGCGTCAATCCGATCGGCCCGCGCGCCTGTTACGACGAAGGGAAGCGGGCGGCCGAAACACTCTTCATGGACTATCACCGCTCGAACAAGGTCAACATCCGGATCATCCGGATCTTCAACACCTACGGCCCGAGAATGCATCCGTACGACGGCCGCGTCGTGTCGAACTTCATCCGCCAGGCGCTGCTCGGCGAGCCGATCACGCTCTTCGGCGACGGCAGTCAGACCCGCTCGTTCTGCTACCGGGACGATCTGGTCGACGGCATGATGCGGCTGATGGCGGCCGAGGACGACCTGGTGACGCCGGTCAATATCGGCAACCCGCACGAGTTCACCATCCGCCAGTTGGCCGAACAGGTGATCGAGTTGACCGGCAGTCGCTCGGAGCTGGTCCATCGCCCCTTGCCGCAGGACGATCCGACGCAGCGCCGCCCCGACATTTCGCTCGCCCGTCGGCGTCTGGGGTGGGAGCCGAAGATCGAACTGCGCGAAGGGCTGACCAAGACGATCGAATGGTTCCGCAGCATCGATCTGCGCCACTATCGACCGCCGACGCCGAACTTCGCGTGAGCCGGCCGCTGGGCCGTTCGAGACGACGGAGCCGTCCGCCCGTCGACCTCTCGGCGGCAGGCCGCATCGGCCGCCGATCAGGCCTGTGGCCGTCCGATCGTGGCGAAATGGTTGTGAAGCGCGATGTCGAGCGTTCGTGACGTCACCTCCNNTCGCATGAAGCGGCAGAAGTCACGCACCTGATCGAGCAGATCGTTGACGTGGCTGAAGCGGAGCGGCTGGCCGATCGATGCCAGCCGACCGAGCACGTAGTCGACCTGTTCGCTGGAGGCCTTGAGCCCCAAGCGATCGGCCGTCTGCAGGAAGAGCTCCCGGAACTGGACCGCATCGGGGCCGGGGAACTCGACCTTGTACTTCAGTCGTCGCAGAAACGCTTCGTCACAGATCGACTCGGGACGGAGGTTCGTCGAGAAGACGAGCAACTGCTCGAACGGAACGCAGATCGAGCGGCCGTTGGGGAGGGTCAGATAGTCGTGACCGCGTTCAAGCGGCACGATCCAGCGATTGAGCAGTTCGAGCGGATCGATCCGCTGTCGCCCGAAGTCGTCGACGACCAGACAGCCGCCGTTGCTCTTGAGCTGCAGCGGCGCTTCGCAGATTCCGCTCGCGGCATTGCGAGTCAGTTCCAGGTGGCGAAAGTCGAGTTCGCCGCCGACCACGACGACGGGGCGCGCGATCCTGACCCAGCGCCGATCGACGCGGATCGCCCCGTCGCGCAGCGTCTCGGGAATCGGCAGCGGCTGATGGACCTGCGGATCGAACAGTCGAATCACCTCGCCGTTGACCGACAGCGCGCGGGGAATCCAGATCGCATGCGAGGTGCCGGCGAGCGTCTTCATCATCCGCTCGGCGACCGACGTCTTGCCGTTACCCGGCGGGCCGTACAGGAAGAGCGAACGCCCCGAAGCGATCGCCTGGCCGAGCTGGCCGACGATCGTGGGGCTGAGCGTCAGATCGGCGAACGCGCGGCGCACGTCGTCGAGCGACGGGACGACGTTCCGCATCGCCTGGCGCATCATGGCGCTGCGATATTCCTGAAGTCCGACCGGAACCGACCCGCAGTAGGTGCTCGCCTGAAGCGCCATGTGAGCGCGAGTCGCTCCCGCTTCGCGGATCTCGTACAGATAGTCGTGAGGACCGACCGACTGCTTGTAGGCGACATAGAGCTGCTGCTTCAGCCCCTGCAGCAGATCGAAGACCAGCCGGCCGGGGAGTTGCAGCTGCGTCGCGATCTCGCGGCCGGTACGTGCTCCCTGCTGCAGCAATTGCTTGAGGATCAGCGCTTCGATCTCGCCGACCGGAATGTCGATCCCGTCGATCCCCTCCGGTTCGACCGGCACGAAGACATCGCCGATCTCCGCGGCGGTCGGCTGCGGCCGCACGAACGCGTCGACCGAGAGACCACCGGGGCCGAGCGGAAGCGAGGTCGGTTCGACCGTCATGAGCGGACTCCGGAACGCGAAAGAGAACGGAATGACTTCGCAGAGGAACGACGCACAGCGTCGGCGCGAGGGCAGTCGCCGCGAAGCATAGGTCGCGACCCGGCGCGAGGTGGCGCCGCGAGTCAGCGCACGAGGCAGCGCCGCGCCGACCGACGCACGAGCATCCTCCGCATCGTTCGCGCGTCGCGCCGAATCGGAGCAGCCGTCAACGGCGCCATCAATCGGCTCGCATTTCCCGATCTCTCCCCGTTCCGCCCTCGCGCGTCTCAGGCCGGTCGCCGTTCGCGACCGAATCTCGACCGGGACACCGAATCTCGGCCGAGACTTGGTGGAGCGCACGTCGGAAGGTCCCTCCCGAGAGTCGGGATCGATGTCCGAGCCGACCGATCGATCGGTCTCGTGGTTCTCCCCCCGCGAACTTCCTGCCCGCTTACGGAAGAGCGATGATCCAGGTCACCGACCTCCGCAAGAGCTATCGCGATCTGAAGTCGGGGCACTTCGTCGCGCTCGACGGCGTCTCGTTCGCCGCTCATCCGGGAGAGATCTACGGGCTCCTCGGCCCGAACGGCGCCGGCAAGACGACCGCGCTCCGGATCCTCTCGACCGTGCTCGTTCCGACGTCGGGGACCGCCACGGTTGCCGGCTACGATGTCGTCTCGCAAGCCGCCGATGTCCGGCGCCACATCGGTTTCGTGTCGACCAACACCGCGGTCTACGACCGGATGACCGCTTGGGAACTGGTCGAGTACTTCGGCCGACTGCACGGCATGGATCGCGAGCGGCTGAAGGACCGGATGGAGTTCCTCTTCGACCGGTTCCAGATGCGGAACATCCGCGACACGCTCGGATCGAAGATGTCGACCGGCATGAAGCAGAAGGTCTCGATCACTCGCGCGCTGATCCACGATCCCCCGGTGCTGATCTTCGACGAAGCGACGAGCGGATTGGACGTGCTCGTCGCTCGCGAGGTGCTGCGGACCGTCGGCCAACTGCGCGATGCCGGGAAGTGCGTCATCTTCTCGAGCCACATCATGCGCGAGGTGGAGCGACTGTGCGATCGGATCGCCGTCATCTACCGCGGTCGGATGCTGGCCGAAGGGACGCTCGACGAACTTGCCGAACGTCACGGCGAACGTGACCTCGAGGAACTCTTCTTCCGCCTGATCTCGCTTCACGAGATCCAGCTCGAACGGGACGCCGCCTTCGGCGCCGCGGGGAGAGAGGCCTCATGAGCTGGGCGAATGTCCGACTGATCTTCCATCGCGAACTGCGCGATCAGCTGCGGGATCGCCGCACGCTGTTCACCGTGCTGGTGCTGCCGATCCTGCTCTATCCGCTGCTCGGCATGACCTTCCTGCAGATCTCGCAGTTCCTGCGCGAGCATCCGACCCGGATCTGGGTCGTCGGCTACGACGCGGAAAGGCTGGCGGTCGACATTCCGCTGTTCGACGGCGAACGGCTGTCGAACGATCTCGAAGACGATTCGACGCGGCGATTGCTCGAGTTCCGATTCGATCCGTCGGTCCCTGACGAGCTGACTCCGTTTCTCGCCGAGCTGACCGCCGAACCGGCGCCCGATTCGGCGGGTCAGCCGGAACGCGAACCGTCGACCGAACTGCAGCAGTTGCTCGCTTCGCAGCAGGTCGATCTGCTCGTCCTCTTTCCGGACGCCGAGAGCGCGGCAGAAGGAGATGCGACGTCGGACGACGGCCTCGCGACGAACGAACCTCCGTCGACCGAGAACCAGTCGCCGATCGCCGCGGAACCGGGAACTCCTCGCGTCGTGCTCGCCGGCAATCTCGCACGCGACTCGTCGCGCGTCGCCCGCCAACGGGTCGTGCGCGTGCTGGAGCGATGGCGCGATCTGATCGTGCTCAAGACCCTCGCTCGCAACCGAGTCTCTCCCGAGGCGACTCGTCCGTTCCGCCTCGAGGAACGGGACCTCTCGGCCGTCGCGACGCGCCGCGCCGCGGTCTGGTCGAAGATCCTGCCGTTCGTGATGCTGCTGTGGGCGCTGACCGGCGCGTTCTACCCGGCGATCGACTCGTGCGCCGGCGAAAAGGAACGCGGAACGCTCGAGACGATGCTCTGCGGACCGGCGACGCGCGGCGAGATCGTCGCGGGAAAGCTGATGACCGTCGTCTCGTTCAGCGCGGCGACGAGTCTGCTCAACCTGTTGAGCATGATGTTCAGCGGAGCGCTCCTGATCGGAGCGATGCCGCGCGAAGGATCGATGCTGACCTTCGGCCCGCCGCCGCTGCTGGCGCTCGTCTGGCTCACCCTCGCCCTCTTCCCGGCAGCAGCCCTGTTCGGCTCGCTTGCGCTGGCGATCGCCGTCTTTGCGCGGAGCTCCAAGGAAGGGCAGTACTATCTGATGCCGTTGCTGATGGTGTCGCTCCCGCTGCTGATGATCGCGATGCTCCCGGCAACCGAGCTCGAATGGGGAACCGCCCTGATTCCCCTGACCGGCCTGATGCTCCTGCTGCGCGAACTGATCGAGGGGGACTATCTGTCGGCGCTGACCTACGCGGCACCGGTTCTGGCGATCACCTTCGGAGCGGTCTACGCGTCGGCGCGTTGGGCGGTCGCCCAGTTCTGCAACGAATCGGTGATCTTCCGCGAGAGCGAACAGATCGGTCTCGGCGTCTGGCTCCGGCACGTGATGCGGGACCGGACGGTCCTGCCGAGCGCCGGCGAGGCGTTGTTGTGTGCGGTGCTGATCCTGCTGATCCGGTTCTTCGGACAGTTCGCACTTGCCGCTCCGAGTTCCTGGAACGGGTTCGCCGTCACCACCGCCGTCACGCTGCTGGCCTTCGTCGCGACTCCCGCGCTGCTGATGGCGCTCCTGCTGACTCGTTCGCCCACGCGTTCGCTCCTGCTGCGCTGGCCCGGCTTCACGCCGCTGATCGTCGCGCCGTTGCTGGCCGTCTCGCTCCATCCGCTCCTGTCGGCCTTCGGTCGTCTGGTCGTCACGGTCTATGAACCGGGGCCCGAGATGGAGCAGCTCGGACGGATGCTGCAAGGGTTCTTCGACCAGGCGCCCGGGCTGCTGTCGATCGTGCTGGTCATCGCCGCGACTCCGGCGATCTGCGAGGAGTTGGCGTTCCGCGGTTTCGTGCTCGCCGGCTTCTCGAGTCTGCGGAACAAGTGGGCCGCGATCGCGCTCTCGTCGTTCTTCTTCGGCGTCGCGCACGGCCTGTTGCAGCAATCGATCGTCGCGACCTTTACCGGTCTGGTGCTCGGCTACGTCGCGTTCCAGACGCGCAGTCTGTTGCCCGCGATGCTCTATCACTTCGTCCACAATTCGCTGGCGGTGCTGATCGGTCATTGGGGCTCGCACCCCGAGGCTCGTCCCGCTTGGACCGAGTACCTGCTCGCCTACGCGCCCGCCGCCGACGTGACGACGCCGACCGAGTATCATGTCCCCGCCA
>DMPQ01000442.1:0-2756 GCA_003455945.1 Planctomycetaceae bacterium
GCGAACCGACTCCCGGTCTAAACCCGCTCGCTCCCGGCGAGTTGGCGACGGTGCGCGAAGAGTTCGAGACTCGGTCGCGCGAGCTGCGGGAACTCTTCAAGCGTCTGTACATCCTGCAGCATCAGTTCCGATTCGCGTTGGATCAGGACGAGGTGCGGGAGATCCAGAACGAGTTCGCCGAGAAGCAATCGGCCGGCGAGAAGCTGCTGCTCGAACTGCAGGATCGAGCCGCGCGAATCTATGCGACGGAACCGAGTCGTGACGGCGTGATGTATCGCTTCCTGCTGTCGGCGATCCTCGACGACGCGGAAAAGCAACGCGCCTGGACCTCGTACCGCAACATCCTGCTGCTGCGCAAGACGGTCGGGCTGGCGGATGCGATCAAGCCGATCTCGTCGCTTCAGGCGTTCCGCTGCGGGCANNAAGCCGATCTCGTCGCTCCAGGCGTATCGTTGCGGACAGTTCCAGGAGTTCATCGATTTCCTCTCGACCGGCGATCCGAGCACGTTCGACGACAAGCATCGCGAGGCGGCGATGATGCTCGAGATGGCCGTTCCGGCCTGGGAGCGCGAAAAGGCGTTTCGCCGTCAGGATGCCGAAGCGGGGAATCTGCCGCGAGTCCGCATGACCTTGTCGACCGGCATCGTCGAGATCGAGCTGTTCGCCGATCAGGCACCGATGACGGTCGCCAACTTCATCGAGTTGGTCGACGCGGGCTTCTACGACGGTCTCACCTTTCATCGGGTGCTCCCCGGCTTCGTCGCTCAAGGAGGTTGCCCGAACGGTGACGGCATGGGAGGGCCGGGGTATTTCATTCCGTGCGAGTGCTTCGAGGAGAACGCGCGGGGGCATTTCCTCGGCACGCTCAGCATGGCCAATACCGGCCAGCGCGACACCGGCGGTTCGCAGTTCTTCTTCTGCTACGGGCCGCTCCAGCCGCTCGACGGCAAGCACACCGCCTTCGGCCGAGTCATCTCGGGGATGGAGGCGGTCGAGCGACTCGCTCCGATCGATCCGCAGAAGCTCGAGGGGACCGAAGTCCCCGATACGATCATCAAGGCGGAAGTGATCCGCCGCCGCGAAGGCCTGCCCGCCGTCCGCAAGTTGACCGGGGGTTGAGCGGACGATCGGTCGCCTCGAACCGGCACATGCCCGCGTCGATGCCGCTCGTCGAGCGGCGCCGATCGGCATCGACGGCAAGCGACCGCACGGAGACTGCCTGACTCACACCAGCTCGAAGTCGGCCGCATCCGAATGCGGCCACGCTCAGTACGGAGACGAACGCGATGGATAGGGCGAACGGATCGGAACTCCAGAATGCAGCGGAACGCCTTGCCGGCTCGAACGGCCGACAGGCGGACATCCGACGGCGATCCCCTCGGTGGACCGCTGTGCTGATGATCGTTGCGCTGCTCGCCGGCCCGGGACTCGGCGGGCTCGCGCCGGTGTCGGCTCAGGACGAAGCGGAGGCGTTTCGGCAGGTCCATGAGCGATGGAATGCGGCGAATGCCGAACTGGAGCGGATGGGCGAGGCATATCGGACCGCCGCTCCGGGCGATCTGCCGGCGCTGCGCGAATCGCTGCTGGCTCAGTTCGCTCGGATCAAGGAGATGGTTCCCGCGCTGCGTAAGGCGGCGGCCGCGGCCTTCGCCGCTCAGCCGGGGGCCGAGCCGGCGGTGGTCGACGTGCTGATGCGTCTCGCCGCAACCGACCTGCAGGAAGACCGTCTCGAACGGGGAACCGAGCTGATCGAACTGCTGCGCAGCGCGCAGCTCGAGATTCCGGGGCTGGCGGACCTGGCGGGGCGTGCGGCCTACATGGGAGACGACTTCGTCGCGGCGAAGGAGTTCTGGAATCAGGCAAAGACCGAAGGGGCGATCTCGCAGGGGAGCAGCCAGCTCGACGGTACGATCGAGGATCGGATCCGCGAGTTCGACATCGAGCGGCAGATCCGCGAGCGCGAAGCACAGGCGGGTGATCTGCCGATGGTCCTGTTCGAGACGTCGAAGGGGGACCTGACGATCGTCCTGTACGAGAACGAGGCGCCGAACACCGTCGCGAACTTCATCACGCTCGTCGAAAAGGGATACTACGACGGCCTGACGTTCCACCGAGTCATCCCCGAGTTCATGGCTCAAGGGGGATGCAATATCGGCAACGGGACCGGCGGTCCGGGTTACGAGATCCCGTGCGAGTGTCTGGCCGGCGACTATCGGCGGCACTACCGCGGCACGCTCAGCATGGCGCATCGCGGCGCCAACACGGGCGGTTCGCAGTTCTTCCTGACCTTCCGCGCGACGCCGCATCTCGACGGCAAGCACACCGTCTTCGGTCGCGTCGTCAACGGACTCGACGTCCTTGCCGAACTGCAGCGGATCGATCCGCAACGCCCCAGCGGCGTGGAACCGGATCGGATCGTCCGTGCGACGGTCCTCCGCAAGCGTCCTCACGACTATGTCGTCCGCAAGGTCGAGTGATCTGGCGCGGACGAGACGTCGGTCCGCGGTGACGGATCGACTCCGATTCATGACGATTCGACGAACAGGCTTCCCGGAGATCGAAGCGATGCGACGACGGTTGGTTTTCGGTTTGGTACTGCTGAGCGCCCTCGGCCTCGCCCCTCTTGCCGTCGCGTCGCGTCCGGCAGCGCAGGAAGGGAGCGCGACGACCGAGCCGGCTGCGCCGGCCGATGCCCAGGCGCCGGCCGAGACGCCGGCTGCCGCCGACTATGCCTCGCTGCTGACCGAGTGGAACGG
>DMPQ01000442.1:2799-6263 GCA_003455945.1 Planctomycetaceae bacterium
GCGTTGGCGATCGGCCAGTCGCTCGCCGACAAGCGGGCGCCGCGCGAGCTGATCGAGCGAGCCGTCACGGCCCCGCGACTCGGTCTGTTCGCCAAGGATATCGTGCGCGAGGCGTTGGTGCGTTACGACGAAACGATCGCTGATGACCTGCCGCGCGTGAAGTTCACGACCGCCAAGGGAGAGATCGTCGTCGAGCTGTTCGAGAACGAGGCGCCGAANNTTCCGCGGCTCGCTGGCGATGGCCCATGCCGGTCGCGATACCGGAGGGAGCCAGTTCTATCTGACCACGTCGCGTCCGACCCACCTGGACGGTCGTCACACCGTCTTCGGCCGCGTGATCCAGGGGCAGGAGGTGGTCGACGCGCTGCAGTTGGTCGACCCCAACGGGATGAACCAGCCTCAGCCCGACGTGATGACCAAGGTCGAAGTGCTGCGCAAGCGCCCCCACGACTACGCCCCGGTCACCACTCCCGACCCCGCCGGTAACTGAGTTCCGGCAGCGGTCCCGGTGTTGGCGGGAACCAAGAGGTACGGCGGGCCCTGATGTGGGCCCGGCCTCTCCGAGGCNNGCGGCGGGCTGGGAGGCACGGGGCTGGGAGGCACGGGGAACACTTCGTTTCCTCGGTGCCTCCGTGAGAGAAAATCCGGCCCGTGACCTCCGTCCCCTCGGCGTTGCTCTCAGTGCCTCTCGCGGCGTTTCTCTTCCGCAGCGCTGGCGCGCCCGTAGCGCGGAAGCAGCCGGTGCCCGGGGATCGTCTCGCCCCTCCGTTCTCGTTCGATACAGAGCGACACCAGCGACTCGAACGGCAGCGAGCGGCCGGCGGGGGCGACGAGCGTCGCTCCGGTGCGCGTCAGCAGTTCGGGGTCGAGGCGATCGGCGACGGCGCCGCCGACTCGATCGCCGCGCCGGAGTTCCTCGCCGCACGTCGAGGCGTCGACGATCCGCACGTCGGACGTCGGCGTTTCGGTCGTCGGCGCCGCGTCGTCCGAGGCGTCCCCCTCGGCGAAGATCTCGATCGATCGCAGATGGAACTGTCGTCGCTGGGCGTCGAGCAGCGTGACGAAACGACCGGCGGGCTCGACTCCCGCCGCGACCTGGTCCCGATANNCAACGGCTCGAACGAGTCGACTCCGACCAGACGAACGTCTCCGGCGAGCGCGAGCATCTTGGCGAACGTGATGCCGACTCGCAGTCCGGTGAACGAACCGGGACCGAGGGTGAGACCGAGCCAGTCGAGATCGCCGGGCGAACGGCCGGTCGAGCGGATCAGACGATCGAGCATCGGGATCAGGCCGCGCGCGGATCGCTCCCCGTCGGGCAATCGATCGTGCGCGACGATCCGGTCGTCGACGATGATCGCCCCTTCGGCTCCCCCCGTCGCACCCGTCTCGATCACTGCGCCGCACCGGTTCTCCGCCGGTCCCTGGCGAATCGGGTCGGACGTCGACGACGGTTCGATCGGGGCGTTCATCGACGGTCCGGCGAATCTGAGGGAGGGGTGGGATCAGAGGGAAGAGAACGAAGATCCGCTCGGAGAAGAGCTCCGTGATCGGATCGGATCGAGACGTCTCGCGTTCCGGGGGCGATCGTACCGAGCGGCGTCCGTTGCTAACAGGCTAAGCCAAAACTAAACTCGTCGATCGGCGTCGTGCGTCCTTCGGGGGATTGCTTCTCTCGATCACCTGGAGCGACGCGTTCCACGAAGGGAGCGGGCGTGAGACGGGCGCTGATCAGCGACATTCACGGCAACCTCGAAGCGCTCGATACGGTCCTGGCGGACATCGCGTCGGTCGGCGTGCAGCGGATCTATTGCCTGGGAGACATCGTCGGGTACGGGCCGAATCCGGTCGAGTGTCTCGATCGAGTCATGCGGCGCTGCGACGTGACGATCCTGGGGAACCACGATCAGGCGACGCTCTTCGATCCCGACGGCTTCAACCCGGTGGCGCTCGAGGCGATCTACTGGACGCGCGAGCAACTGGAACTGATCGGCCCCGCATCGCAGAAGGAGCGGCGCTGGGAGTTCCTGGGAGAGCTGCCGCGGAAGCTCGACGAAGGGGACTTCCTGTTCGTGCACGGTTCGGCGAAGGAACCGACGAACGAGTACGTCTTTCCCGAGAACGTCACCGACACTCGGAAGATGAACGATCTCTTCTCGCGCATCCAGAAGTACTGCTTCCAGGGGCACACGCACATGCCGGGCGTCTTCACTCCCGGCGGCGATTTTCTGACTCCCGATCGAGTCGGCTACAAGTACCAGCTCACCGACCAGAAGGCGATGATCAACGTCGGGAGTGTCGGTCAGCCGCGCGACAACGACCCTCGCGCCTGCTACGTGGTGCTCGACGACACTGCGCTGACGGTCGAGTTCCGTCGGCTGAAGTACGACAACGAGAAGACGCGCGGCAAGATCTACGCGATCGAGGAGCTGGACAACATGCTGGGCGATCGTCTGCTGCCGGGGCGCTGAACCAGGCGAGCGAGACGGCGATCGCCGGATGCGGTTGCGGACGAACGGCATCATCGTCGAGGCTCGTCGTCGCCGAGCCGAGAGGGCGCGGTTCCCGGCAAGGCGGTCCCCCTGGTATCATCCCTGCTGACTCGCCGGCCGGTCGGGAACAGGGCGTCGTTCCTCGGCGCACACGGCGTCGAGCCGACCAGTCGCGCAAACTCGAGGCCAGCCGGTGACACGCGCCATCCTGAGCGACATCCACGGGAATCTGGAAGCGCTGCGAGCGGTGCTCGACGACATCGATCGCCGCGGCATCACGCGTCTTCATTGTCTGGGGGACATCATCGGCTACGGTCCCAACCCGCGCGAGTGCCTGGACCTGGTTCGCTCGTTCGAGATCTGCCTGCTGGGGAATCATGATCAGGCGGCGCTGTTCGATCCCGAGGGGTTCAGCGCGGGAGCCGAACGAGCGGCGTTCTGGACCCGCCAGCAGCTGGAAACGCAGACCGATCCGGCCAATCTCGAGCGGCTGAAGTTCTTGGCCGAGCTGCCGCGCACGCGTCAGGACGGCGACTTTCTGTTCGTTCACGGTTCGGTGCGAGCGCCGCTCAACGAGTACGTCTTTCCCGAAGACATCTACAACGAGCGGAAGATCCAGAAGATCTTCGCGATGATCCCTCGCTACTGCTTCCAGGGACACACGCACGTTCCGGGGGTCTTCACCAGCGACTGTCGGTTCCTGCGCCCGGCCGATCTGCCGGCCGGCTATCGCTTGGGGAGCGAGAAGCTGATGGTCAACGTCGGCAGCGTCGGTCAGCCGCGAGACAACGATCCGCGCGCCTGTTACCTGCTGCTGGACGACGAACGGCTGCAGTACGTCCGAGTCGACTATCCGTGGCGAACGACTCGGGACAAGATCCGCGCGATCGCCGATCTCGACGACTTCCTGGGGGACCGCCTGGAACAAGGGAAGTGAACTGAGGGGGGACGCTGAGAGAGTGTCGAGAGAGC
>DMPQ01000153.1 GCA_003455945.1 Planctomycetaceae bacterium
TATCTGATGTTCTGTCGCGCCATAGCGCACCTCGACGGGATCACACGCCGTCCGAACGACTCAGGACGTTCTTGCGGTTTGGCGTTCACGGCGTGAGGGAAATGACCGGAAACCGGCAATCTTCAACGGGCTGCTAGGCTCCAGCAGCTCTCGCACGACAGTGAGAATCGGGGCTGTCGATCAGCGAGTTCTGTCGGCGACAGCAGCCGAGCATCCAGACGTTTTGGCAACGCTGCCTGTACGAGGCCCTTCACTCTTCTTCGAACTGATCGTCGACGCGACTCGGCCGTGATCGGTTCGGCCGAACTGGCGATCCTCCTCGAAGGCGTCGACCTCACCACGATCCGCCGTCATTCGAGTTTCTCGGTACGCTGCCGATCACGCCGAGGCCACGCCACTTCGTGGAAGATTACCCGCTACCTACGTTTCGACTCTGGGGCGGGTGGGCTTCTCTGTCGGGAGTGACTCGCGCCCTTCGCCAGACCGGCCAGAGCATGAGCATCAGATTCAGGGCGTGGGGAAGCCAGAGAGCGGCATGGATGCTCGCCGTCGAGATCGTCTTCCCCATCCCGGCGGTCATGACGATCAGTACCATCAGCGGGGCGGACCAGGGGAGGCCGAGGAGGAACGGGAAGACGAACCCCGTCCCGGATCCGGTGCCGGTGGTCGAGCGATAGCCGTACGCGACGGCGACGAGATAGACCGCCAGATAGACCAGCGCGCCTCCCACGAGCAGAAGCCTGAAGCAACCCAAGGCAACCTCCACGAAGCACGCCGAATCGAATCGACCTATCGAGCGAACCCCATCTTGCTCGGCCGAGGCCCCGGAACGCCCCACTTACCTCTCGGAACAGGTCACCCGGCGGTCCGTGTTACCTGGAGACCCTCGGCGTTCGATCGCCCGGCAGGGGTCCATCGGACAGGCGCCGGCAGTAGAAGGCGTGAATCAGGCCGGCCTGATAGAACGGCACGGGGGGCGAGAACCCTGCGGACGCGACGATCGCCTGCATCCGTTCGGCCGAAACGATCGCCACGTCTCTGGCGTAGGCCTCCCGCATCCGGCTCAGGCGATCCGCCGGTACGTCCGAGGCCGCCATCGTGCGCAACCAGACCTCCAACAGACTCCCATACGCCTCGGAAGAGACGTCGGACACCAAGTCGGCCGTAACGAGTAGCCCTCCCGGCTTCAGACGGGCGGCGATCTCGGCGAAGAAGCCGATTCGCTCCCTCTCGTCCAACAGGAACTGCGACACCAACAACGAACACGCGCCGTCGAACCGGCCGACCTCATCGAGCGAGTCCAGATAGCCCGTATGAAACGTGCAGCGAGACGCGTAACCGTGATTCACGGCCCGCTTGGTCGCCACATCGACCATCCCCGCCGATGGCTCGACCGCCACGAAGCTCCACTCCGGAAACCGGTCGGCGAGAAAGTGGATCTCGGCGCCGGTGCCGGCTCCGACACACAACATCCGGGCATCACGAGGCAAAGCCGATAAGATTGCAGCCATCAGCAGGTGCATGCCATCCCTGAACGCACCGAGCTTCGCCCACTGCTGGTCGTACGTCTCAGCCAGATCGTCGAACGTCGATTCGAGCTGCCGGCGATCCATGGTCGTTCGGGGGTGAGTAGGTAGCTTACTCTCGAGACCGCTCGGTCGAGTCCGACCGTTCGCGAGTCGACCTGACGGTTCATCACTGCTGACGCTCGAGATCCGCTCGCCTCGAAACGGATCGATTTCCCACGGCGACAAGCGAAGCGAGGCTCGAACCTGCCGCTCGCTATCGTGCGACCGAGCTCGCCCCCCCCCCGCAGCTTGCCGTCTCACTCCGGCGCGGCGATGCGGACGACTCGGCACGCTTCGAAGACTCGGCCCTGTTCGTCCGTCGCGCGGACGTGGATCAACTGTGTTCCCGGCTTCAGGCCCGCAGGCAACGCCAGCTTCCACAGATGGGGCGACGGCTTCGGCGCCGCGAGCGCCGGGCGCTCCCGGACCGTCAGGGCTCGGTCCTTCTCGTACAGCGCCGCATACGCCGGATCGATCTCGATCGAACGGGTCATCGGCCACCAGTCGCGCGAGTCGCCGATCCGCAGTTCGACCGTCGTCCGCTCCGAACCATTGAAGACGTTCGTCCAGACCGTCGCCTGCTCGTCCGCGCCGACCTGCTCGGCAACCGTGATCCGCATCTGATAGTCCGCCGGACGCCCCGCCGCCTTGTAGTCCAGACGGTACTCCGTCCCGTCGAACTCGATGATCGTGTAGCCGTTCGGAGCGCCGTCCGCCATCGTCGTGTGCGGAATCCCTCGGTCGTCCATCACCCCCGACCACCAGCTTCCGCTGACCGTCACGTTGATCACGTGATGATGCGGCTCCGCCCCGCGCCACCCGTCCGCCTCGGTCACGTACCGATGCTCGTGATGATGCGTGTGTCCGGAAATCGACAAGCAGAACTTCCGCGGCTCGATCAGCCGGAACAGCTCCTGGCGATCGACGATCTGCGTCAACGGAATGTGCATCAGCAGCACCACCAGCCGATCGTCGGGAACGCGCTCCAGATCCTGGCGGACATACTCGATCTGCTCCGCGCCGAGCCCCGCTCGGTAGTTCGGCGCCGAACCGTCCTCGGGAACGATCCAGTCGATGTCGTCCAGCGCGATGAAGTGGACCGGGCCATGATCGAACGAGTAGTACGACGGCCCGTAATGCGCCTCGAACGTCTCGTTCGCATGCCGGCGCGTCGTCGCATCCCGGTTGATGTCGTGATTGCCGATGATGTCGTACCACGGAATCCCGATCAGCGCGATCGTGTCGGCCTGGGAATCGAACAGCGACAGATCGTCGAACAGGATGTCCCCCAGCGTCACGCCGAACGACGCGTCGGTCCCGACCAGCTCCTCGACCACGTCATGCGCGATGAAGTCGATCTCGGTCTGGTCGCGCGGCTGCGGATCGCCGAACAGCAGCGCCCGGAACGTCTCCGGCTCGTCCGCTCGAATCAACGGAAAGTCGATCGATTCCGGCAACGGCCCGGTCGGAGCGACTCCCGGAAACCGGGACGGCGGCGAGCCGTTCGGCTTGTGGACGTAATAGAACTGCGGCCTCAGACGCCGGTCGAGCGGCACCGCATGGTCGCGCGGCTTGATCACCCAGATGATCGTGTCGTCGTCGACCGGAATCTCGTAACGCCCCTGCTCGTCCGTCTCGACGATCTGCCGTCCGTTCGACACGCCGACTCCCGCCACCCCCGGCTCGTCCGCATCGCGCACCGCGTCCTGATCGAGATCCAGATAGACGACGCCGCGCGCCAGCGTCTCGGCAGCCTCGGTCGACTCGGTCCCCGTCTGCTCCACCGGCGGCGCAGCTGGCGCCTCGACCTGACCGACGACCGGATCGACCGGCGCCGTCGTCAGCGCGACCAGACCGACTGCCAAGACCAACCGACTTGCGATCCGCATACGAAACGACTCGGCGCAGCGACAGAACATCGGTAGGGCCTCGGCGGGGTGAAGGAGGGAGAGGGACTGTCGGACCGCGCCGGCAAGTCGGCCGGTTCGGCCGACGGCGAGTATACCGAGACCGCGAGCCCCCTACCCTGCCGCGACGCCGATCCTCATCCGGTCTTCGCGCGGCGGCAATGCCGCTTCACGTCCGCTCGAACGGCCGCACCGACGGCTCTCTTCGAGATCGCTCCCCCCGCGCGTCGCTCGGAACCGCGACCTCCGGCGTCGACGGTTCAAGAAATGAGAACGACCCGAGAGGCCTTCTCACCGGCCTCTCGGGTCGCGTCCCCCCTGGGAATCATTCGGTTGCCGGTGCCGCTGAGGGCCCGACGGCGAATGTATCGGTCCGGTCGCGACGGGAACTTGCGATGAGATTCCGTTTTCTCGCGGAACCTCTCCCCGCCTCCCCAGCCTCACTCGCCGGTCACCTTCTTTGCTGCCGCCAGCTAGCACTCCTCCTCTCGTCTCGGAAGACCTGCATGACTTTTCCGATCAGGTCGATCCTGAGGGGGAAGGCTCGGCGGAGCGCCGCGTCATGAAGGAGATGCAGCGTGGCGAAGCGACGAACTTGGCAATCGGCGGCGGCGGTCCTGCGGAGTCTCGGCGGGCCGTTGCTGATCGGCATGGTGGCCTTCACCCTGCTGACGCTCGCGATGCATCGCGGCCTGATCTCGCATCCGATCCTGATCCGCTATCTGACCGCCCATCCGGTCTCGTACGTCGCGACGGCGATGTTCTGCGTCGGCATGGCGTCGCTCGGCATCAAGGCGTTCGATCTGATCCGTCAGTATCGCGCCGGTGATCTCGACTTCTCTCCCGAGGACGTGCCGGCGATCCGCAGCGGCGACGATGCCTCGGCCCTGCTCGAACGTTGGCGCGAGATCTGTCGCGAGGCGGGAAAGGGGTTCGAACGGACCTACCTGGCTCGTCGCATCGAAGCCGGACTCGATCATGTCATCCGTCGCGGCAGCGGCGACGGTCTGGAAGAGGAACTGAAGTACCAAGCCGATCTCGACGCCGGCGAGCAGCACGAAAGCTACTCGCTCGTCCGGATCGTCACTTGGGCGACGCCGATGCTCGGCTTTCTCGGCACGGTCATCGGCATCTCGGAAGCGCTCGGCAATCTGACCGTCGGTGACGGCGGCGGCTTCGAGACGATGCTGGCCGGCCTTAAGTCGAGTCTGTACGTCGCGTTCGACACGACCGCCCAGGCGCTGACCCTGTCGATCATGCTGATGTTCGTCCAGTTCCTGGACGATCGCTTCGAGAAGAGTCTGCTCGCGCAGGTCGAACGTCAGGCGAACCGGATGCTCCTCGAACGGTTGCCGGTCGAATCGACGACGACCGATCCGGTCGCTCGCTCGATCGAACGCTCCTCGCGACAGCTGATCGAGTCGGTCGGAGCGCTGACCGAGCGGCAGACCGAGCTCTGGTCCGAGGCATTCGCTCGGGCACAGTCGGGCTGGGAGAGTTCGACGCGCACCTCGACCGAGCTGGTCGAAGCCGGCCTCCGTTCGACCGTCGGCGATTCGGTCGAGCGTTGGCAGTCGGCGTTCCTCGAAATGATGGAGACGGCCGAGAGCCGATGGCAGGCGCGGTGGGAACAGCTCCACCTGGCCCTCAGCGAGAACGCTCGGCGCATGCAGGGACAGCAGCAGGAGATGATTCGGCACGGCGAAGTGCTCGAGCGGACCGTCGCGACGACCGGCGAGGTGATCCGCCTGCAGGAGGCGCTCGAGCGCAACCTGGATCGGGTCGCCGGCGCCGGCCAGTTCGAAGAGGCGATCCTCAATCTGTCGGCCGCGATCCATCTGCTCAACGGCCGACTGGCCGGAGGCTCCGGCACGTCGCGNNGATCGCGAGCCGATCGCGCGGCCGCCGAATCGCGCGAGAAGGCGGCATGAGACGATCGCGCATTCGCGACGGCGGCGAGCAGGTCTCGCTCTTTCCGTTTCTCGCCGTGCTGATCTGCACGATGGGCGTGCTCGTCGTCCTGTTGGTGCTGGTCGTCAAGCAGGCCGACCTCTCCAAGGCGTCGGCGCGCGACGAGCGCCGTCAGCAACTGGACGACGAGACGAAGCGGATCGACGAGCAGATCGCGGAGGCCGACTTTCTGGCCGGCATGCTCGACGAGCATCGCCCGACGCTGAACGATTCGATCCGCGACCAGTCGCTCCGCCGCGGCCATTACCGCGAGCAGCAACTCCGTCTCGAAGAACAGCTCCGCACCCTGTCCGCTCAGGCGGCAGCGCTCGCGTCGAGCGAACCGACCGCGACCGACGATGCCGCCGAGACGCTCCGTCAGCAGATCGCCGCTGCCGAAGCGGCGCTCGAAACGGCACGAGCCGAGCGAGCCGGACGAGGCGCGCAGTACGCGCTCGTCGCGTACGACGGACGGAACGGAACACGGCGACGACCGATCTACATCGAATGCACGTCGACCGGCATCGACCTGCAACCGTTCGGCATCCGTCTGACGCCGAGCGATTTTCCGCGGCCGATCCTCGCCGGCAATCCGCTCGACTCGGCCATCCTCGCGATCCGCGATACCTGGCTCCGCCAGGATCCGACCGGCGCGGACGGAGCGCCGTATCCGCTGATCATCGTTCGCCCCGGCGGCTCGGAAGCGTATGCGATCGTGCGCGAGGCGCTCAAATCGTGGGACAGCGAGTTCGGTCATCAGATCGTGCCCGAATCGGTCGCGATCGCCTACCCGCCTCCTCCTCCCGGCATGTCGGACGAACTCGAACGGATCATTGCCGACGCGAAACTCCGTCAGCAGCGCATGATCGCCTCGATGGCGATCGCCGGCGGCTCGGGGCGCGGAGGCGTGGCGGCTCGCCCTGCCGGCTTCGGCGGCGGCAACTCCGGCTCGGGGGACGGCTCGTTCGGCGACGGTAGTGCAAGCGGCGGAAGCGGCAGCAACGGCTCGAACCGCGACTTCGTGCTCCGCGCGACCGGGCGGCATGGCGGATTCGTCGACAGTGGTGGTG
>DMPQ01000234.1 GCA_003455945.1 Planctomycetaceae bacterium
GCCGTCTCGAAACAGGGCGTCCGAAGGGAGCGTCAGTACCTGCTCGGCTCGATCGACGACGATCGATGCTTCGATCCGGTACCCGTCGCCCAGCGTTCCGATCCGCGATCGCTCTTCGCGAAAGTCGGCGATCACGTTGACGCGCTGCTCTTCCACGCCGAGCGCCGATACCTTCACGAACGCCGACGGCTCGACGCGCGAGACGACACCCGTCAGCACACCGTCCCCTCCCCAATGCTCGATGATCACCTCCGCTCCCGGCACGATCCGGACCGCGTCTTCCGACAGGACGTCGATCTCGATCTCGAGGTCGCTCGGGTCGCCGAGTTCGAGCAGCGGCGTGCCGACCTGCACCGGTCCCGCACTCTCCTGCATCACGCGGAGCACCTGGCCCGATACCGGAGCGACGATCGTGAACAGCGGTGTCCGCTCATCGCCGGAGGTGGCATCGGTCTCCGCCGAAAGGTCGTCCGGCGTCTCGTTCTCGTTTCCGTTCTCCGGCGCGCCCGGGTCGTCGCTCGACTCCGGTACCAATGTCCCTCCCGAACGGACGAAGATCGCTTCGGCCTGCTGCTTCTCGAAGACCGCGACTTCGCGAGCGAACTCGGCCGAGCGGACTTCGGCTCGCGCCATCCGTTCCTGGTGCTCGATCCGATCGAACGCCTCCTGAGGCATCGCACCGCGACCGATCAGCTCCTGGGCCCGCGCGTATTCGGTCGCTGCCAGGTCGCTTGCCTGGCGAGCCCGTTCGAGTCCGGCATCCGCCTGACGCACCAACGCCTCGGCCGCTCGAATCCGCGCGATCGCTTCGCTTCGGGCTCGCGCATCGAGCAACATCGGATCGGCGGGCTGGAGAGCGGCGAGCGGAGTCGCATCGCGTTCGATCCGATCTCCTGCCCGCAAGCCGATGCGCAGCAGATAACCGGCGACCGGACTCGACACCACGAAACGCTCCCGGACCCGAGTCCGTCCGTCCTCGCGCACCACCAGCGCAAACGACCCCCGCTCGACCAGCCGCACGTCGACCTCGGGGGGCGTCGGCAGGAAGCCCCAGACGAGCGCCGCGACGACCGCGACCGCCACCAGCAACAACCACCAACGTCCCGATCGGGCCTTCGCCATCGTCGATTCACTCCCGACTCTTGAGGACCGCCATCAGATCGAGTCGATCGAGGCGCAGGCGGACGATCCAGGCGGAGCCGATCGCCGTCAGCAGCACGACCGTGGCCGCATAGGCAAACGTCGCGCGCCGGATCACCACCGGAAATCGATGCGTCTCGGTATCGAGCGAACTCGACGTCAGCACGCACAGGAAATAGCCGATCACCAGGCCGACCGGAACGGCGGCCAGTACCAGCACACCGAGTTCTCCCCACAGCACCCACGCGACCTCGCGCTTCGTGAAGCCGAGCACGCGCATCGTCGCCAGCTCGCGACTCCGCTCCGCCAGCGTGATCCGCGCACAGTTGTAGATGACTCCGAGCGACAGGATCGTCGCGAAGATCAGATTGACGCTCCGCATGATCATCAGATTCTCGGCGAAGGTCCTGCGGAATCCGTCGAGCATCGCCTGTCGCGACGAACAGGTCGCGATGATCGGTGTCCGTTTCACCCGGCGCTGGAACTCCGCCAGTTCTCCCGGCCTGGTCCGTACGTGCGCGCCCGAAACGCGATGTCCTTCGACCATCAGTCGGTCGAGCGATTCGAGCGTCATGTAGGCGCCATATNNCCGTGTAGTCGCGAAAGGTCGCGGCGATCCGTTCGGTTCGTCGTGGACGACTCCCCTCGAGCACTTCGAGTTCGACCGAGTCGCCGATCCGCACCTGCAGCACCTCCGCCAGCTTCTCGGAAATCGTCAGGCCCTGAGGCGCCAGAGGGATCGGTCGATCGTTCTGATCGAGAACGCGAAACAACTCGGGCTCCGGCACCAATCCCTGGATCGCCAGACGCCGGACGTTGCGACCATGTCGGATGCGGACCGGCACCGCCCGAAACGGCTCGACTCGCTCGACCCCTTCCATCTGCCGCAGCGCATCGATCGCCTCGGGACCGCGAGGCGAAACGAAGACGACCGTCGCGTCCTGTCGCTGGGCCTGACGGAACTGCGTATCGATCACGTAGTCGACCGTATCCTCGACGAAGGTCCCCATCACCAGCACCGCCTCGGAGAGTGCGATCCCGAGCAGCGTCATCGCGGCGAGATTCGGACTTCGTCGCAGGCGGCGGAGAACCATCAGCGCCAACGGCGGCAGCCTGAGGAGCGACGCCAGCGACTCGGTCCAGTCGGCATGATGGATCGGCGGCGTCGGCGGTCGCATCGCATCGGCCGGCGCCAGACGCATCGCCCGGCGCAGGGCCCCTCCGCCTCCGACCAGACAGGTCAGCAGGCTGATCGAACAAGCGATCGCCGTCCCTGAGGTCGAAAGCCGCGTGTCGAGAAACGGAAAGCGGAAGAACCGCATGTAGAGCTCGCCGACCTCGAGACTCAGCCAATAGCCGAGTGCGATCCCGACGATCATTCCCGGAAGCGCGAGCACCAGCATGAACTTCAGGTAGTGCAGGCCGATCTCGATCGCCGTGTAGCCGAAGGCGCGGAGCGTCGCGATCTCGTCCCGCTGCGAGTCGATCAGTCGCGAGACGGCGATATGGAACAGGAATGCGGCGACGATCAGGAAGATGAAGGGGCTGACGGTCGCCATGCTGCGGAGCCGCGTCAGTTCGTCCGCCAGCCGCTTGTGCGATTCCTGCTCGCTCCGATCGAAGACGCCGGTCCCTCCAAACGGATCGAGCAGTCGGTCGATCGACCGCCGTACGTCGGGCAGGACGGCGCTCGGCTGGAGCCGGAAGGTCGCCTCATCGAACGCTCCTTCCATCCGAAAGACCGCGGCGAGCTGCCGTTCGGCCATCCACAGCACGCCGAACCGGCGATCGTCGGGAAGAAACTGTCCCGGCTCGATCAGAAAGACGAACTCCGGCGACAACCCGACTCCGACCACCGTCAGCTCGCGTCGCCGACCGTCGAGCAGGGCATCGAGCGTCGCGCCGGGTCGCAATCCATGCGCCAGCGCGAACGACTCGGCCACCACGACCTCACCTTCGCGATTCGGATCGGGCAGGCGCCCCGAGCGGAGGTGGATGCGATTGAGATCGCGCCGAGGATCGTCGCCGATCGAAACGAGCTGCACGTTCGCCGGCTCGTCGAGCGTCGGCATGTCGACCTGCCCGGCGCGGACGATCCGCGTGCGCACCTCGGCGACCCCCGGAATCTCGGCCAATCGACTGCCGACGGGGCGCGGAGCCCGTTCGAGACGGACGAAGAGATCGCCGAACCGATAGTCGTCGTAGTACCGGGCGCAGGTCGACTCGAGCGTCTCGATCATGCTGGTCGACATGACGAAGGTCGCGATTCCGCAACCGAGCACGAGCGCGATGGCGATCGCCTGACCGAGCACCGCACGCAGATCGGACTTCAGCTTGCGATCCAGAGTCGCCATCGGCTCACCAGACCAGTTCCGACGCCGCGCGTCGCTGCGGATTGGTCTCGATCGCCGTGATGCGGCCGTCCGAGATGCGGATCGTCCGGTCGGCCATCGAGGCGATCACCGCGTTGTGCGTGATGACGACCGCGAGCGTTCCGAGGCGGCGATTGACGTCGGCGATGGCATCGAGCACCACCGCGCCGGTACGGACATCGAGAGCTCCGGTCGGTTCGTCGCACAGCAATACGTCGGGGCGTTTGGCGATCGCTCGGGCGATCGATACCCGCTGCTGTTCGCCGCCCGAAAGCTGAGCCGGATAGTTGCGGATGCGTTCGCCCAGGCCGACCAGCGACAGCGCCTCGGACGGGTCCATCGGATCGTCCGCGATGTCGGTGACGAGCGCGACGTTCTCGATCGCGGTCAGCCCCGGCATCAGGTTGTAGAACTGGAAGATGAATCCGACATGGTCGCGCCGGAAGCGAGTCAATTGCGCATCGCTCGCGCCGCTGAGATCCTGATCGCGATAGCGGATCGAGCCGGAGGTCGGCGTATCGAGACCGCCGAGCAGATTGAGCAGCGTCGACTTGCCGCTTCCCGACGGGCCGAGAATCACCACGAACTCGCCGGCGTACAGATCGAGATCGACGCCGTCGAGCGCCCGCACCTCGACCTCACCCATCGGATAGACCTTGGTCACGCCGCGGACCGAAAAGACGGGCGAACGTTCGGACGGAGTCGCCGTCGACCGACTCTGTCGGGAGGAACTCGTCGGATCGGAAGGAGCGTCGGGCATCGGCGTCGCGCTCCTGGACGAAGAGATCGAACCGGCCGAGGAATCATCGTCGAATCGGCGGAAGGGACGACGTCGTGCGGCGTTCGCCCGCAGTGACGACTCGGCCGGAGGAACGTCGATCGTAGCGCCGACCGAGCGAGCGGGCAACGGGGACCGATCGGGGGTTTGACGCTGTCCGACGCCACCGACTGCGGTCAGAATCGGAATCGAGGTCTCGCGGTCCCTTCACTCGGCCTTACGGTGTTCCGCATGAACGAACTTCAGTTGCTGCGTCACCATCTGGACCTCGCCTACGCGAAGAAGGCGTGGCACGGCCCGAATCTGAAGGGAGCGTTGCGCGGCGTCTCGCTCGACGAAGCGGTCTGGCGACCGACTCCCGAGCGCCGCAACATCCGCGAACATGTGGTGCATGCGAGCTACTGGAAATACTCGGTCGCGCGACGTCTGACCGGCGCCGAACGAGGAGGCTTCGGCGAGCCGGGTTCGAACTGGTTCGAACGGACCCGTAACGACGGCGCGGCAGGATGGAAGGCCGATCTCCGCCGGCTCGATCGGATCCATGCCGAGTTGGCGACGGCGATCGACCGCTTCGATCCCTCGCGCCTGAACGAGATCCCCGACGGCAGCTCGACCACCTTTCGGGATCTGATCCTGACGATCGCGTCGCACGACATCTATCACACCGGCCAGATCCAGCTGCTCAAGCGACTGGCGCGCGAGGCGCTTCGGTAACGCCTGCCGGATCACCGAGAACGCGGCGTTCAGCAGGCGTCGCCGATCGGTCGATCGACGGCGGCGCGGACCCGTTCCAGCCGCTCGACGTCGAGCACCGGATAGTCGTCGGCACCGACCGGTGCGGCGGGATCGACGGCGCGGCGCGAGAAGGTGCCGTGAAGCTGAACGCAACCGGTCGCCTCCAGCAGCGGGCGGGCGTTGTCGGAGTCGATCCCCGCGCCGGGGAGAATCTCGATCCGATCGGCGGCGGCGCGCACGAGATCGCTCAGCCGCGCACGCCCTTCCCAGGCACTGACGGCACCGCCGGAGGAGAGAACGCGACGGGTCCCGCAGGCGACGAGCGACTCGAGCGCGGTGATCGGATCGGCGCAACGATCGATCGCTCGATGAAAGGCGCAGCGTCGACCGCCGATCGCCTCGGTCAGCCGTCGCCACGTCTCGAGATCGATCCGGTCGTCCGAGGTCAGCACGCCGCAGACGACCCCGTCGGCGCCGGCCTTCAGCGCCGCGACGGCATCGGCGATCATCAACGGCCGCTCGCCGTCGTCGTAGCGAAACCCGGCAGCGCGCGGTCGGATCAGGACCCACAGCTCGCACGAGACGATTCGTCGAGTCGCTTCGATCGAGGCGATGGACGGGGTGAGGCCGCCGAGCTCGAGGGCTTGGCTGAGCTCGATCCGATCGGCTCCGGCCGCGACCGCTCGGCGCGCATCTTCGGGAGAAGCGACCGCCGCTTCGATGATCACTCGCCGCTTCCCCTGCATCGTCACCCCTCGCTCATCGGTCGTGTCTCGGCGGCGGCGCTCGATCGCTACGAAACTCGAAACGAAAGAGCCGCGACGGCGGACGCCGGCCGAATCCTCGAGCGTCCGGGCTCCAGGAGTCCCGATCGATTCTCGGGGCTTTCATCGGGAAATCGGCCGGTTCGGCGTCGCTGGGAACCGAGTCCGTCGGTCGGTTACTAGTGTAATGAGGCCGAAATCAGGGAACTTATTNNGGTCTGGCGTCTGATTCTCCGAAGCGGGAGGATCAGACGATGCGAGTTGCCAAGTCCATTACCTTGACCGACGAAGATCGAGCGACGTTGACCAAGTGGTCACGCGGCCGTCGCATACCGGCTCGGCTCGTACTGCGGGCAAAGATCGTCCTCGCGGCAGCCGAGGGGCATGAGAACAAGGATATCGCCACGGAGTTGGGCTGTACCCGGCGCACGGTAGGTACATGGCGACTTCGTTTTGCTCAGGACGGACTGAAGGGGATCGAGAAGGATGCTCCTCGGCCGGGACGTACTGCGTCGGTCAGGGCGGCCAAGGAAGCCGAGATCATTCGGAAGACGACCCAAGAGACGCCGCCGCATGCCACTCAATGGTCGACGCGCTCGATGGCTGCGGCCGTCGGCGTCAGCGAGACCACCGTACGCCGCGTCTGGCGTGACAACGGACTCCGGCCGCATCGCATCAAGAACTTCAAGGTCTCCAACGATCCGCGTTTCGCCGAGAAACTGATCGACGTGGTCGGGCTGTATCTCGATCCGCCCGAACACGCCTTGGTCCTGTCCTGCGACGAAAAGAGCCAGATCCAGGCACTGGATCGGACGCAGAAGAGCCTGCCGATCTATCCCGGTCGCCTGAAGACGCTGACGCACGACTACAAGCGAAACGGTACCACGACGCTGTTCGCGGCCATCGAACTGGCCGAAGGCAAGATCATCGCCGAATGCATGCCGCGACATCGGCATCAGGAGTGGCTCAAGTTTCTCAAGAAGATCGATGCCGAAACGCCGGCCGACCTGGACCTGCACCTGATCGTCGACAACTACGCGACGCACAA
>DMPQ01000126.1 GCA_003455945.1 Planctomycetaceae bacterium
GTTGCGGGTGGCTACGCGATCGGTAGCGACTGGCGCGCTCCGGATTCGCGGTCGTGCAGGTCCGCGATGTCGCGGGCGCGCGAGTCGGTCATGCCCAGACCGATCTCGTCGATCAGGCGACACGCCGCATAGCCCCGAGCCGCTGCGTCATACGCCTCGATCCACCGCCGCCGCTCCTCGCGCGCCTCCTCGCGCACCGGCCAGACTCCCGGCCTCGGCCGCAGCCGACTCTCGATGCCGATCCGCCACGGCTTGGCACTCAGTCTCGCCCGAAAACAATTCTGGTTTCGGCACATCCGCGCATAGACCGGATCGGTGCCGATCGCGTCGAAGAACTCCTGCACCTCCGCGTCCGCCGGTTCGAACGTCCGATGCAACGCCACGACTCGCAGTCCCGCCGGCGTCCGATANNTGACGATCGCAGAAGGCCCGGATGTCGCGCAGCCCCGCCTCATCCGGACTCCCCGCCAACTGCTCGCGCACCTTGTGGATTACCCCGGCCAACCAGACGCCGACCAACAGACAGACGATCACCGCCGACACGCCGGCAACCCAGTTCATCCGCTGCCAGCCGATTCCGATCACCAGCAACGACAGCACCGCGCTGGTCATCACCGACAGGACGAGGCCCGGCCCCTGCTTCAGATCGACATCCGCGAACAGGACATCCGGCACGTTCAGGCATCGCGCCCCGTAGCTGTTGCGAGTCACGATCGCCGCCCCGTGCCGAGCCACGATCTCCTCGCGGATCGGCAAGCCGTCGGCGCCGTTGTACGGCACCTTGGGCTCGGAACGAGTCAAGAACTCCCCCGCTTCGATCCGCGCCAGCGCCTCGTCCGCACGCCGGTCCGCCATCGCCTGAGCCGCTTCGGGAGAGTCGTCCGACCAACCGAAGCGACGGACCGATATCTGCCGCTTGCCGCGCCGCACCTGACGTCGCGCTTCGGCCCAATGTTGCGGAACGATCATCCGTGCGGCTCTCCACTCCTTCTCGTCCGATCGAACCGCGCGATGCGACACGGCTCGCCAGGATTCTCGGCGCCGATGACGACTCGCCACAAGTAGCCTCGCAAGCGGATGCCGCCGCGCTTCGCTCGGCACGTGCGGCACGACGTCGCTCCGGGGGATCGGTATCGAGGTTTCATTCCAGGCCCGACGCGTGGGGCGCAGGTCGCCCGACACCCGAAGCGCGACCGGTCGCTTTCGCTGCGACCGATTGTCGCACCGTTCCGCTTGCCTTGTTCCTCTCCGCTCACGTCGGTACAATTCCGCTCGTGAGGAGCGAGCCGAACCCGCCCGACGGCTTCTTTTGGGTTTGGCCCGTGTCGATGTCCCTTCCGATCGTCGCTCGTCGTTCGCAACGGCCGTTCGGCCGCCGCGTTCTCGCGCGCTTCGGAAGCGGTTCTCGCAGCAGACTTTCTCTCGCTCTGCTCCTGCTCACCGCGATCCTGCTCGGGTCGCTCGGCTTTCCGGTAGTGCCGAAGCCGTTCAAGGACCGTTCTCGTCCGTTCCCCTGCATGGATTCGCGCTGCGGCTGTCCCGATGCCGACACCTGCTGGAGCGCCTGTCGCTGCCTGACTCCCTCGCAAAAACTCGCCTGGGCCGAGGCGAACGGGGTCGAGCCGCCGGATGAAGTGCTCCTTGCCGCGCGAGTCGAACGGGCTCGCGCCACCGAGCCGACCTGCGGCGTTCGCGCCAGCTGCTCGTGCTGCACCGCGGCGGCGCTCCCGGTCGAGACGGACTGCTGCGACGCAACCGAAACGACGCTCGCCGACGACGATTCGGCATCGTTCCCTGAGGGACTTCGTCTGACCGCCGTTCGTCGCTGCGGCGGACTCCCCTGGCTCTGGTCGGTTCTCGATCGCTCGTCCATCGCGGACGAGCTCCCGCTGCCGGTCTTCGTTTCGCTCGCCGGCGATTGGGTACGCGTCCGATCCGAGCGGGTCCCTGTTCGATCGGGCGATCCCCCGGTCCCTCCGCCGCGCCTTGTCGCGAGCGTCTGAGTTCGTCGAGCTCCCGTCCGCTCGGCCGATCGCGCGGCTCGTGAGGCGTTTCGTTCGCGAAGCGACCTTGCGGTCGACTCCCGAAGCGCTCGGCGGCAGGTCCGACTTCCGCGTCCGTTCGCGGAGCGTCGTGCCGGTCGCCCGCTCATCGGCTCCTGCCGTTCGGTCCCTCGCTGCCGCATCGCGCTCGCTGCGCGATCGGTCCGGGCGCGGAGTTCACGTCAAGGTTCGTCGCTTCGTCGTCCACGGCGCCCCTGCTGCGCGGCAGGGCTCGCTCCTCACAAGGTGACGCTGCCCGCACAGGGGCGTTCGGACGCCGGATCGACCTCGTTCGAAGCGACCGTTTCGTTCGCGCCGCTCGTGCTGCGCGCCGGTCGGTCGCTCGTCCTGCCGACCTCGCTCACTCGTACACGAAACGGATCCGACTTGAATACCGGACTTCTTCCTTTCCGCAGCACGTCGGTCGATCGGACCGACACGCGTCGCGGCTTCACGCTGGTCGAACTGCTGGTGGTCATCGCGATCATCGGCATCCTGATCGCCCTGCTCCTGCCGGCCGTCCAGATGGCTCGCGAAGCNNCCGACCAGCGGCAACTTCTCGGTCCAGGCGCAGCTGCTGCCGTACATCGAACAGGCGAATCTCGAGAGTCTGCTCGACTACCGGCGACCGCTGATCTCGGGCCCCTGCTGCCCCTCGCCCCTGAACGCGCCGTTCGTCGTCCCGGCGCAGACCAAGATCTCGATCTTCTTCTGTCCGAGCGACGGTGCCGAAAGCCTTCACGCGATCCGCAACGGAGCGGGAGGCCAGGATCTGTATCGCGCGACCAACTACCACTTCAACTGCGGCACCGGGACCGGCACCAACTACGACACGCGGCTGCCGAGCGACGGTCTGGTCTGGATCGATGCGCAGATCGGATGGGGGTCGGTCACCGACGGACTGAGCAACACCGCGGCGTTCGCCGAGAGTCTGATCGGCAACGATCGCTCGTTGGCGCCGACCACGGTCGCCGAGCGGAAGCGGCAGTACATGAACCTGCGCTGCGCCTTTCTGTCGCGCTCCTGGCCGCCCGCGATCGGCGGCATCGGCAGCGGCACGCCGTTCAGTCCGTTCAACGAGGCGACCTTCGAGCAGGAGTGCATGAGCTCCGGGCTGTTCACCGGCTGGAGCGGTCAGCGCGGCTTCGGATGGATCAACGGCCGCGAGTACTGGACCGGCTACCACCACTTCCATCGCCCCAACAGCGAAGTGGCCGACATGGGGTCGTGCGGCTGGGGGATCTTCGGAGCCCGCAGCAATCACCCGCAGGTCGTTTGCGTCGCCATGGCCGACGGCTCGGCGCGCACCGTCTCGTCGAGTGTCGATCTGCTCGTCTGGCGTGCGGTCGGGACGCGACAAGGAGGCGAAACGAACGGCACCTTCTGAGCGCCTCGGCGGGAAACGAATCCCGCGATGACCAACGACCGGACCGCCCGCCTTGCGGCGCCGCTCCGGTCGAACGACAGCGCCGCGCGGGAGCGGAACGGAGCGGATCGAGAAGCGGTGTCGGTCGCCGCGACTCGGTCGTCCGTTCCGCGGGCGCAGCGGCGTCCGCGGCTCGTCGGCGTCCAAGGCCCGGCGAGTCGCGGCGCCGCTCCCGCTGTTTCCGTTTGCCTTCATCCGGGNNCGCATCTGCGTCGCCCCCGTTTCGCGCCCCGCGCGGCGCACTGCTCGACGCCATCGCACACTCAACCGGAGACGAAGATCATGCCTCTGCTCCTGACCGCTCTGCTCGCCACGCTGCCGATCGACGATCCGCCGACCGCTTGGCCCGGGTTTCTCGGCGCTCGAGCGACCGAAGTCCGCGCTGCCGAGCTGCCGCTCGCCTGGACTCCCGAGTCGGGGGCGGCGTGGACCGCCGACCTTCCCGGACAAGGGCAATCGAGTCCGATCATCTGGGGCGAGCAGGTCTACGCCACGTCGATCGACGGCACGATGAAGGACACCTGTCACGTGACGGCCGTCGATCTGGCCGACGGCAAGGTCGCCTGGACCTGGTCGACTCCGTCGTCGCAACCGGTCCGCAGCAACTACTTCCAGAGTCGTTCCGCGCCGACGCCGGTCGCCGATGCGGAGGGGGTCTGTGCGTTCTTCGAGACGGGGGATGTCGTCGCGCTCGATCATCAAGGGGAGGAGATCTGGCGCCGCTCCCTGGTCGAGGACTACGGCGAGTTCGAGTCGACGATCGGTCTCGCCTCGTCCCCCTTGCTGGTCGACGGGAAACTGATCCTGCTGATCGATCATGAGGGGCCGTCGTATCTGTTGGCTCTCGACCGAGCGACCGGTGAGACGGCTTGGATGACGGAGCGCGACAGCCGCAAGAGCTACTCGTCGCCGCTGCTCGCGTCGATCGGCGGTCGGATCCAGATCGTCTGCAGCGCCGACGGTTCGGTCGACGGCTACGATCCAGCCGACGGGCGCCGGTTGTGGACCTTCGATCAGGTCGGCGGCAACACGTCGTGCTCGCCGTTGTCGTTCGGTGACGGACGGCTGCTGATCGGTGCTTCGGCCGGCATGCACGGCGAACGCGAAGCGGATGCGCGCAAGTCGAATGTCGTGCTCGCGATCGATCAGATCGACGGCGAGTTCCGCCCGCGGATCGTCTGGAGTGCCGACAAGGCGATGCCGACTTTCGCCTCGCCGATGGTCCATCAGGGACTGGCGTACTGGGTCAATCGAGTCGGCGTCGTCTTCTGTTTCGATGCCGAGACGGGGGAGCCGAAGTACTCCGAGCGGATCGCGCAGA
>DMPQ01000152.1:0-5579 GCA_003455945.1 Planctomycetaceae bacterium
ACCTTAGGGACGTCGCTGTCTGCCATCGATCTGACGCCCCCATGCCCGAAACGCTGCCTTCGCGACCACCCGTTCGGTCTTCGGGCGAGTCGCTGCCTGCGCCGCAGCCTTCGCCTTCGCGTACGCATCGAAGTCGGCCGGCTGCTTGCCGTGCCCCTTCGCGGCGTGCGTCGAGTAGACGTAGAACGTCAGGTAAGCCAGCCGGTCCCATTCGTCGGAACGACGCGCGTCTGCGCGTCGATCAAGCTCGCGGAGCGTCAGGCCGGTGAGGTCGCCGAGTCCGGCGATGCCGGCGAGTCGGTCGATGTGCTGCTGAATGTCACGACGNNGTCGGTCGATGTGCTCCCAAAGATCGATTCGATACGGGCGATCTCCTTGTCGCCGGCGGACTTCAGCTCGGCGTCGATCACGCCGCTGGCGATCAGCTCGTTCAGCTTCTTCGTCTCCGCATCCGCGACCCGCTTGCCTTCCGCCACGATCCGTTTCAGCAGCTCGCGGCGGGACGGAGGGAAAAAATCGACGAGCGCCTCGAACCACGGTTCCATCGCGGCTTCAAGCTGTTCGAGTCCGATCAGCTCGCTGAACTCCTCGAACGTGCAAGAACCTCCATCGGAGAGTTGCGATGTGTGGAACAGGACCTCCTGGAAGGCGAAGACGTCGGTGAGCTTCCTGATCTCGACCCCCTCTCCGTCGCTTGCGAACTTGAGAAGGTCGATGCTCATCGCATCGCGGATGTGCTTGGCGGCGGGGATCGTGATTCGGATCACCCACCGCCTGCCTCGGTTGTCGACGAACGTGGCCATGAGAACCTCGGTGACAAAGGACGACGGTCGCAGCGTGACGCTCCCCCGTTGCTGCGGCGGTCCGAACTCAGTCCTCGTCGTCGACGACCAGCGATCCGGTCTCGGCGTCTCGCGCCGACTGGTTCGCCTGCGGCGCTTCGCCGGCCTTCGGAGGCATGATGAGCGAACCGGTTTCCTTGTCGACGAGCAGATCTTCGAGCGCCGCGACGGCCGCACCGACGATCGTCGACTTGACGTGCTCGCGGACGGCTTCGCGCGCCGCTTCGGCCGCCACCGGAATCGCCTGGCCGATCTGCTCGCGGAGCTTGTGCCGCAGCAGATCGATCATTCGGCGACGCGGTACCGGGATCACTCGCTGGTCGGAGACCTCGGAATCGATCTCGACGCCGAGCCGTCGCAGCGTGATCGCGGCCGGGTAGACGTCGCGATTGGGATCCTTGGTCGACTTCTCGCGATCCATCAGACCGCGAAGCGTCTTCTCGACCGTGTTGCGGTCGATATCCAGCTGCGGGTCGGGCTTGGCATTCATCGTTCGTACTCCTCAGGACTTCGGTCGGTCGGTTGCTGCCGGGGATCAGGGCGAGACGTAGTCGCGTCGATCAGCTGCTGACGGTCATCCAGGCGGGAGTCGTTCCGCGAGTGATGACGAGCGTCGCCGCGGCCTTCACGACTCCGGCGACCNNAATGGTCAGCTGCGGTCGAAGCGAACGAGCGGCGTCAGCCGGATCAGCTGGCGACGGTCATCCAAGACGGCGTCGTGCCGCGGGTGATGATCAGCGTCGCCGAGGCCTTGACCACGCCGGCGAGCGGCTGCTCGAGCGGCATGCTCTTGACTTGCACGGTCGCTCGCAGGCCCTGCGATCCGGCGGTCGCGATTGGCCCGTCCATGAGCGCGACTTCGATCTTCGATTCATCGAAGTACGCGTCCAGCAGCTCCTGGAAGTCGTCGTCCTCGGTGTCGTAGAGCAGGCCGACGTCGACCGAGCCTTCCTTGAGCGTCAGACGCTCTTGCTTCCAGCCGCCACCGCCTCGGGTGCTGACGTCCTCGCTCGAGTGATCCAGCCCGATCGAGAGATCCTCGATGCACTCGATCAGATCCCAGGTAGGCGTTTCCGAGGTGCCGGTGTTTCGGTAGGCCTTGCAATCCAGTCCGCGAATTTCCATCGTCTGTCTCTCCTCAGAGCAGCCCGAAAACCGGCGTGACCCAGACCGCGAGGTGGCGCTCGAAAACCTCGCGATCGAAGACGGCCGTAACGCCTGCCGAGATGATGGTCTTGCCGCCGAACGTCTTGCCCGGCCTGGTGAGCAGCGACGCGACTTCGCCCGCAAGGTCGAAGACGGCGTCGATCTCGTCGATGTCGATCGTCGGAGCCTTGCTGACGATGTGGACTCCGACCGACATCCCGTCGAGAGTCCGTCGCCTGGCTCGCGTCTGCAGCGTGATGTCGAGTTCGATCGGAGCCACCACGACCTGCAGATCGCTCAGGTGCTGATCGTCGAACCGCGGCAGGTACGCGCGTGTCGCCTGGTCGGTGATGACCAGCGAGCCCGAGTACGACGCGCCGTTGANNGTCTTCCAATCGAAGCCGTCGCTCACGACTTCTCTTTCGTATGGATTCGCCAGGTCGACGACCGGGCGTTGTGGGGAACGAAGTGCGGCTCACCGAACTCCGGCGAGACGAGGTACTGTCTCTCCGTTCCGGTATGAACCGATTCGATGACGTCGCCGACCTCGGGCAGGAACTGCGTCGAGGCATCGGCGGCGGTCGTTCGAAGGGCGATCGCTTCGACGAGGAAGTCGATCGGACGACGGACGACGCTGGCGTTGTCGTAGGTGTCGAGATCGGCCTCGGCCGAGCCGAGTCCAAACTCGATCGCGATCCGTGCTCCCGTCTTCCGACGGACGTAGGTTCCGGAATGCCCGTTCGCCGCGATGCGATGCTTGGCCAGCAGGGCAGCGCCTCGAGCGAGCATTCCCATGATGCGAACCTCCGTCCGTCAGAGTGCGGGCGACCGATCAGGTCGTGTCGACGACCCGGATCGGCGTGTGCAAGATCCGGACGGTCGCGTCGGCATCGACGGCCGCCTTGACGCAGATTCCGGCGCCCTTGTGGGTCACCGTCGCGGTCGCGGTGTTGTTCGTTTCGTCCCAGAAGACGAGCGCACCAAGCGCGAACGTCACGCCGGCGCTCGCCGCCTTCGTGATGTCGTAGATGGCGGTACCACTCGGCAGCGCCACCGAACCGGGCGTGTTCGCCGCGATGTCGCGAGTCGCGATCGCGACGTTGTTCCCCCAGCTGACGACCTCACCGGCCGACACCGCCGAACCCGGCGTGTAGTCGGCGTTGAGCTGCGCCACGCTCTCGACCAATCGAGCTTCCATCGATCTGTTCTCCTCAGCGGAGGTTGTCGGAATCGGAAAGGCGGGCCGCTGCTGCTACGGCCCGCCGTGAACCAGGCGACGTCGATCGCTACGGATCGACGGATTCGGATCAGCCCCCACCGCTCGACTTGACCGCGGCGGCCTTGTCCGGACCGAACGCGACGCCGAAGTCGAGATACGCCCGCGTCTCGAAACCGAGCTTCGAGAAGACGCTGTCGCTGCTCTCGACGTACGGAACCGAGCGGCCGTTGACGAAGCCGACCACGATGACCGGCATGTCCTGCGGATCCGCCAGCAGGAACCAGGCCGTCGACGACTGACCCGAGAGCGCTTCGCCGGCGGCGTTGCGGATCGCGGTGTTGTCGATGTACGGGCTGGAAACCGGCTTGTAGCGGCCCTTGTGGGTGTTGTTGATCCGCTCCTGAGCCTTCGCCGAGGTGCCGACACCGAACTCCTTGTCCTGGTAGAGCGAATCGGCGGTCTCGGCCAGCGTGACACCGGTCAGCAGGATCGAGGGCGGGACCAGGATCGGCGATCCGCCGGCGTCGACCATCTTGCCGAACGTCGCGACGCCCGTGCTCAGACCGGCGAAGGTCAGCGCGGGCGTGATGAGGTTGGCGTTGTCGGTGTGGAAGAAGTTGCCGGTGTTGGCGAGCAGCAGCTCGAACACCTTCTCTTCGACCGAGCGAGCCCCCATGCGACCGAGGATCGTCGCCCGCTGATCGAGCGCCCCGAGGTCATCGTTGATGATGTCCTGACGGGTCACGCCCAGAATCGCCCCGTAGGTGTTGGCCTGAACGCTCGACTTCGCGTCGGTCAGCGTGATGTGCTTCAGCTGGCCGTCGTGCGTCACCTGCTGGAAGCCGCCCGCATCGTTCAGCCGATACATGCCGTGGGGCTTGAAGTCGGACAGCGGACGGTTGCCGCAGATCTGCTGCCAGACCGTTCCGACACGCATGTAGGCGGTCAGGAGGACCTTGTTGAGCACGTTCTCGAAGATGTTCGAGAGCGACATCGACGTCACGCCGCTCGCGACGAGCTGATCGCTCGCGATCGCGGCCGCTTCGACGAACTCATTGCTCTTGCGGCTGCCGGAGTAGTGGCGGCCCGCGGCGCGGATCACCGAGTCCAGCAGCTGCTGCAGCGAGAAGCCGCGGAACTCGCGACCGTCCGACGCTTCGAGAACCTGCTCGCTGTAGCCCGCTTCCAGCTCCTCCGATCCGATCACCGAGAACTGGCGAGCGAGGCAGGCCTCGAGGACCTGACCACGATCGACATTCCCGGCGCGTCCGACGACGTGGATCGCCGGCGCCGCCTGGTGCGAGTGCCGCGCCATCTGCGCCTGGATGCACTCGAAGCGGACGCGGTCCAGGTTCCAGCGCTCGCGGAGAGCGGTCGCGACGAGGTTGACTTGGCGACCGTTGAACTCGATCTGTTCGACCTGGTACTGATCGGCGGTCGCTCGGATCTGACCGGCGAGCTCGTGCGCGGCGGCGATCTGATCGAGCACGTTGTCGGTCGACGTCGCCTGGCCGTTGGCGCCGGCCTGAACCTGCTGCGTCGCATGGCTCGCACCAGCCGCGATCGTCTGGCCGTTGGCCGCGGCACCGACGGTACCGTTGCCGCTCGCTCCGGCGGCGACGTTGCCTCGCGGCATCTGCTGCTGGCTCTGCTGCTGTCCGCCCGGCTGGGCGTTGGCGGCGAGCTGCTTGGCGTCGTAGGCCGCCTGCAGCTCGTTCCGCTGTTCGTCCTTCAGCTGCGCGAGGACCAATCCGAGACTCTTGACCCACTCCTCGAACGTCATGCTCTTCCCCTTCTCCGTGGAATCCGCCGCCGAAGCGGCGGCAATCGAAACGGACGTCGTCGAGTCGGCTCCGATGGGGAGGATCGACGTCTCGTAGATGGTCGCGCCTCGCGCGACGATGATCGGACCGGTGAAGGACCGACCGTTGACGGTGACGCTCTGGCCGGGACCGATCGGCTGCCGGCGGAAGTCCTTCGCGCCGATCGAGGCCTGCCAGCGATAGCCCGACTTGTGCGCGGCGACGATCTCGTCCCGCTTGGATCCGGGGACGCTCAGCAGACCGGCGAGCCAGATCGAGCGGCCGTCGTTGCGGCGCTGATCGGCGTGTCCGAGTGCGACGCTCCGGTCGTGCGCGAACAGGATCGGCAGTTGGTGATCGACGAAGGTCGCCGAAGCGAGATCGACGACGACCGGGGCATCGAAGCCGGCGACGCGGAGCAGGCCGCCGTTGTAGGCCTCGATCTCGAATCGCGGGACTCCCGCTTCGATCGAGGCCTGTAGGAAGTCGATCGGCAACGCAGCGGCGATCGCCAAAGCGGTCGGCGCGGCGGCAGCAGCTCGGATCACGGCCTCATGTCGGCGGCGGCTG
>DMPQ01000152.1:5602-5763 GCA_003455945.1 Planctomycetaceae bacterium
CAGAACGCGATCTCGTCGAGCAGACCGGCTTCGGCGAGGACCTTCGCGGCCTCGGCCTCCTTGAGCGGGTCGACATGGGCGAACGGATCCCAGTGGCTCCGGATCTCGGCGATCCGGCCGACCGCCGGCATCGGCTTCTCCGCGAACTGCCGCCACTCGTA
>DMPQ01000178.1 GCA_003455945.1 Planctomycetaceae bacterium
GCCAGGCCGAAGTCGGTCAGCACGACTCGATCGGTCCCTCCTTCGAGCAGAATGTTCGCCGGCTTGACGTCGCGGTGGATCAGGCCCCGTTCGTGAGCGGCGGCGAGCCCCTCGGCGACCTGATGCGCGATCCGAATCGCCTCGTCGATCGGCAGCGCGCCGTTCAGGTCGATCCGGCGCTGCAGCGATTCGCCCGCGACCAGCGGCATGACGAAGTACGGAGGTTCGTGCCGAGGGGCGACGGCGTGGATCGCGATGACGTGCGGATGAGCGATCGCGGCCGCCGCTTGAGCCTCGCGGATGAAACGCTGCCGCGCAACCCCCTGCGACGCGATCGCCGGTGCGAGGACCTTGATCGCCACCATCCGATCGAGCGCCGGATCGTGCGCCTTGAGCACGATCCCCATCCCTCCCCGGCCGAGCACGCCGAGCACCTCGTAGTGATCGATCCGCCCGATCGCCTCGGGCCGCTCGCTCTTGTCGAGAAACCCGAGTTCGTACCGCGCGACGCGCCCTCCCTCATGCGCATCGCTTTCGAAACTCCGGTGCCCGGCAGCGACCGCCGAGAGATCGAGCGAGGCGGACGTCGGGGCGAGTGCTGCCGCGGACGACTCGATCAGCAGCGACCGCGTCTCGCTCCACCAGTCCGATCGCTCGGTGTTCCGATCGAGCAGCTGGCGGCAGCGCGGGCAGTGATCCAGATGCGCCGCGAGCGTCTCGCGCTGGTCGTCGCGCAGCGCATCGATCGTGTCGGCGTCGAGCCATTCGGGGCGGCATTCGTCGGCGCGGGCGACCATGATCGGATCTCGTCGGACGAAAGGGATCGAAACAGCCGATGCGGGAGCAGGCATGCGGACGCGAGGCGTCGATCGGATTCAGGAACCTTCGTGCTCGTGCCAGCGAGCGATCTCGTCGCGGAGTCGCGCCATCACGCGACTTCGAGCCACGTAGACCTGGCCGATCGAGATCTTCAATCGCGCGGCGGCATCCTCGGGCGTTTGCCCTTCCAGGCAGGTCATGCGGAAGGCCGACCAGGTCGCCTCGCCGCATCGAGCCTTGACGCGATCCGCTCCCCATTCGAACAGACGCCGGCGAAAGTCGAGCTCGACCGCATCGTCGGTCGGCGCCTCGAGTTCTCCCAGACGGCGATGCAGGTCGGAGCCGCCGGGACTCTGCGGACGCCGCCCGGGGCGGGTGAGTCGGTCGATCGCCAGACGCCGCGCGGTGACGGCGAGCCACGATCGGAAGCTGCCGGTCGGACTCCCCGGACGCCATCGCGCGACCGCCTGAGAAAGGCGGACGAGGAGCTCCTGAGCCAGTTCGCGGGCATCGGCTTCCTGGAGTCCGCGGCGGCGCGCCCAGCCGAGAATCCACGGCTCGTAGAGCGTCACGAACTCGTGCCACGCGGCGACGTCGTCGTGGTCCCGCAGGCGGACGAGCAGGCTGTCGCGAGTGTCGGGCAGTCGGCTCATCGGACGCGTCTCCTCGCCACGGAATACGCGCGGCAGCCGCGGATCTTGCACCGGGGCCGACTGCTTTCCGGAAAATCGTCGATCGCCGCTCCGGACTCGCGCGCGAGCAAGCCGAGCTGACGCGAGGTTCGGCGGCCGGTCGATCGCGCCGCGTCAGTCCTCGTCCCAACGCGTGCGACGATCGAGCCGCCCTCGAAAATCCGACTCGCGCCGCTCGAATCGACCGGCCCGATCGGTGCCGCGCCGCTCTTCGACCGGGGGCGAGGTTTCGCCGACCGCTCGCAAGAGGGCCGCCGCCAGGAAGCCGAGCACGAATCCGCCGATATGGGCCCACCAGGCGACCCCGGCCACTTGGCCTCCGGCGGTCGCGAATCCCTGGACCAACTGCAGGACGAACCAGATGCCGAGAAAGGCGGGGGCCGGAATCGCCATCGATTGGAGGATCGGGCCGAGCGGGATGAGCGTCACGACCAGGGCGCGCGGATAGAGCAGCAGATAGGCCCCCATCACCCCCGCGATCGCGCCGCTGGCGCCGATCGTCGGTATCGCCGAGTTCGGGTCGCTCAGCAGATGCGTCAGACTCGCGACGATACCGGCGGCGAGCCAGAACATCAGGTAGCCGACATGCCCGAGGCGATCCTCGACGTTGTCGCCGAAGATCCAGAGACTCCACATGTTGCCGAGAAAGTGGAGCCAGCCGCCGTGCAGAAAGACGCAGGTGACGAGCGTCAGCCAGGCGGGGATCGGCGTCGGCGCGATCGGTACCTCGACCAGGACCGGGCGTCCGCGAAGGACCCCTTGCACTTCCTTCGTCAACGGCCGGTCGGGACGCGCGACGCGCGCCGGTATCATGCCGAATCGTTCCTCGAGTCGAGGCCCTTCGGGGATGCTGCGCGCGTCGATCGAGCCGGCGACCAGTTGGATCGCGAAGACGACGCCGCAGATCCCGATCAGCGTGTAGTTGACCCAAGGCGTTCCGCGAGCCGGGATGTTGTCGTACAGCGGGATCATCGACGCTTCCTCGAACGGCCGAACCGAGTCGACGTCTCGCCGCCGACCGAGGGGCAGTCTAACCGCTCCGTCCGCCGACCGAATCGCCCGGCTCCCTCCCGGCTCGTTCCCGCGGCTCGCCCCAGACGATTCGTCTTGACCGAAATCGGCCGTTTCGCGACAACGCCTGACGGACGGCAGGAATCGAGCGACTGCGGAGTCGCTTGCGACGCCCATGGAAGGGAACGAGTCATGAAGTTCGGATGCGAGCGGTTCGGTTTCGTCGCCTGGGTGGCCGTCATCGGCTCCGGTCTGCTGGTCGGCTGCGGCGGAGGGGATTCGGCCGCCGAAGGCGAGGCCAAGTCGGCCTACAAGGCGCGACCCGACTCGCCCAACGTCGTCGCGGCGGCGGGGAGTCACGAGACGTCGCCGGTCGCCGCCGAGACTCCGGCCTTGCCGCTCGATGCCGAGCCGGATCAGGTGACGCGACGCTACTTCGACGCCGTCGTCTCGGACGACTCGTACACCGCCGAGCGACTCCTCTCCGACTCCGCTCGCTCGTCGTTCGATTCGATCGGCCTGCAGCCGACGATTCCGGCGCCGGCCGGTTCCGAGATGCGAATCGGCAAGACGCGCTACACCACGCAGCGCAAGGATGTCGCCTGGGTCGAGACGATCTGGACGACGATCGATTCGGAAGGGAAGTCGGAATCGACTTCCGAGGTGATGCTCAAGCGCTCGCGCGAAGGAGCCTGGCGCGTTTCGGGACTCGTGATGTCGATCGGCGCCGCGCCGGTCTTCTTCGACTTCGAGGACTACGTCTCGCTCAAGACGATCCACGACTCGGTCGGCGGCGATCCGGCCGACGTGCCGAGCGAGGGAACTCGCACCGCTGACGGCGGACGAGAAATCCGCTGAGAGGATCGCGCGACGAGCCTTGGCGTCTCACCAGCCCGAAGCGCCAAGCGCAGGGGCTCTTTGTGCCTCCGGGCATTGCACCCTTCTGACCGTTCGCTAGGCGACACGCGTCAGGAGTCGAGGCGAAACCTGCCTCGGCCACGG
>DMPQ01000482.1 GCA_003455945.1 Planctomycetaceae bacterium
CTGGGCTGCCGAACGAGCATCGAAGTGTAAGCGGTGTTGGAGCGAACCCGACCTCGGGCTCGGAGAGCCCGGGGCCACGAGTTGCGACCGACGGGGCGTCGTGTGATCGCCTCCGTTCGCCGCGTTTTTCGAAGCTACAGATCCCGGCGCTTCGCTTCGGGCTGGTTGGGTTGTTGCAGAAGTCGGCGCCTTGCGTGGGCCCGGCCGCAAGAACGAAAAAAGGACGGCTTCCGACGAAGCCGTCCTTCAGTACACCCGGGAGGGTTCGAACCTCCAACCTTCGGTTCCGTAGACCGATGCTCTATCCANNCTATCCAGTTGAGCTACGGGTGCTTGTTCGGCGAGAAGCCGACCGAGCCGAAATCCGGAGGGAAATCGTCTCGGCCCTCTCACGCGAGTCGACGATTGTAGCCGACCGACGCCGACTCGCAAGACGTCGTTTCGGCCGTTTGGCCGCTCGATCTTCATCTTCCGTTCAGGAGCGGCAGGGAGGGCTCCAGGTTCGCTTCGGGGACTCGAAATCGCCCGCTTTCTCGGCCGCCAGCCTCCCGCCGACTCCCCTCGAACGTCGGCATACCAGTAACCTCTCGGAGCGACACCTCCTCCCCCTCCCCTCTCGTCACTTAGCCGGCCGGCACGAGCGACCGACCGGGCGACGGCCAAGAAAAGAGAGCGGGCGAGCCGAAGCCCGCCCGTCTCCTTGCCGTCCAGGGGTGATCGTCCCGACCGAGACCTCGGGGAGTCCCCCGAGGTCCGCGGCCTCGACCTTGATCCGCAGGCTTACCCGAGATCAGCGAGAGTACTCGAGACCGACGAAGGCACCGTGCAGCAGCAGGCTCCCGTCGTTGTTGATCTCGGCGACTCCCGGCAGGTACGAGAAGTTGTTGGGGATCTGGTTCGGTGCGAGGGCGATGCCGGTCGCTCCGAGCAGACGGTACCCGCCGACCGCTCGCCAGCAGGGCGAGAACTGGTAGCCGAGGCCGACGTTGATCTCGCTCAGGAACGAAAAGNNGTTCGTCGACGAGCGGACGGCGTAGGGATCGCCGGCGTAGGAACCGGAGTTCGGCATCGCGTTCCCGCCGGAGCCGTAGATCCGCGAGTAGTGCGTGATGTGGTTGTTGTACAAGCCGAGCTTCGTGCCGCCGAACACCGACCAGCAGCGTCCGAGAGCGTAGTTGACGTTGCCGCCGAACTGGAACCCGACCAGATTGTTCGCGACGTCGATGTCGTAGATCATGTCGCGAATGTCGTTGTTGTAGAGCCCGTTGATGCTCGACCGGTAGCTGAAGAACTCGTCGAACTTGAAGAACCGAGCTCCCGCGAACATCGATCCCGACCACGGGCTGCAGCCGGTGCCGCACGAACCGCAATCGCCGACGCCGCAGTTGCCGGTGTTGCAGCCGCCGGGGCCGCTNNGGCGTTGCGACCTCGCAGCAGACCGCCGCGACCGCCGAGTCCCCCTCCGAGTCCGCCGGCCAGGCTCGCGAAGCTCAGGTTGTAGCGGATCAGATTCAGCTCGACGTTGTGGAACTCGTTGCGGCGGAAGACCTCATGCGCGTCGGCCGCGTCATACCAGTCCTGCACCGAGTCGATACCCCAACCGCCGGCGTTGTAGTCGACCATGCCGAGGCCGTAGAGCATCGTGTTCGGCATGTTGCCGTCGCGCGCCATTGCCTCTTCGCGCATCAGTCCCCAGTACGAGGCCTGCCACGCCCAGCCGTTGCACATCTGGCGACCGAACGCCACTTCGAAACCGGCAAGGGTTCCGAGATCGGCATCGGTGCTCGTCAGGCTCGGCTCGCTCGGCATCCCCGGGTCGTAGCTCAGGTACTGAGGCGTCTCGTAGGACCGATTCATGATCAGTCCATAGACGCCGCCGAACCAGACGCCTCGCGCCGGAGCGGCGAAGGTGCCGGTACCGCAGCCCGAAGCGTCGTCCCACACCGTCCCGCGCCAATTGCCGCTGAGCGCCTGGTCATAGGCGTTGCCGCAGTCGGTCGCCGGATAGTCCCAGACTCCCTGCTGCTGCATCGGCGCGTGCGGCGACTGCAGCTGGCCATGGTTGCCATGCGAGAGCGGGGCCGCGTGAGGAGCGAGTTGCGGAGCGGCATAGCCCGAACCGTAGGGAGCCGCTTCGTGATCGTGATAGGCCGGCGCCTGGGACGGAGCCGGTCCGTACGGCTCCAACTCGATCGGCTGGCCGAACTGATCCGACGGGCTCGCCTGAGGCAGGACATTGGCCGGAGCCGGCGCGACGCCCGGATCGGGAGCGGGGACCGGAGCGGGCAGCGGCGCCTCGTCCTGTACGTATCCGTACGACGCGGGGTAGGCCGGACCTTGGAAAGTCGGAGCTCCCTGCAGCGGATAGCGAGCGGGAGCGACCTGCGACGGTGCGGGCTGACCGTAGCGAGCGACGTGCGGAGCGGCCTGAGGCGCGCCGTACGGCTGCGACGCATACGGCTGCTGCGGCGCGTAACCCTGAGGCGCGAACTGGCCGAAGGACGGCTGCTGAGGCGAACCGTAGGCGGGACGCGACGGCGCTCCGCGATAACCGGCCCCCGGATCGTACGCCTGATTCGGCGCCTGGCCGCCCGCCGGACCGTAGCCGGTACCGTACGGCTGTCCGTAGAGCTGCGCGGACGCGGGAGCCGCCATCAGCGACATCCCCATCGCGACCGCGAGCCCGGTGCGAAACGAGAACTTCATCTCCCGACTCCTGAATGGCAAGGTGCTACCGTCTGCCTCTCGAGTTGCGATCCAACTCGGCGCCCTTCCATGGCGTTCGGGCGTGAATCAAGGCGCGACCGATGCGTCGCGGCTTGGAATCGACCGGCGCGGCGACAGCGCTTGGCCCTTTCGACCGGTGCGAGCCGGGAATCGGGGGAGCGCCAAGACACAATGCGCATCGGCGGACTAAACGGAACTCGCTGCGCGCCGCGCTCCTCGGCACGATCCGAACGATCGGCAGCGGTTTCCCGGCCTGCCGACCTCGCTCGAGTGCGGCCGGAGTGTTGCACGCGGACGGCGCCCGTCAAGTTCGCGAACGATTGCCGATCGTGCGGCTCGGAGCGATGATGACGCCTCGCGAAACCCTACGCCCCGTCGACGATCGCGATCGACGACCGGGGCGCTGACGCATCGTTCCCGCCGTCGCTCTCCTCACGCCCTCATCCGCGAGACCCCATCGATGGCTCCCCTTGCCGCTCGCTCGAGTTCGCGTCGTCTTCGTTTTCAGGTCGTTCGCTCCGCTTCGGCGATGCTGTGCTGTCTGCTGCCGCTCTTCGCGCCGGGAACGCCCCGACTCGCCGCCGCTCAGGACGAAGGTCAGTCGACCAAGCCGGCGCGCGTCGAGCGGCGGTTGTGGGAGGGAGCGGCTCCCGGAGCGCTCGGCGAGCGAGCCGAAGACATTCCGCGACTGCTGATCGAGTTGCCCACTCCCGAGAAGCGGACCGGAGCGGCGATCGTCGTGCTCCCCGGCGGAGGTTACGGTGGCCTGGCGATGGGGCACGAAGGGCACGAGATCGCGGCCTGGCTGACCGATCACGGCATCGCCGCCTTCATCTGCGACTATCGCCATCGCGGCAAGGGGTACGGGCACCCTGCCCCGCTGCTCGACGCGCAGCGAGCGGTCCGAACGGTGCGAGCCGAAGCGGAGCGATTCTCGGTCGATCCGGCGCGAATCGGGATCATCGGCTTTTCGGCCGGCGGGCACTTGGCCTCGACCGTCGCGACGCATTTCGATGCGGGAGATCCGGCGGCAAGTGATCCGATCGATCAGGTATCGAGTCGCCCCGATTTCGCGATCCTCTGCTACCCGGTCATCTCGTTCGACGAGGCGTGGACGCATCGCGGTTCGCAGCAGAACCTGCTCGGGGAAAGCCCCGATCCGGACCTGGTCCGCAAGCTGTCCAACGAGAAGAGCGTCACCGCAGAGAATCCGCCGACGTTCCTCTGGCACACCACCGAGGATCAGGTGGTGCCGGTCGAGAACGCGATCCGCTTCTACCAGGCGCTCGAACGTCACGACGTCCCGTGCGAGCTGCTGATCTTCGAGCGGGGAAGGCACGGTCTGGGGTTGGCCCGCGGCATCCGAAGCGTTTCGAGTTGGCCCGACCGCTGCCTGGACTGGATGACCCTGCACGGCTGGCTCCCCGAGACGCCGTAACGCGGCCTGTTTCGAGTTCGCATCGGACGTGGGCCCGCGTCGTCCCCGACGCGCGGCCGTGCGACCTTGGGCCATCAAGCCGGGTCGATGTTCGTTCGTTGTCGGAGTCGCC
>DMPQ01000418.1:0-4758 GCA_003455945.1 Planctomycetaceae bacterium
CCGAGGTCACGAAGGTCACCGAGCCGAAGGGGACGTTCGAGTCGCTCGACGGCCGAGTTGCTGACACACAAGCGATCGATCACACCGAGACCGCATCGCCTCGTGGAACGGTTACTTGCAGAGACGTGTCAGTTGGGCCAGCGCATTCCCTTGAGCTGCCAAGCTCCCTTGGGGTAGCCCGAGATCTTGACCGAGTCGCTTTGATTGCCGCCGAGCAGGCGGTAGTGCGTCGCGGTCTCTTCGACCAGAAAGCCGACATGGTTGCCCGACACGGATAGCGCCGTGTTGGCGGCGGCCGGGTTGTGGATGACGCAGATCGCTCCCGGAATCGCGGTCGAGGTCTTGCCCCAGTTGATGAAGCTCGCCGCGGCCGCCGAATTGCTGCCGACGACTCCCGCTTGTCGGAGACACCAATTCACGAACGAGGCACACCAGGCCGTTTCGTCGGTCGTCGCCTTGAGTGACGTCGTCGCGTGGTACTCGATGATCCGCGGATGGTGCGCCGCTCCGGCCATCTCCTTGACGCCGATTTCGCGTCGCGCTGCCGCCATCCACGCCGGCTCCGATCCGACTCCTCCCGGCACTGATGGTCCGGGGGTCGGAGCGGGCATCACCGGGACCGGAACTCCCGATTCCAGTCGCGACCAGGTCATCGGTCCGACGACTCCGTCGACCGCCAGACGTTGAGCGGTCTGGTAGGCCCTGACCGCCGCTTCGGTCCGCGCCCCGAAGTCGCCGTCGACCTTCAGACCGGGACTCGGGACCGACTTCTGATTGAGCAGTTGCTGAAGCTTCAGGACATCCGAGCCGCGGCTGCCGCGGCGAATCGTGGCGGGCATCGATGCGTCTCCTTGGCCGATGAGCGTTCAGAAAGTCGGGGACGGCGCGTCGGTCGATCACGAGCTCTTCCGTCGGCGAAACCGCCGGCGAGATCGCGACGAGCGGGCGAAAACCAAAGCCGCTCCTGAGCCTCGGTTCGCGTCTTGCAAAGAGATCTTCGTCGCCGCGGCCACTTCGATCACGAATCGTGATCAGGCCCGACCTGAGACGCCGAGGCGACCGTTGATGGTAGCCGACCGGCATGCCCCACCGAAAAGGGAGTCGTCCGAAAAACGACTCGAATCGCACCTCGGCCGGCGACTAGACTGGCGATCACCGCCGGGGTTCGCCTCGGTGCCGAAAACGACAAGACCCGCGGCAACCGGTGGGTCGACGCGGGTCTCGGATCATTCGAGCGGAGGGCAAGGGATTCGAACCCTCAACCGCTTGCGCGGCAACTGATTTCGAATCAGTCTCCTAACCATTCGGGTACCCTCCCGATCGCGGATCGTTGCCGATCCTTCCGACGGACGCCCCTGATCATCGTCAGGTTCGCTGTCGTGGCTGGGATCTTATCCGAAGGTCCCCGACCTTTCAACTCGAGTCACGCACCTTCCGCAGCTCTCCCGGACGATTCCTCGGTCGTCCCTCTCCCCCCGGTCGTTCCCCCTTCGATTTCCCCCGTCGGCTGCCGGCCCTGACGCCGCGGATGCCAGCATCCCTGCCGGGTCGACCGAGACACCTCGGTTTCCCTGACCGGAATCCCTTCCCCGATCCGAAACGAGAACGAAACCGGCAGGTCGGGCGCCACGTCGCGCGCTCCGGCCTTCCGATCCGCAACTGCGCATCAACCGGACCGGGCTGCGCGGTCGATCGAACCTGGCGTCGACGGACAAGTCGTTCCGTCGCCACGTCCCGGTTCGCCGCCGGTGAGATCGTCTCCCCGCTCGCCGCTCTTCTTCAAGACGCGAGCGCGGGGCCGACAGGGACCGCTTCGAGGGATCGAGGCGGGAGGCGAAATGCCCGTCGATCGACCGACGACGACGACTCGCATCCGAGTCGCCTCGAACGTTCGACGAGCGGCCTTGGGGAGGAGACGGCACGGATGTCGCATCGGGATTCGGGATGGCCGCTCTACGTCAGCACGGCGCTCGTCTCGATCCTGGGACTCTGGGCGCTCTATCTCTGGCAACGACGCCTCGATTCCGACGATAACCGGCAACTCTCCGTCGCTCGATCCGTCGCCGGTCGCGAAGGCGAGACGCCTCAGTCGCGATCGCGGCATCGGATCGCCCCTCCGGTCCGCCTGACCGAACTCCGCTCCGCCTCGGAAGCCGAACGCCTGCGCGTCGATAAGCTCGTCGGAGTCGATCGAGTCGCCGCCGTTCCATCGGTCCCCGATCCTCGCCGCCCCCGGCATCTCGGTCCGATCGACCCGACCGCCGCTCCTTCGCGCGACACCGCGATCGCCCAAACGACCCCGGATTCCGCCCCGTCGGCTCGGGACGAGTCGAACGCCCCCGATCCGTGGTCGCTCGCCGAAACGCCGNNATCAACTCGATCCCCCATCGCTCCCTGACGACACGACTCTCCCCCAGCGTCCCGCCGGGAACCCTCAGCCCGCACGGGTCCCTCGGCTGATCGCCGGTCTCGGAGCTCCGGTCCGGCCTCAGGCGAACGACAACTCGGACCCCGCCAGTGATCAATCGGCCTCCGGCAACAGCGGGCCGTTCCGAACCGCGGGAGCGGTCCGTTCGATCGGCGACGACGATCCTCGCGGCAACGGCGCGACTCCCGATCCCTTCCGGCCGGTCGGCCTAGAGCCGAACGACTCGGTGAACGCTTTCGAGCCGTCCGACGTCGATGCCGGAACGAGCAGCAGCGCGCCGCTCGGTTCGGAGCGAACGAACGCCGACGATCGCCGTTCCGACGCGACGCGGATCGTTCCGGAGTTCGCCTCGGTCCGCCGGAGCATCGAGCGACTGCGGGCCCACCAGGTCGTCGGTCCCTACCTGGACCGGATCGTCGCGGCGATCGACCGCGTCGAGCGACTCGAATCGCTCGACGGCCCTGCCGCCGACTCGGCACTCGCCGAGTTGAAGTCCGCGATCGTTCCCGCCCCCTCGCTCTCCGAACAGGTCGATCTGGATGTCTGGGCTCGCATCGGCGAACTACAGTTCGATCTGACGAAGCGACTCGAAATCCTGCAGCGCATCAAGACGTTGCCGAGCGACCGTGGCGCGTTCCGGTCCGCCTCGCACAGTTCCTCCGGTTCCGCTGCTGCGGCGCGCTGCCTGAGTGCGATCGACGCGACGTCGCGCGAGCTGACCGCCGCGGGACAGGAGCTCGGGTGGAGCGACTACCTGCGTCTGACCGAGCTGCGTGCGGCGCTGGACGACGGAGTGATCGACGATACCGACCGCGCTCTCTTCCGCTCGGTCCTTCGCCGGACCGTCAGTTCGCGATTGGACGATTCGCAGCGAACGTTCCTGGAATCGCCGTTGGTGCTGCCGCTGGTCGAGACGCTGCGAACCGAGCTTCCCGAACCGCCGTCGCGTGAACGGTTGCTCGAGCGTCTGGAACAGGTCGACGGGACCGTCTCGCCCGAGTCCGAACGGGAACTGGCGGCGGCGATCGAAACGCTGCTCTGGTCGGTCGACGACGCTCGCGCCGACCTGGGGGACCATCTGGAAACGAACTATCGGAACGCGAACCTCCGCGTCACGCTCAGCGAAGCGATGATCAACCGGCTCATTCCCGAGGGAATGACGACCGAAGAGCCGGTGGAGGATCGTCTGCTGGGGGCGCGGATCATCGGCACGAGCCAGACGCAGAACGAACTGCGAGTGAATCTGATTCCTGACGAGCAGCAGTGGGTGATGGGGATCGAGGCGCACGGAACCGTCTCGTCGCGCACCCGAGCGCTGAAGGATGGGTTCATCTTCCACAACGCCGGGATCGCTCGGTTCGAAGCGAGCAAGCGGCTGGCGCTCGGTCGACACGGCGTCGATCTGCACGACGCCACCGCTCAGGCGACCAGCTCGCAACGGACTACCGATGTCGAGAGTCATCTGGACGGACTGCCGCTGATCGGCAACATCGCTCGGGCGATCGCCGTCCAGCAGAAGAACGAACAGGAACCGATCGCGCGGCGACTGGTCGAAGAGAAGGTCGCTCGAACCGCCTCGCAGCGGATGGACGACGAGATCCGTACCCGAATGGGAACCGCTCGCCGTCGACTGCAGACCGAGGTGGTGGAGCCGCTGCATGATCTGGGGCTGGAGCCTCAACCGATCGCGCTCCAGACGACCGAATCGCGGCTCGTACTCCGCTATCGAGTCGCCGGCTTCGATCAGCTCGCCGCCACCACCCCGCGCCCTCAGGCGCTNNCCCTCGAATCGAGTCTGGTGAGCTTCCAGCTCCACGAGTCGCTGATCAACAACTTCGTCGACTCGCTCGATCTCGGCGGACGACGATTCGAGCCGGCGGAGCTGGCGGACCATCTGAGCAAGAAGCTCGGTCGACCGATCGCCTTCCGTCAGGCCGAGCAGCAGGTCGCGTTCGTCTTTCCCGAAACCGGGGCGCTGCGGGTCCGTTTCGACGACGGCATCGTCCGCATCCGCCTGCGTCTGGAGGCGATCGAACTTGACGGCCGGACCTGGCGCGGGATCGAAGCGGAAGCGGAGTACCTGCCGAGCGTCGACGCCTGTCAGCTGCGGCTGACCCGGGCGCCCGATCGAGCGGTGACGCTGATCGGCGATCGCCTGAGACTCCGCGATCAGTTCCCGCTGCGAGGGATCATGAACACGCTGTTCGATCCCGATCAGATGATCGACGTCATCCCCGGAGAGATCGCCGGCGATCAGCGTCTGGCCGGGACCGCGATCGGTCAGCTCGTGATCGAGAACGGTTGGGTCGGCGTCTCGATCGTCGACACCT
>DMPQ01000418.1:4809-4965 GCA_003455945.1 Planctomycetaceae bacterium
CCCTTGCTGACGCGACGGGCTGGGAGTCGCGGCGGGCTGGGGCGATCGGTCAGCCGATCGGGAGCGCCGAGCGGCTCGGTTCGACCACGTCTCCCTTGGCGATCACGACGATCCCCGACTCGGTCACGGTGAAGCCGCGATCGCGATCGAGATCGT
>DMPQ01000168.1 GCA_003455945.1 Planctomycetaceae bacterium
AGCCCGGCGATTCATCGCCGGGACACGACCTGGTCATCGTCCTTCCGAAAGTCCCGACAGGGACGACAGAGGCGATCGGTGATCGATGGCCAGGTTGTCGTTCGACAAGTCATCTCTTTCGTCCCTATCGGGACTCGTTTCGACCACGCATTGCCCCGTGCCTCCCCAGCCCGAAGCGCCAAGCGCAGGGGTCCTTCGTGCCTCGGTTCTTCGAGGAATTGCAGTAACGAATCAGGTGGTCGGCGCGAACGATATCGGCACGCGGTTTCGCGACGGGGCTGATCCCGGCGCTGCGCTTCGGGCTGGTTGGGCGATGTCAGCAGCATTCCCGCATCTCGCCCCCGTGCCTTCGCGCTCCTCAGCGGCTCCGTGAGATGAACTCCGACCGTGCCCCCGGACTTCCCTCGGCGTCTCACTCAGCGCCTCCGTGCCTCCCAGCCCGTAGCGCCCAGCGCCCGTCCCTTCACCTCGACGACGGCCGTGCGTCAGGCGGCTCGCGCCATGCGGACGTCGTCCAGCTGAACCGGTTCGTGTTTCGCGACGCTCCGGCGGAGCGTGCCGCCGATCAGCAGCGGTTCGCAGCCGGGAGGAAGTCCGATCGCTGGGCGGAGCCACGTCAGATCGTCTGCGCCGATCGTCTCCCCTTCGCGCAGTTCGCGCGCGGCGACGATCGAGCGGCGTCGCAGACGGAGAATCGGTCGCTCCCCTTCGACGACTCGCTTCCTTCCGCTCCCCAGACGGATCTCGGTCTGCCGGATCTGCTCGACCATCGCGGCGAATGCCTCCGGTCCGACCGCCGTCCCCGCATCGTCTCCGTCCAGTCGAGTCGGTGACACTTCGGCGACGAACTCCTTCTCGATCACCGTCGCGCCGACGGCTGCGGACAGGACGCATGCTTCGATCCCGATCGCATGGTCCGAATAGCCGATCGGAACGCCGAAGCGCGAACCGAGCGTACCGATCGCCCGCAGATTGATCGCCTCCGCCGGCGTCGGTGCCCAACAGACCGCATGCAGCAGCGTCAGCGCCATCGGCATCCGATCCAGGCGCCGGCGGCCGGCGATCGCGTCGACGCTTCGAGCGATCCGATCCAGATCACTCCCGCCGGTCGACAGCAGGATCGGCTTTCCGGTCCCCGCGATCGCCGTGATCAGCGGCAGGAAATCGTTGTCTCCCGAACCGATCCGGTAGCGAGTCGCGAGCTCGACCGAGCCTTCGACCGAATCGACGTCGAGCGGCGAGAGAATGAACTCGAGCCCGAGTTCCGCCGCAAGCTCGGCCAATCGAGTCAGTTCGCCGCGGCGCAGCTCGCAGCGCTTCCAGCGAGCGAACTCCGCCGTCGCGCCGGCATGCAGACATCGCTCGGTCCGATAGACGGGCAGACGGACCGCGTCGGCTCCCGACCGATACGCCGCCGTGATCTGCCGGACCGCCGTACCGAAGTCTCCGCGATGCGAAACGCCCAGGTCGGCGACGATCAGGATTCGGCGGCAGGGAAACGGCAGCGGTCCGCGCTCGGTGTCGCTCATCGATCGTCTCTCGGAGTTCGGATCTGCCGAGCGCTCTTCCGTGTCGTCGGCAGGACGGACGTAACGGGCAGAGCCCTCAGGCGGCGGCGTCATCGATCGCATCGAATCGGGCGCAGCCCAGACGCCGCATCTCGGTCGCGATCCGCTTCCAGTCGCTCGCCAGCGCCTCGGGTCCGACGGCAGCCAGGAACCAGCGAAGGCGTTCGAGATCCTCGAGCGATTCCGCGCTCATCGAAACGTCGCTCCAGTCCCCTCCGGCATCGATCCGCTGTTGGCGAGCCGGAGGGATCAGGCGAGCGAACCAGCGAGTCAGGGACGCATGAGGATCGAGATGACCGAGGAACGGAGCGCGCTGCAGCAGCAGCCGGCTCGACAGCACCTCGATCTCCTGCCCGGCCGGAAACGTGCTCATGCGCTGATTGCCGAGCAGATCGAGATCGCCCAGTCGGAACCGCTCGACCCCTTCTCGGATCAGCATCGGATCGATCAGCGGCGACGTCGCTCGAACCGCCACGAACGCCTCCCAACCGAGGCTGCCGAGACCGATCGCCATCGCCTGAGAGGGACGATCGGCGGGACTGCGGAAGACGGCGACGCGTTGGCGCCGCGCCTGGTCCACGATCGCCTCGTCCCGCGGCTCGATCCCCGCGATCAGCACGATCCCTTCGAGATCGGGGACCTGAGCGATGCGATGGATGACGTGCGACAGCACGCTGCGACGCCCCAGCATCGCCGCTCGACAATCCGGCCCGTGGCGAAAGCCCCAGCCGGCTCGGATCAGTACGCCGATTCGCACGCGACGATTCCCCGAAACGCCTCGAATGCCTCGCTCCGCGCCGAGCGGTTCGAGGATCGGGGCGGGAGAGTAGGGAGTCTCGCCGAAGGCGTCAACATCGATCCGGAATCGGCGTTCGTTGCCGTCGTGAAGAGCGCGGAGTGCCCCTGCGTGGGCCCGGCCACNNCGAGCCGCGACTCCCGCATCGCGACTCAGTGCGGTTCGACCAGCGGGGCGATGGCACCGCTCTCGTCGAACCAGCCGAGCATGCCGATGAGCGCCCCGTCGGCGACGCTGATGACCGGCGCTCCGCATTCGTCTTCCGAAACGCCGATGCTCCCGTCCGGGCGCCACAGTCCGACGTTCCCCGCCTGCTTCTCGCCGACCAGCGGGACCGGCTCCCGCTCCGGCAGCAGCAACAGGGCATCCTCGGGCCCCTTGGCGAATCGAATCCGCGACATCGGCCACGGCGGGAGATCGGCGAGCTTGTCGTCGATCCGCAGCGCCACCAGTTCGCCGTACTGCTCGCGCACCAGAGTCGACAGGTCATAGCGCCGTCCCGCGACTTCGAGCACGCCGCCGTCGAGCGCTCCCTCCGGAAGCTCGAGCAACGAACGCGGACCGAACAGTCGTCCTCCCTCGGCCCACAATCCCCAACCGCTCCGGCGACGCTGCGAACGGAAACCCCACCGCCGCTCCGTCCAACTCACCTCGACCCGTTCGCAGCGAGGGAGCTCCTGACCGGTCGCGACATGATGAGCCCCGATAGGAATGCGTGGGGACCACTCGCTCCATTCGCTCTCTGCTTCGGCCGCTACCGCGAAGCGATGTCCGGTCGATACCGCCGCACCGGCCTGTTCCTCGGGAGTCGCCATGGAGATGCCGCCGACCAGGAGCTCCTGCAGCGAATCGGCGCTGACGTCGACGCCGGTGATCCCGATCGACATCTCGACGCCCCCTCGATTCCAGAACCGAGATCCCTCGCGCACCAGGCTCCGATAAGCCGGCTCGATCCACGCCCGAGCTTCGACCGACGTGGCATCGCCCGAGAGGCTGACCGAGACGATGCGGCCGATCTCGACACCGCGGTGATCGATCGGCGTGCCGACCTTGAGCGGACCTCGACCGGGCGCCTCGAAGACGATCTCGAGCCCGCCTTCGGGAAGCGGACCGATACGCGGTTGTTCGATGCCGACGAACCGGCCTGGACGCCGCTCGTCGGTCCCCGCTTCCGCCGCCAGATAAGTGCCGCCGACCAACGTCTCGAGTCCGCGCACTTCGGTCAGCGTGATCGACGGCCGCTCGATCCAGTACCGCGAGCCCCCTCGCGCAAACGGACTCTCGGCACCGAACAGCCGAACGCCGACGACGATCCCCGACAGATCGTCGGCCAGCGTCACCGAATCAACTTCGCCGACGCGGATTCCGCGATGCTTCACCGCATCACCGACGGCGAGCGAATGCCCTTCGCGAAACTCGATCTCGACCCGAGTCGTGCCGTCCTCGCTGAACGCGATCGGCGTCTCGATCCCTTCGAACGTGGTTCGACGCCCGGCGGTCGGCGGGCCCGGCTGAACGGCGACGTACTTCGCGCCGACGATCGTCTCGAGCCCGTCGATTCGCCCGGGGCGGACCTGAGGGCGAACGATCCAGTACTGACTCCCCTCGACCGCCAGCTTGGAGGCTTCCGGAACGAGTCGAATCGCGACGCGGATCCGAGACGCATCGTCGGTCAGCTCCAGACGCTCGACCTTGCCGACTTCGATGCCGCGATGCCGGAGCGACGCTCCCGCTTCGAGACCATGCCCCTCGGGGAACGTCACCTCGATCAGTTCGCCCAGCTGCTGCTGCCGCCACGTCATCAGACCGAACGCGGCGATCGCGGCGACGAGCGTCAACAGCCACGCGTAACTCCAGCGGCGGCGCGTACCGAGGGGGGCCGAGCGAGCTTCCGGAATCGATTCGTCGCCGCTCATCGCTCCTCCTCACGCCACATCGCATGCGGATCGAAACAGGCCGAGGCGATCAGGCCGAGAGCGACGCTGCCGGCAAAGGCCCAGACGGCCGGACCGAGGCGAACGGTGACGAGATCGCCGAGCTTCACGACCATCACCAACATCGCCAGCATCAGCACGTCCATCATGCTCCAGCGCCCCAGACGTTCGATCCAGCGATGCGAAACCGCTCGGAACCGCCTCCCCGACAGTCGCAACAGACTCAGTTCGAGCAGGAGCGCGATCTTCGTGAGCGGCAGGACGATCGAAAAGGCGAGGATCACCAGACCGACCCAGACGTCGCCGTGCAGGAGCAGCTCGTACGTGCCGCCGGCGAGACTCGAGATGCGGCGATGCCCCAGCCGCTCGATCTCGATCAGCGGAAGAGTCAACGCGGGGAGGTAGAGCACGAGGGCGCCGAGCGCGGCGGCCGCCGTCCGCTGCAGCGATCGGGAGGGATCGAGCGACGGAGTCAACGGCGATGCGCAGCGAATGCAGACCGGCCGCTCGCCTTGTTTCGCGATCGGCAGCCGCTGCACCAAGCCGCAGCAGGAACAACCTCGCAACGCCGTCACGCAAGTCTCCGACTGCTCGATCCGCACCTCGGCCGCTCCGACCGGACCGATCGTCGCCGAACGCCGTCGTCGGGCATTCATTCGTATGCCCGATCGACGCGGCGATCAATGGCGTGATTCGTTCGCCCGCGACACTCCTTGATCCGATCGGTCGGGAGTTTCGGGCAGACCCAGCAGTCGTCGAGCCGCTCGTCGGCCGGCTCGAACGCAATCCGGAATCCCGACGCCGCGGAGCGCATTGCCGGCAAGTGCCAGTCCCGGAATCGCCGCAGCCGACCGCTCGATCTCGGCGACTCGATCCAGGTGCCCGACGTGGTACTGAGGCATGGCGCGAGTCCAGCGGACGACGCGCGACAGTTCCACGTCGCCGCGCAGGCCGATCGTCGACCGCAGTTCGTCGATCGCCAGCCGGATCAGCTCGTCATCCGGCCGTTCGGTCAGCGGTTCGTTCAGCGCACCGCCGAAGAAGACGCGGACCAGCAGACCGTCGGCCGGAGCCCGTCCGGGAAACTTGTGGCTGGTCAGAGCCGCGGCGATCATCGGCCGACCGGCGGCGTTCGGCACCAGGACGCCGAAGACCGGCGGAACTCCGGTCGGGCGCCGCAGTCCGAGCACCACCACCGCACAGCTCGCGTGTTCGATCTCGGCCAGTCGACGAGCCAGCGACGGATCGGTCGTCCGGAGCAAGGTGGCGGAACGCGGAGCGGGGGCGGCGAGAACGATGCCGTCGAAACGCTCCGACGATCCGTCGACCGTCACCTGCCACACGACGGGATGCGAGGCGTTCCCCTGGATGCGCCGCAGATCGGTCACCGGACTGTTCGTCCGAATCCGATCGCCGAGTCGTTCGGCGAGGCGATCGATCAGCTGCTGCATGCCGGCCCGAGGCGCAACGAACATGCCGTAGCGAGCTCCGGTCGCGCGGTTGCCCCGATCCGGGCTGCGGCGAGTCGATGCGATCAGGCCGCGCGTCAGACTTCCGTGCTTCTGTTCGAACTGGACGAATCGGGCGAGCGAGGTCGCGCGCATGCTCAGCTTGCGCGGATCGGCCGTGTAGATGCCGCTCACCAGCGGCTGGATCAGCCGCTCGTACGCCTCGGGGCCGCAGCGGCGGATCGCGAACGACTCGAAGTCCTCGTCGGCGTCGACGGCTCGCGGCGGGACGGAGCGTTCGCGCGCCAGACGCCATTTCCCTCGCCAGGACAGCAACCCGGTTCGCGCGATCGGCCAGAGGGCCGACGGAGCCATCAGCGAGAAGCCGTCGGGAATCCGGTACAGGCGACGATTCCACCAGATCATCGCGCCGCGTTTCGCCGGATCGGTCGGCAACAGTTCGCCGTCGAGTTCCAGTTCGCGGAAGAGCGACAATCCGTCGTCCGGCTCGGTCACCATCATGTCGGCCGCCTGTTCGACGAGCCACTCGCCGATCCGATGCGTACCGAGAATTCCCCCCAGACGTTCGCTCGCTTCGAACAGGACGATCTCGTCGCCGGGACTGCGTCGCATCAGTTCCCAAGCCGCAGTCAGCCCCGTGATCCCTCCGCCGATCACCCCCCAGCGACGCGCGGTCGACGGCGCTGCAGCATCGTTCGGAAGCGACGGTTCGATGGACATGGCCGGAAGAAGTCGAAGGAGGACCGAGGTGCCGAGATCGAAGCGGTCCGGTCATCGTAGCCCGACCGGAGTTCGCGGTGCAGGGTAAGTGGACCGACGACGTTCGTGTCTCCGATCGGTGCGAACGGGACCGGTCGCACGACGGTGGCCCCGG
>DMPQ01000336.1 GCA_003455945.1 Planctomycetaceae bacterium
GGCGGGTCGGCATTGGTGCACGACCACTCCGGCAGGCCGCTCGTCTATAATCTTCTCCAGGGGCGATTCACCGTCCCTTCCCGCCCGCCGACGGTCCCGCCTCTTCCCGCTCTTCGGGAGTTCTCTCGATGCTCGCGCCCTCTTCGAGTCGTTCGAGGCTGTCCGTTCGGTCGTTCGCGTTCGTCGCGACGTTCCTTCTGTCGCTTGTCTCCGCTCGCGCCTCGGACGAGATCGATTACGTCGAACGGATCCGCCCGATCCTCGCGACACGCTGCTTCAACTGCCACGGCCCCGACGAAGGTTCCCGAGCGGCCGAACTCCGTCTCGATCGGCGCGAGGATGCTTACGGGGCAGGGGAGAGCGGCGAGACGGCGATCGTGCCGGGGGATCCCGACGCGAGCGAGCTGATCGCGCGCATCCGNNTCGAACGGGAAAAAGGGCTGGCGCTCGGCGCGGACGACTACATCACCAAGCCGTTCCGCAACAGCGAGCTGATCGCGCGCATCCGGAGCGACGAGGCGGGCTACCGGATGCCTCCCTCGGACCATGCGCCGCCGATGCCGGCGGACGAGATCGAACTGCTCGAGCGCTGGATCGCCTCGGGCGCAGCGATGCAGGATCATTGGTCGTTCCAGCCGCCGGCTGCCGCTGCGCCGCCGCTGACCGGATCGAGTTGGCCGCGCCGTCCGCTCGACGCGTTCGCACTCGCCAAGCTCGAGCAACTCGGTCTCTCGCCGGCCGACGAAGCCGAACCGGCGGTTCTCGCGCGGCGACTGTCGCTCGACCTGGTCGGCCTTCCGCCGGACCGATCGGATGTCGACGAACTGCTTGCGGGCGAGCGTCCCGATGCGGTCGAGCGGTACGTCGATCGCCTGCTCGCCTCTCCCGCGTTCGGCGAGCGGTGGGGGGCACTCTGGCTCGACCTGGCCCGCTACGCCGACTCGCAAGGCTACGCGCAGGATTCCCCGCGGAACATCTGGCGCTATCGCGACTGGGTCATCGACGCGATCAACGCCGACATGCCGTTCGACGCCTTCACGATCGAGCAGCTGGCGGGAGATCTGCTGGACGATCCGACCGACGAACAGCGGATCGCGACGGCGTTTCATCGGAACACGATGACCAACAGCGAAGGAGGAACGGACGACGAGGAGTTCCGCAGCGCTGCGGTCGTCGATCGCGTCGTCACGACGATGCAGGTCTGGATGGGAGTGACGATGGCCTGTGCCCAGTGTCACTCGCACAAGTACGACCCGATCACGCAGCACGAGTTCTTCCGTCTGTATGCGGTCTGGAATCAGACCGAGGATCAGGACCATCCCGAAGAGCTGCCGTTGCTGTCGCTCGATTCGGCCGAGCAGCGCGAGCGCCGCGCCGCACTCGCCGCCGAGGTGGCTCGACTCGAAGCGCTCGTCGCCGCTCAGGCAGCGGAAGCCGCTCCGACACTCCCGCCGCTCGCCGCCGATGCGCCGCTGGAGGTGCGTCATCTGCGGATCGAACTTCCGGGAGCCGACCGGATCCTGTCGCTCGCCGAGGTGCAGGCGTTCGTCGGCGAACGGAACGTCGCGACCGCCGGAGTCGCGACTCAGTCGTCGACCGACTACGAAGGGGACGCGGCGCGCGGGATCGACGGCAACACCGACGGCGACTATGCCGGAGCCCGCTCGACGACGCACTCGCGGCAAGGTGCCGATCCGTGGTGGGAGGTCGATCTCGGCTCGCCGATGTCGATCGACCGGATCGCGATCTGGAATCGTTCCGACGCGGCCGGGATCGGCGAGCGACTTCGCGGCGCCCGACTGGTGCTGCTCGACGCCGAACGTCGTCCGCTCTGGATCGCGCCGCTCGATCCACTCCCCGCACCGTCGCTCGAGCTGACGATTCCCGCGACCGCCGGCGAACGGACCGAAGCGACCCTTGCGGCGATCGATTCGTGGTGGCGCGAGAGCGGCGCCGGAGCGACTCCCGAGACGATCGCGCTCGCCGCTGCGCGCAAGCAACTCGACGAACTGAAGCCCGACGTCGTGACGCCGGTGATGCGCGAGCTGCCGACCGAACGGCAGCGTCGCACCTTCGTCCACCTGCGAGGGAACTTCCGGGCTCCGGGCGACGAAGTGACGGCCGGCCTGCCGACCGCGTTCGGTCCGACGCCGGCGATCGAGCGGCCGACTCGATTGGACGTCGCTCGCTGGCTGGTCGGCTCCGATAACCCGCTCACCGCCCGGGTCATCGTCAACCGTCACTGGGAACAGCTCTTCGGGACCGGCCTGGTCGAGACGGCGGAAGACTTCGGGACGCAAGGGGCGTGGCCGAGTCACCCGCAGCTGCTCGACCACACCGCGGTCAACCTGCGCGAACGAGGCTGGGGGATCAAGTTCCTGCTTCGCGAGTTGGCGACCTCCGCGACCTATCGCCAGTCGAGCGAGGCGACCGACGAGAAGCTGCGCCTCGATCCTCAAGGAACCTGGCTCTCGCGCGGTCCGCGATTCCGTCTGCCGGCCGAAACGATCCGGGACCAGGCGCTGGCGATCGGCGGCCTGCTCAGCCGCAAGATGCATGGGCCGAGCGTCCGACCGATCCGCCCCAAGCTCGGACTGAGTTCCGCGTTCGGCGGCTCGACCGATTGGGAAACGAGTCCGGGGGAAGACGCGCGCCGCCGCGGCTTGTACACCAGCTGGCGCCGCACGACGCCGTACCCCTCGATGACGACGTTCGATGCGACGAGTCGCGAGGTCTGCACCGTGCGACGAATCCGTACCAACACGCCGCTTCAGGCGCTCGTGACGCTGAACGATCCGGTCTACGTCGAAGCGGCTCAGGGACTGGCGCGGCGTCTGCTGACCGAAGGCTCGACCGATCGGGACGAGCGGCTGGCGCGCCTGGTCGAGCTGACGTTGCTGCGGGCGCCGACCGCCGAGGAGCTCGACGTACTCCGAGCGGCCCATGACCGGACGCGCGACCAGATGACCGAAGACCCGGCGTCGGCCGAGACGCTCGCGACTCGCCCGCTCGGTCCCCTTCCGCCGCAGGTCGATCCGATCGAAGCCGCGGTCTGGACCGTGCTCGCCAACGTCATGCTGAACCTGGACGAAACCCTCGCTCGCCCCTGACGATCCCTTGGGGAGCGACCGCCGTCGTCGTGCGACCGCCCCCGGTCGCAACGAATTGACGTGGGCCCGGCCACTCCGTGGCCGAGGCAAGGTTTCGGCTCGCCGCCGAACCAGCACCGAAACGCGAACGACCTCCCAGCGAAACCGACCTCGGGCTCGAAGAGCCCGGGACCACCGACGCCGACCACCCTCGACTTCCCCTCCGTCGTCCACCGCCCTCCGAGAGACCGAACGATGAAACCGCTTCCCTTCGGTTCGCATCCGCTCGCCGCCGCGACTCGCCGCCAGTTTCTCGGCAGCTCGTTCGGTCTCGGAGCCGCTGCGCTCGCGACGCTCGGCGGAGTACCGGTGCGCGGGGATGTGGCGTTCGACGACCGCCAGCCGCTGGCGCTGCGACCGTCGCACTATCCCGGCAAGGTGAAGCAGGTCATCTTCCTGCATCTGGCCGGCTCTCCCCCGCACCTCGACCTGTTCGACTACAAGCCGGAACTCGTCGCGCGCAACGGCGAGGACTGTCCGGACGAGTTCTACGAAGGGAAGCAGTTCGCCTTCACCAGCGGCCGTCCGAAGCTCCTCGGCACGCCGCGCACGTTCGCACAGCACGGCCGGTCGGGAGCGTGGATCTCGGACGCGCTCCCCGAGATCGCGACGCTCGCGGACGATCTCTGCTTCATCCGCTCGATGCACACCGACCAGTTCAATCACGCGCCGGCCGAGATGCTCCTCTACACCGGCTCGCCCCGCATGGGACGCCCGGCGATGGGCTCCTGGATCACCTACGGTCTCGGAACCGAAAACCAGGATCTCCCCGGCTTCGTCGTGCTGGTCTCCGGCGGCTCGAACCCGAGCGCCGGCAAGAGCGCGTGGGGGAGCGGATTCCTGCCGAGCGTCTTTCAAGGAGTACAGTGCCGGAGCCAAGGGGATCCGGTCCTCTATGCTTCCGATCCCGAGGGGATGAGTCGCGAGGTGCGGCGGACGAGTCTGGATGCGATCGGCGAGCTGAATCGTCTGCAGTCGGAACGTTACGCGCATCCCGAGACGATGACGCGCGTCGCGCAGTTCGAACTCGCGTTCCGGATGCAGATGGCGGTCCCCGAGGTGATGGACATCACGCGCGAGACTCCCGAGACGTTGGCGGCGTACGGTGCGGAACCGGGAGCGGCGAGCTTCGCCAACAACTGTCTGCTGGCGCGACGTCTGGTGGAGCAGGGGGTGCGGTACGTCCAGCTCTTCGACTGGGGCTGGGACTTCCACGGCACCGGGCCCGGCGAGGATATCCGCGACGGGCTGACGAATCGCTGCCGGCCGATGGACCGCGCGGTCGCGGCGCTGATCCGCGATCTGAAGGAGCGCGGGCTGTTCGACGAGACGCTGATCATCTGGTCGGGCGAGTTCGGCCGCACGCCGTTCCGCGAAGGACGAACGGCTCAAAGCGCCCAGCTCGGTCGCGACCACTTCCCCGACTGCTACACGATGTTCCTGACCGGAGGGGGCGTGAAGCGAGGCTTCACCTACGGCGCCAGCGACGAACTCGGTTTCTCGATCGCCGAGAATCCGGTCCACGTGCACGACCTTCAGGCGACGATCCTCCATCTGCTCGGGATCGATCACCTGCAACTGACGCATCGGTTTCAGGGGCGCGACTATCGCCTGACCGACATCCACGGCAATCTGATCGAACCGATCCTCGCCTGACGAACGGCGGTCGCGAGTCGCGACGGAACACACGTCGCGATGAACCTCTCGGCGCGATGAACCTCTCGGCGCGACGGGATTCACTTTGTCGCGAGCGGCTCTACAGTCCGAGCATCCAGCGGCCGGCGGTCATCACCCAGATCGTGATGACGACCTTGCTGACGAGATTCAGCACGAGCCCGGCGCGCACCATGTCGCCGATCTTCAGCCCGCCTCCGGCAAAGACCAGAGCGTTCGGCGGAGTCGCCACGGGGAGCATGAACGCGCAGCTCGCCGCCAGTGCCGCGGGGACCATCAACAGTTCGGGACTCGCTCCGCCGTCGCGCAGCCGCTCGCCGAGCGAAGCGACCAGCGGCAGGAAGAGCGCGGCGGTCGCCATGTTGCTCGTCAGCTCGGTCAGGAACGTGATGATGATGGCGATGATCAGCACCAGCAGCCAGTTCGGCATGCCGGCCAGACCGTCGAGCATCGATCCGATCCAGTGATCCAATCCGCTGTCGCGGATCGCATCGGACAGACTGAGGCCGCCGCCGAACAGCAGCAGCACGTCCCACGGAAGCCCCTTCGCGTCGTTCCAATCGATCAGCGGTCGCCATGGGGCGAGCGAGACGGGCCAGACGAACATCAGCACCGCGCCGGCGATCGCGACCGTCGCATCGTCCCAGCGACCGAGCCAGGTCGCGAACGATCCGAGCGGCCCCTGCCAGGCGCTCCCCCAACTCGCCAGCGGCTCGCGCACGATCCAAGCGAGCGCGACCGAAGCGAAGATCACGCCGGCTCCGCGCTCGCCGGGCGACATCCGGCCGAGGGCCGAGCGGGAACGCGCCAGCATCTCGACCGCTCCCGGAATCGGCGTCGACGTCACGCGAAACGCTCCGCGCGTCAGCAGCCACCAGGTGAAGACGAGCATCGTCAGCCCCAACGGCAGCGCGAACGCGATCCACTGAGCAAAGCCGATCTTCGAACCGACCGCCCCCATCTCGCGCATCAGCAACGCGTTGGGGGGCGTGCCGATCGGCGTCAGGATCCCTCCCCAAGTCGCCGCATAGGCGATCCCGAGCAGCATCGCCGTCCGAAAGGCATGCGCTTCGTTCGCCGCGCCGCTCGCCGCATCGTTCGAAGCGCCGCTCGCTCCATCGTCGCGCCGCTCCCGCGTCAGCGACTCGATCAGACTCAGCGCCACCGGCAGCATCACGAGCGTCGTCGCGGTATTGCTGAGCCACATGCTCATCGCCGCCGTCGCTCCCATCGCGCCGGCGACCAGTCGCGACGGACTGGTGCCGACTCGTTCGAGCACCGCCAGCGCGATGCGGCGATGAAGCCCCCAGCGCTCGATCCCTCGCGCCACGATGAAGCCGCCGAGGAACAGGAAGATGAACTTGTCGGCATACGGCACCACCGCTCGCTGCAGTCCGCCGAGAGTGCGTCCCCACGGCGAAACCGCCGCCGCCGGCACTTCGATCANNCCCGCCTCGATCAATGCCTTTGTCGCTGCCTCCTCGGTCGGACGAACGCGATAGTACCGTCCTCCCCCTCGTTCGCTCGTCCCGAGCACCTCGGCGCGGACCGTGCGCCGGTCGACGGCGACTCCGACGACGCTGCCGGCGCGATGCGGCACGGCCGACAGATCGACCAGCGGAATCAGCACGATCGGCAGCAGCGCCGTTGCGGCCAGCGGGAGCGCCTCGGTCATCCACCAGATCGCCATCCAGAGCGCAATGCCGCCGATTGCGGCCGCGGCGGGACCGGCCGACGAGCCGTCGTGCAGAGCGACGGCGGCGATCGCTCCGACGATCGGCCCGGCCGCGACCGCGATCGCTCGGCCGTACGTTCGCTTCGTCCGATCGATTCCCTCTCCCATGAATCCCCTCGTCGCAGTCGACGCCGGCGAGCGGCGATCTCGAGCTACCGTTCCCCGACGGCGGTCTGCCGCACCCACCTCCCTTGCGCCGCGGCGAATCGCGACGCGGGAGCGGGTCGGAGCGATTCTAACGGATCGCGCCGGACCGATGGCCGCTCGCCGTCCCTCCCTCTCCGACCGCTCCGCTTCGCCGCGCCGCCCGAGTCACGCACCATGAGTTCCCCCTCCGGTTCTTCGATGCTCGACACGCTGGTCGACCGAGTCGGTCGGCTGTACACGCTCCCTGCGGTCGCGCTCGAGATCATCCGCCTGTCGCGCGATCCGAAGATGGAAGCGCGCAAGCTCGCCGACTGCCTGCGACACGATCCGGCACTGACCGGTCGGGTGCTGCAGTTCGTCAACAGCCCGGTCTTCGGGCTGAACCGCCGGATCGCTTCGGTCGACGATGCGGTCGCGGTGCTCGGCGTCCAGCCGCTCCGAGGCATCGTGCTCGGTTTCAGCCTGCCGCCGCAGCTGCAGGAAGGGATCGAGAAGAGCGTGCTGACGCGGTTCTGGCGTCACTCGCTCGCCAAGGCGCTCGCCGCTCGCGAACTGGCTCGCATGAACGGCATCGAAGAGGCGGACGAGGCGTTCGTCGCGGGGCTGCTGCAGCACATCGGCATGCTCGTCCTGATCCAGGAGCTCGGCCAGCCGTACGTCGAGTTTCTGGGGCAGGTCTGGAACGAGCGAGGGAACGTCACGCATCTGGAGGTGGCGTCGCTGGGATTCGATCACCGCGTCGTCAGCTCGCGTCTGGCCGAGCGCTGGCAGCTCCCCGAAACGCTCGGGCTCGCGCTGGCTCATCCCTGGAACCCCGATCAGATCGAACAGGTCGATCCGCGTATCCGCTCGACCGTCCGCCGGCTGCATCTGGCCGAATACGTCGCGCGACTGCTGCACGATCGCGACCCGATCGATTGGGAAGCGATGGTCGACAGCGCGAAGCGCCACTTCGCGTTCGAGACGGTGGAGCTCGAGGAGCTGCTGCGTCGATTGGACGATCAGCTCCGCGAGATCGGCCCGATGTTCTCGCTCGAGTGGGACGACCGCGACTCGTACGCCACGATGCTGCTCGAGAGTCGCGATCTGCTGATCCGATTGAGCGAGAGCTGGATCGATCCGCGTCAGGCGCGCTCGGGACCGATCGGATCCCAGGCGGCGGACAAGCTCAAGCAGGCGGTCGGCAACGTCTCGAAGGAAGTCGCGGCGATCGAAGGGGCGGCGCAGCGCGGCGTGGCGNNTTTCCCGGCGACCCCCGCCAAGCCGCTCGTCGCCAAGCCGCTCGTCGCCAACGCCGAGAGCGGTGATCGAGGAACCGGCGTGACCAAGTCGACGATCCTCGGCTCGGCGGTCGCGGCCGCCTCTCGCCCGGCACCGACATCCGGCTCCGTTCCGTCGCTGTCGAGCGTCGCTCCGGTCCGCGCGGAAGGCCTCGGCCTGACCACCGCCGTGCGCCGCAGCGTCTCGAAATGCCGGCAGCAACGTTATCCGCTTGCCCTGATGCTGATCGAGGCGGATCGGTTCGCCGAGGTGCTGCGCCGACATGGCCACGCGCCGGTCGAGCACGCCCAGCAGGACGCGATGAAGGTCTGTCGCGAAGCGATGGATCCGGGAGATCCGCTGATCCCGATCAGCGACGCCCGCTGGGGGATCGTGCTCGAAGACTGCGATCGCGGGCCCGCTTCGAACGTCGGACGAGAACTGCTCGCTCGGCTTCGCGCCTGGTCCGAAGAACGGATCGGCGACGGCGGATTCCCGCTCACCTACAGCATCGGCGTCGCCTGTGTCGGCATGATCCTGAAGAACTTCGAAGGGGACGAGCTGATCCGCCGCGCCGAGGGGTGCCTGTCGGCCGCGCAGCTTTCGGGCGGAGACACGGTCAAGACGATCTCGGTCTGATCGCCGATCCGAACGTCGTCGGAACGTCGTCGTACCGAGCGGCTCGGCGGTCACCGACTCGGCGGTCACCGGCTCGGCGGGCCATGGGGAGGCGGGAACGAGTCTGATATCTTGTCCGAGATGACCCGCGTGCCCGATCCCTCTTCCACCGATTCTACTGTCCCCCCGCCGCTC
>DMPQ01000231.1 GCA_003455945.1 Planctomycetaceae bacterium
GGTCTCGGCTTCGGCGAGCAGGATCGGGAGGAGAACATCCGCCGGATCGCCGCCGTCGCCGAACTGTTCTGCTCGGCCGGCCTGATTGCGCTGACCGCCTTCGTCAGTCCGTTTCGCCGCGATCGCGAATTGGCTCGGCAACAGGTCGAGCGACAGGGAGCACGCGGGGACTTCGTCGAAGTCTTCGTCGACACGCCGCTGGAAGTCTGCGAACGGCGCGATCCGAAGGGACTCTATCGCAAGGCGCGCGCCGGCGAACTCAAGCAGTTCACCGGCATCGATTCGCCGTACGAAGCCCCCGAGTCATGCGAGTTGGTGCTGAAGACCGACGGCGTTCCGATCGAACTCCTCGCCGATCAGGTCATCGATTACCTGCGCTCGATCGGCAAGCTGAAGGGGGCGTGAAGCGAGGTGTTTCGCGACGCGGAGTCGAAGCGTGCGGCCGCCCGAAAGAGGCAAAAGCACCAGGCGTATCGGCGGTTCGGGCGAGCGAGGCAATGCGATTTGACGTCGCGCGCCGATCGGGCGTAGATTGCGGAGAGCGAGCGGGAGCGCCGAACGATCGACCTCCCTGAGCTGCCTGCGAGGAGCTCGCACTTCGGGTCGAGCAAGGTCGCGGATCGGATCCGACCGTCGCTCGCATCGCCGCCGTCGCAGGGATCGCATCAAGGAGGAAGAACGCGAGATGACGAACACGCGCTTCGATCCTGCCCAGATCGCCCGAGCGGCGCTCGAATCGAGTCCGCACCTGCCGATCCGCAGGATCCGAGTCGAAGCGACCGGAGCCGGACTGGTGATCAGCGGCCGTGTCGAGTCGTACTTCCTGAAGCAGATGGCTCAGGAAACGGTCCGCGATGTCGCTCGCGAGATCAGTCTGTCGAATCGGATCGAAGTCGGTCCGGCGGAAGAGCGTTTCGAACCGGTCGAATGAACCGCGCCCGTTCGAGTTCCGAATCGCGAAGCGCCGCGATCTTGCGATTCTGCGTTCGTCGTCGCCGGCCTCAGGCCGCGCGGCGACTCGCGATCGCCTCCGACATCGGACGTCGCGCGAAGAGCTGGAACGCCTTTTCGAGTCCGAGCGTTCGGCGCAGGCGATGGTACAGCTGCTGTGCCGCCGCGTAGCCTCGGTCGGTCCAGGTGAGCGGCGCGAGCGCACCGATTCCGGGTTCCCTTTCGATCTCCAGTCCGGCTTCGCGAAAGAACGCCTCCAGACTGCGGCGCGAGAAGGTGTAGGTGTGCTCGGGAGCCCAGAACTTCCGATAGCGCGCTCCCAGTCGGCGGGCCTTCGGACACTCGGCGTCAGGCGTTTCGATCACCAGCAGTCCGCCGGGACGGAGCACTCGGGTCCACTCGCGGAGCGTTCGTCGCACCTCTTCGACATGTTCGATGACGTGCCAGGCACAGACGACGTCGAAACGGCCGTCATCGAACGGAAGTTCGCAGGCGCCGACGACGGTCGCTTGCAAGCCTCGCGACGTGCAGGCCGCGACGGCCGAACGGCTGACGTCGACTCCGTGCGCCTCCCATCCCCGCTCTTCGGCCGCCTGCAGCGTGGCGCCGACGCTGCAGCCGATCTCGAGCATCCGGATCGCTCCGCGACGATCGTCGATCAGTGCAGCGATCCGCGCCAGTCGCGCCCGAGCGGTCCGGACCTTGCGAGCGCGGTGGCGATCGTATCCCGCATGGTACGCCGATTCGTACGCTTCGTTCGGAACGAGCGCCCCGAACTGATACAGATCGCAACGGGAACAGAAATGGAGAACGTTCGCTCCGGGGACTTCCATCCGTCGGAGCGGCGAGGAACCGCAGAGCTGGCAGGTCTTGGTGGTCTCGTTCATCGGGCGTCCCGCGGTCGATACGACTCGGCGTGCGCCGCGATCGTCTCGGCGTCCACGGCAAGGGAGATAGCCGAAACGCCCGATTTCGGTCAAGTGCGACCGATCGGCGGGGGGCGANNGCGACTAGACTGTCGACCGATCGACCGCGCGGTAGCGGTTCGCGGTCTGCGCCGCCCCCTGGTCCGGTCACGGTCCTGATCGATTCTCGCCGCCTCCTTCGTTTCGCTCGCGAGTCGCCACGATGCGCACCCCCTTGAGGTTCGAACCGATCCTGCGACGCTACCTTTGGGGCGGACGACGCCTGGGGACCGTGCTCGGCAAGGCGATCGGCCCCGAGGACGACTACGCCGAGAGCTGGGAGATCGTCGATCACGGCGACGACCAGAGTCGGGTGATCGCCGGTCCGCTTGCCGGCCGGACGCTCGGCGCGATCTTCGCCGAGTTCGGTGAGGCGTTGTTCGGCGAACGGTATGACGCTTGGCGAAGCGAGGAGCGACCGGCCGGACTGCAGCATCGCTTTCCGTTGCTGCTGAAGTTCCTCGACTGTCGCCGCGACCTGTCGGTCCAGATCCATCCGAACGATGCTCAGGCTCGACGGCAGGATCCGCCCGACCTGGGCAAGACCGAAGCCTGGTACGTGATGGATGCGGAACCGGGAGCGGCCGTCTATGCGGGACTGGTCACCGGTGCGACTCGGGACGATCTCGCGCGGGCGATCGCGGAAGGTCGGACCGAATCGGTCCTCCATCGATTTCATCCGCGCCCCGGCGATTGCCTGTTCATCCCCGCCGGCACCGTGCACGCGCTCGGCGCCGGCTTGCTGGTCGCCGAACTTCAGCAGGCGAGCGACACGACCTATCGGCTGTTCGACTGGAATCGAGTCGGCTCGGATGGCCGGCCGAGAGCATTGCATGTCGAGCAGAGCCTGGCGGTGCTGCGCGACGATTGCGGACCGGTGGAAAGCGTCCGTCCGATCCGGATCGACGACCATCGAGAGCGGCTGGTCGAGGCGCCTCAGTTCGTTCTCGATCGAATCCGCGTCGATCGCGCGGGCCCGGTCCGCAACGACCGAGTTTCCGGCGGCTCCGGCACGCTCGGTGGCGACGGTACCTTTCACGTGATCGCGGTGGTCGAAGGGGAGGGGAGGTTGGAGGGAGATCCGACCGGTCGACCGCTTCGACGAGGCGAAACGGCTCTGATTCCGGCCGGCTGCGGCGCCGTCCGATTCGAACCGGGGGACTCCGGAGCGGTATTGCTCGACGGCTATCTGCCGGCTCGATGAACCGCCCCCCTCGCCGAGCTTCGGCTCGACATTCCCGGTTCGATGGCGCGTTCGTCGTCGAGCCTGAGCGACCGATTGCTCTTGGAGCCGGGGCACCGTTCTCCTATCGTCCCGGCCACGAGTCGTTTCCTGGCGGCGGACGATCCGCGCCGACCGGCCATCGCGCAGCGGAAATTCGACTCGATCGGATGCGGAGTCGATCGATGAACCGGACAGCAGGGGTCGAGGCGTTCGGCGCGAGCCGCGGTCTGCTTCCGCTCGTGCTGGCACTGGTCGGGAGCGCCTCGCTCGGCTGCGCCGGAACGGCGTCCTGGCCGAGTCCCGGAACGATGGATCAGCAGCGCCGGCGAGCCGAGCTGTACGATCCGTATCCGGACAGTCGGAGCGGCCCGGCGGTCCCGGAGCTCAGGCCTCGGGAGTTCCAACTGCCGATGGCGGAACCGGAAAAGGCTCAGCTCTATTCCGAGCGACGACGCGGCGCGATGATGGGCTTCTGACCCGCTCGGATCGACCGGACTGGAGCGGCATGCCTTACCGGTCGGCGAGAATCGCCCGAGCCGCGTTGCGACCGCATGATCCCATCACGCCTCCTCCCGGATGCGCCGCGGCTCCACCCAGATAGAGTCCGCGAATCGGCGTGCGATGATCGGCCCAGCCGAGGGTCGGGCGCATCACGAACAGCTGATGCGGATGCATCGCCCCCTGCATGATGTTCCCTCCGGTCAGGCCGAAGGTCCGTTCGAGATCGAGCGGCGAGAGGACCTGCCGATGCAGGATCGCGCGAGGCACGTTGGGGGCATACTCGGCGAGCACCTCGATGCAGCGATCGGCGAACGACTCCTTGATCGCGTCCCAGCTCTGACCGTCGGCCAGTCGGTAGGGAGCGAACTGGACGAACATCCCGAGCAGATGCTGTCCGTCCGGAGCGAGCGTCCGATCGACCGACGTCGGCATGGTGATCTCGAGGATCGGCGTGCCGCTCGGACGACCGTACTTGGCGTCGTCGTAGGCCCGTTCGATGGTGTCGAGACTCTCGCCGATGTGGATCGTGCCGTGATGATGCGGCCCGACTCCCGGCTCGGGGAGGCATTCGAAGCGAGGGGGTTCCGAGAGCGCGACGTTGATCTTGGCGGAGGCCGAGGCGTAGTCGATCCGCGCGATCGCGCGCCGGAACTCCTCGGGGAGATGCTCCGGAGCGGTCAGCACCTCGAACGTCAGATGCGCATCGACGGTCGACGCGACGACCGGAGCCGACAGCGACTCGCCCGACTCGAGCGTCACGCCGCGCACGCTCCCGTCGGCCACATCGATCGAGCGAACCGCCGCATCGGTCCGGATCGTGACTCCCAGATCACGGCACGCTCCGGCGAGCGATTGGGCGAGCCCTCCCATGCCGCCGCGGACGTACCCCCAGACCCNNCCAGACCCCTCGCGCGCCCCCCGCCTCGCCCATCACGTGATGCATCAGAACGTAAGCGGTGCCGGGAGCCGAGATCGACGCGAAGGCGCCGATGATCGCATCGGTCGCGAGGGTCGCCTTGAGAACATCGGTCTCGAACCAGCGATCGAGAATCGGTCGAGCCGCTCCGGTCAGCAGTTCGATCGCCTCATGCAGGTCGGGCCCGAGTCGTTCGAGTGCCTTGCGCATCCCCCAAGCGCTGCGGAGTCCGTCGAGTTGTCGGCCGATCGAACCGGGGCGCAGCGACTTGGCGACCGGCAGCAGCTCCGGAGCCCCACGGCTGAGAATCGGTTCGATGATCGATGCGACCCGTTCGAGCAGCGCCTCGTACCTCGGATACGCTTCGGCATCGCGCGGGCTGAAACGGGCGATCGAGCGGCGATTGAGCTCGGCGTCAGGCCCGAGCAACAGGTGGCGGCCGTCGCGCATCGGCGTGAACGACGACGGGGTCCGGGGAAGGATTTCGAGCCCGTACTGCTTCAGCTTCAGTTCGTCGATGATCGACGTCAGGAAGAGACTGATGACGTACGAGGCGGTCGAGACGCGAAAGCCGGGCCAGGCTTCTTCCGTCACCGAACAGCCGCCGATGACCGACCGCCGCTCCAGCACGGTGACCGAGTGCCCCGCCTTGGCCAGATAGGCGGCGAGCACCAGGCCGTTGTGCCCCGCTCCGATCACGATGCAGTTGCGGCGTCCCATGCAGGGTCCCGGCGATAGAGGGCGATGTTCGTCGAACGGTCGACGCGGATGCGATTCGTGAGGCCGAACGAGGGAGGCCTCGACCGGCGCGTCGAGGGAGGGATCGGCAATTGCCCTCGGTTCCTTCGCCGCTTTGGATTATTCTCGGCATCCGAGGGGGAGTCGCTTCCGATCCGACTCGGGCCTTTCCGCGTCGATTCGGCAGGAGCGGCAAACAGGAGCGAGTCTACCGCCTCGGCAAACGGTAGGCGAGAAAACGCCTGCACGATCATCGCACCGAGAATCGGGCGATTCCGCGGCAAGTGAGGATGACGCGACCCCTTGACGAACGGCGATAGTGAGAGTGCGAGAGCGGAAACGGCCGGCACATGGATTTCGCCTCGACTCGTCCCCATCGAAACAGCTCGTCGACCAATGACCGTTGGAGCGGAGGGATCCGCTTCCTGTCGTCCCTGCCACGCGACGTCAGACGGTCCCAATGAAGGAGAATCCGGATGCGAACCGGAGCGAAGGCACGGTTCCTTGCCGCCTTGGGTTTGTGGATCGCGATCGGTCCCGCCCCACTTGCGAAAGTGGCGGCTCAGGGTGAAGGAGATGCAGGAGGCTTCTCGGCCAAGACGACGACGGAACCGGTGATGCGCGTCAGCCGAGTGGTCGAAGCTTCGACTTCGGCGGCTGCCGATGCCGCGACCGCCCGTCATTCGCTCGACCCCGCACTCCAGCTCGCCTACGAAGGGCTGGATCGGATGCGGTCCGGAATCCACGACTACACCGCGACGCTGGTGAAGCGCGAGCGGATCGACGGTCGGCTGTCGGACGAGGAGTTCATCCAGCTGAAGATCCGCAACGCGCGGGTTCGCGATGGGCTGGGCCAGGTTCCGTTCAGCATCTACCTTCGCTTCCTCCGCCCGACTTCCTGCGAGGGGCGCGAAGTGATCTGGGTCGACGGGCGTAATGACGGCAAGCTCGTCGCTCACGATACCGGAGTGATCCGCGGGCAGTTCCGAGTCAGCCTGGATCCCGAAGGGGGTCTGGCGATGAAGGGGAACCGCTATCCGATCTACGAGGCGGGAATCGAGAATCTCGTCGTCCGCCTGATCGAGAAGGCGAACCGCGATCGAGCCGCCGGCGATTGCCGCGTCTCGTTCCGCAACGCGAAGGTCGGCGATCGGGAGTGCACGAAGATCACCGTCCAGCACGACGAGCGTCGGCACCCGTACGACTTTCACATCGCCGAAGTGTTCATCGACAAGGAACTCGGGATTCCGATCCGCTATGCGGCGTATACGTGGCCTCGCCGTCCGGACGAAGAGCCGATCCTCGAAGAGGAATACACCTACACCAACGTCCGCCTCAACGTCGGTCTCACCGATCGGGACTTCGATCCGGATAACCCGGCGTATGCCTTTCCCTGATCCGGATGTCCCGCGTCCCGACGAGACGCGAACGTTTCGGCTCCGGCGAACGAACGGCTGAGCGGCAAACAGATCGGGGGAGGGTTCCGCAGGGAACGCTCCCCCGCTTCGTTGCGCAAGGCAGCCGACGTATCGGTAGACGGCCGGCGCCCTGAAAGACGACCGGTGCCCCGCAAGACGACCGGTAGAGCGGCAGCCGGTCGCCGCGACTCCCGAGTCACCGCGACTCAGCCGAGTGGCCCGACCCCTCGCAACGACTCGCGATAGCGGCGGGCGTCCCCTTCGACGAGCAGGACGTACAGCCGACCGTCGCGGAACATCGACCCGACGGCATGACGCCCGGTCGTGTAGTCGGGCTCGAGCGGAAAGCGATCGGGGAGCGCGAAACGACGATCGGCCGAGGCGACATAAAGCAGCGCGAGCGGACCTTCGGGCCCCGACAGATCGTAGACCATCGTCCGACGATCGAAGTCGGTCGCGACGATCGCACAACGTCGCGGCATCGCACCGAGTTCCTCCGGAACCGGCGCCCGCTTCAGGATCGTCGCTTCGACCTCCTGCCATCCTTCGCTGGTCAACAGAGCGGCCCAGCCGAGCGACGACTGAGCCACCTCGGTCCGCCCGGTCGGCTTCGGCTCCCACCAGAAACGCCAGGCGACCGCCGATCCGGCGACGAGCACGACGACCGAGGCAGCGAGCCAGCCGATCACTTGCCTTCGGCCGGAGCGCGACGGACGATCGGGCGAGGGGAGGGGACGAGGCCGCTGGTCATCGTTCGCGATCTCGGCGTTCTGCAAGTCGCGCAGCCGTCGGCGAAGACGTTTCGCGAGGTCGTGCGGCACCGGTACGTCGGCCAGTCGCGCCGCGATTTCCGCCCCTTCCGCCTCGTGACGCCGCCACGCCTCGCCCCCCGCTTCGGTCTCGATCCAGGCGCGCAGTTCGGGATCGTCGCTCGTCAGACGATCGAGCGAACCGGGAGGCCAAGCGTCGAGCCGCCTTCGGAAGTCGTCGTGTTCGCTCGCCGTCACCCGCGTCCCTTTCGCTCGTCCCGTTCCTGCCGTCGCTCCGAATCCGTCCGGAGCCGACCTTTGGCTCGATGCAGTCGACTCATCACCGTCCCGACCGGAATCCCGAGTTCGGCGGCGATCTCGCGATACGAAAGCCGCTCGACGTAGAACATCAGCAGCATCGCTCGCGCCTCGTCACCGAGCCCTTCGAGCAGTTCCGCGAGGTCGTCGGAACGGTCCCCCGAACGCGTCTCGACCAGCTCCACCTCTTCCAACCCGATCGTCGTGAACGACTCGGGGCGTCGCCGCCGCAACTCCTTGAGGAACTGGTTGCGAGTGATCGCCAACAGCCATCCGCGGGCCCGATCGGCCGATTCGAGCCGATCGCGAAACCGCCAGGCCTGCAGGAAGGTCTGTTGAGTCAGATCGTCGGCGTCGGTCGGACTGCCGGACAGTCGGGCCGCATAGCGGTAGACGTCGCCGTGATGGTCGTCGATCCAACGCTCGAAGGCTCGACCGGTCGACGACGCTTCGGCCTCGGCACCGTCGACTTCGCCCCCGTCGACGCCGGGCTCGAAATCGTGCGATCCGTCGGCCTCCAACATCGCCACCTCGCTCCTTGGACCCGAGTGAGGGCCGGGTTATTCCCGTCGCTCGGAAAAGTGATCGATCGACCTGGGGCGAGATCGGCTCTCGGCAGCGGAGAGGGACGGTGCGTCTCGCCGGCCGGAGCGGCGGCGGGCGGGCGGCGACGCGGGTGCCGAACGAACGCCGGAAAGGGATGATTCTCGCTCCGGCTCGGAAAATTGACAATCGAGCGGAATAACGGACGAACACGGCGGGTCTCAGTTTCCGGACGCCCGATGTCGGTGCGTCCTCATCCGGTTCGAGAATCCTGTTCGGGGAGTAGTTTCGATGTCGCAGGTCCTGAAGTTCGCGTTCGCGTCGCTCGTCCTCTGCTGCTCGGTCGGTTCGTTCGTCGGCTGCGGCGAGACCACCGA
>DMPQ01000089.1 GCA_003455945.1 Planctomycetaceae bacterium
CGCAGCTGCCGAGGACCGGGCGAGTCGTCCTCGACGAAACGGAGCGAGCTGCCGTCGGCGGAGGTCGGCGGGAGAAACCGCCAGCCGTCCGGAATCGAGGCGACGAGTTCGTCGCGACCGTTCGACTTCCAACCGATCGACGTCCGCAGTTCGACCGAACCGGGAAAGAGCTCGCATTCGGCGGCGANNCGTCAGCGAGCCGTCACCGGCAGGCCCCGAGTCGATCCGCCAGAGCTGCCGGCCGGACTGTTCGACGTCGATCGGTACGCGTTCGACCGAGGCGACGATCGATCCGTTCGCGCGAGGGCGAAGACCGATCGGCAGGTCGAGGTACCACGTCGTTCGGACCGCTCCGGCAAACGCCAGGTCGTAGCGCAAGGTCGTCTCGATCGTCGTGCGCGCCGAAGCTGCCGGCGACGCGCTCGGCGTGAGCGGCGCCGCAGGGGAACGGAGTTCGGCGGGGGCGCCGTCCGCCGCCGCGCCGATCGCGATCCAGTCGAGGGCCAGATCGCCGCTCCCCGAGGCTTCGATTCCGAATCGCCCCGACGGCAGTACGCCGGCCATCGCCGGGACCTCGATCCCTGCCGCCAACGGCCGCGCCACGGCCGACGTTCCGAGCGTCGCGAACGGAAGTCCGAAGATGCCGGGACTCGGTGTCGGACCGAGCAGACCTCCGGCGAGCGACGGGCCTGTCGACGTCGTGGCAGGAAGAGGCCCGATCGGAGTCCGCGTGCCGCCGAGGGACGGATCGCCGACTCGCCACCGGACGCGCCCGATCCAGAACGAGGGGGTTTCGATCTCGATCNNCGATCCAGCGTCCCCCTTCACTCGCATCGACCGGTTCGCCGCGCAGGTCGGCGTCAGGCATCAGCGGCTGAAGTCGCCCGATCCCTCGCAACGATCCGTCGCTCTCGTAACGGCCGTAGAACTCGGCGGTGGCAAGCGATGCGACCTGATCCGGACCACCTTCGGTGCCTCCGGAGGCAAGCAGACGTTCGAGCGGCTCGCGATCGACGGTCAGATAGCGTCCTCGGCCGCGCACCACCTCTTCGATCCGCTCTTCCGGGACCAGCACGCGGCGGATCCGCAGTTCGTCCTGAGCGACGAGGGGGTCGAGAGCGAGGGCCGAGAGGAGCATCAGCAACAACGAGAGCGACCGCCGCCGGCTCCAACAGCTGCTGCATCGCGCTCGGCACGGCGCGNNCACCGCGACTCATGAGCGCACGGCGACTCACGAGCGCACGGCGACTCATGAGCGCACCTCGGCGTTCGCCTGAGTCGTCGCGAGTTCCTCGGAGCGGCGCCCGCCTCGCGACGAGCGTGCTTCGATCGGTTCGCGAGTCCGAGGGGACGACTTGTCGACGGCGGTCGCGGGACGAGTCACCCAGCGACGCGACGGCCGAGCAACGATCCAGCTCAGATACGCCCCCGCCGCAACGAAAGCCGAGACGAGGACGGCGAGCTGCGCGAGCCACTGTCCGGCCGGCTGCACCGCGGCAGCGCCGGCAAACGCGATCGCCGCGATCAGCAACATCACCACCGGGCGCCGATCGATGCGGAAGACGACCGCGACGACACCGAGCACGAACAGCAAGCCGGCTCCGGCAAACAGCACCTCCCAGCGCCGCGCCGTCCAGACCCGTCCCGAGATCGCTTCGCCGAACCCGGAGTACAGATGGCGGTGGTACTGGCCGGACGGAGGCTGTTGACCGCCGACGCCGACCCACGCTTCGAGATCGCCGGTGCTCAGACGAGGTGTCTCGGTCCAGCCCCACCACTTCCATTCGATCCGGTTCTCGGACACCAGCCACTGAGGCTGGATCATCATGTACTCGTCGGGCGGGAGAATCGCCTCCCAATAGACCTGTTCGATCCAATCGACCCCGACGACGGTCGGCAACGTCAGCTCGATCGATCGGTCGAACGATCGATTGCGCTGAAAGCGATACCAGAGTTCGATCGTGTGTTCGCGCGGCGAACCGGGGTCGGCCAGCGCGACGGTCAGTCGGCGGCCGGTCGTCTGTTCCGCCACTCCCGGTCGCTCGACGCCGTCGACCGCGACGGTCGTCAGACGGACGAGCGGCGGGAGTTCGATCTCGATCGACGATCGACCGGTAACGACCCGCATCGCGACTCGGTCGCGGCGATACTCGGGAGTCGAGAGGGACTGCACCCACAGTCGCGTGACGCGCGGCATCTGGTCGGCACCACCCTGACCGATCCCCCACGAGAAATCGACGGTCCGAGCCGCGTCACGGTCGAGCTTGGTCAGCGTGAAACGGCGCCGTTCCCCCGTCGCCGGCTTTTCTTCCAGACGCCAGCGATCGTCGGTTCCGGTGACGACCCGATCGGCCGGCGTCTCGATCGTCACGACTCGCCCCAAGTCGCCGATCGGCTGCACCGCAAGCGACTCCGCCGCGCCGAGAATGCCGCCGCGGAAGAAGCGAGTCCGCTCGTCGGGAGCCTGGAGCGGGACGAGCAGCGGAATGCCGGTCCGAACCGATCGCTCGGTCGAATCGGGTTCGGGGAGCGGCATGCGAAAGCTCGCTTCGAGTCGAAACTTGCCGGTGACGGCACGAGGCAGTTCGAAGCGGACCACCTCCCATCGTTCGTCCCATTGCGACAGCGGCGAGGCGCTGGCGCGGTAGCCGATCGCCTGACCGTCGAGACGCAGGACGAGGTCACCGTCCTCGAGCGCCGCGCGATCGATCGCGAGCCAACCGCCGTTGAGCGGCACGTAGCGAACGTCGTAGTCGAGCGTCTGGTCGACCGTGGCGATCCCTCCGTCGACGCGCACCGCCACGCTCGACACGACATCGACCTTGCGCGGTCGGACCGTCACGCGACAGGCGAGTTCGCGGACATCGGCCAACGACTGGATCCGCACCCACTGGACGGCCGAAGGTTCGGTCGGCGCCGCACCGGGACCGGCGGAAAGATCGGCGATCCGAGTCCCATTGGTTGCCGTCGGACCGGACGGGGTCGGGAGATTCGGTGCGGGAACGAGTGTCCCCTGGACCGGCGAAATGCGCGGAGCGACTTCGAGGTCGTCGCTCGAACGGAGCGAAACCATCGCGGCCGAAACGGTCGTCGCGAGCGGACTGGGAAGCGGCACCGAAAGATCGCCGAACGTCTCCATCGGGCGACTCAGCACGAATCGAAGCGCCAGCGTCTCTTCCGCCAGCGCCGGATCGAGATCGATGCGCCACCGCTCGGGATTCGTCTCGTCCTGCGCGACGCGACGGACGAAACGATTGGCCCGCAGCTGTTCGATGTCCGGCTCCCAACCGCGACCGTCGACGATCAGCGTCTCGGGGCGCGGTCCGGAAAACGAATAGCGAAACTCGGCGTCGAGCTGGATCCGATCGCGCGTGAAGGTGAGATCGAGCATCGGCTCACAGGCGCTGCGCGACTCGTTGCGAACGATTCGCGTCGCCAGCTCGATCGGAGCGCGCGAGAAGCGAAACCGCGCAACCGCTCCCTCGCGCTCGCGATCCGAGGCCTGGAGCGAGACCTGTCGCAGGAAGTTGCCGGCAGACCAGTCGACGCGCCATTCGCGCGATCCGACCAGCAACAACGATCCGGACTGACGAACCGCTCCGGGGACATCGAACCCACCGACGTCGATCGTTTCGGGACCTCCGTCCGCCGATTCGTCCGCGGCGCTTCGGCTCGCGAACAGCACGACGCGCGTCGGCTTGTCGAGCGGTTGCGGAAAGGTGACGGCGACATAGCGCGAGTTCGGATCGAGGCCGGCGAGCAGCGGACTCGACGGATCGACCTCCGCCCCCTCGAGATCGGCCTGCTCCGCCGCATCGAAGCGAGCTCCGGGAGGAAGCCGAACGAGAAAGCCGCGATCGCGCCCGTTCAGACTGACGACGTCGAACGCCGCCTGGTAGCGGATCAGATCAGGTCCGTCGATCTGCACCGTCACGTCGGTCACGACCGACAGGCCGCTGACCCCGTCGTCGCCGCGCGGCTGCCAACGGATCGACAGATCGCCCGACGGACCGACGACCGAAAGTCGCGTTCGGCCGTCGGCGAGCGGTGCGAGTTCCGGAATCTGTCGATCCGACCCGAGACGAACTTCGGGATCGGTCAACGGCAGATCGAGCGCGATCTGCGAGAGCGTGGCGTTCGGGAGCGCCAGTTCGAGAGTCGATTGGACCCCTTGTCGCTCGACCGGTACGACCGTCTCGAGTCGCAGCTCGCTCGCTCCCTCTTCGCCGCCGCGCACCCATGCCTCATAGCCGCCGCGACCGTCCAGCGAGACGACGGCGTCGTCGGGACGATCCGAACTCCACGAGACGAGAGTGGCCGGTTCGAGTCCGAGCGGGACGCGGACCCAGCCGCCGCGCTGCGTCGCGACTCGCACGACGATCGTCAGATGAGCGAACTCTCCCGAGGCGTTCGAGCGGATCGATCCCTGAACGTCGACGCGTTCGAGCGAATGCGTCTGCGGAAGCTCTTCGGTCTGGCCGCCGGCGCGCTGCTGATAGATCGCGTGGAAGACCTCGAACGGGATGTCGATGAACGGCACGAGCTGTCCGTCCTCGCGCCGCAGATAGATCGTCTCGAGCGGCGAGACGCCGACGCGGAGCGGCCGTTCGGAAGCGCGAGGGTCGTCGCCGAGCGTCGGCATCGGTCCGACGATTCCCGGTCCTGCCGGTAGTCCGCTCGGAACGCTCGGCGTGACGGCCGGCGCGGTCGGAGGGAGAGCCGACGAACCGTCCGGGACCTGCGGAACCGCGGGCATCGGAGCGACCGGGAGCGGCGTCTGAGGCTCGGGCTGCGCTGCGACCGAGGCCGACGCGAATGCCCCTCCGACAAGTCCGCCCATCCAGAGCGTCAGCGCTGCCAGCGCGATCGACGACCGGCCGAATGACCAGGGTCCGGCCGAGCCGACGCTTCGGTCACGATGCGAACGGACCTTCGGTCGAGACCGCGCGGCAACGCCGGGCGGCAAGGGGAACTTCGGGCGCAAGGCGGCCGAATCGACGGACGGCATGCGGTCGTTTCCGGGTCAAGGAACGACGGCCAGGCGCTGCGGGCAGCCGAAAGGTCGGAACGCGGCAAGTCCGACCGCTCGCGGACAAGTTCGTCGAAAGGGGGCGATCCTTTCGGTCTCTCGACGACGAACGAGCGGCGACCAGATCCCGACGACACCTCCTGTCTCGGGACGCGTTCCATTCTAAGCAGCCGCGCGGCGCGGACGAATCGGACCGGACTCGCTCCGGCGAGCGGATTCGGAGAACTCCCCCCGCTCCGACCGGTCCCCTCCTTACGACCCGCGCGTCGCGTCGGTTCTGCCGAGCCCCGTCGCATCGCCCCCCCGAATCGCGCGCGGCGGGCAATCCGTCTACAATGGCACGGTCCGCCGGTCGTGAAGTCGTCGGTCGGCTCTCCCCCCGTCTTCCTCGCAGCGGTCCCCGGCATGTCGTCGCTCGAAACCTCGGTCTCGTCTCGCCCCGTCACTCTCTGGCGAAAGACCTGCATCGCCGCCGCACGGCTCGGCGGAGAGGTACTGAAGCGGTACCGAGGGAAGGTGACGGCGCGCGAGAAGCAGCCGAAGGACCTGGTGACCGAAGCCGACCTCGAATCGCAGCGGGTGATCGAGGAGTTCCTGCGGCAACGCTTTCCGACGCACCGGATCTTGGGTGAGGAATCGATCGGCGTCGCCGAGGTTGCCGAGACGAATGGCGATCAGGTCCGATGGATCATCGATCCGCTCGACGGCACGACCAACTTCATCCACGGCTTTCCCCAGTACGCCATCTCGATTGCCCTCGCCTACCG
>DMPQ01000200.1:0-1022 GCA_003455945.1 Planctomycetaceae bacterium
GAATAGATGTCGTGATGCGGCGGCGGGCTGATCAGTCCGACGCCGGGAGTCGACATGCGGGTAGCGGCGATGATCCGGTCGACCTTGTGCCCCGGCAGCTCACCCCCTTCCCCCGGCTTCGCTCCCTGCGCGATCTTGATCTGCAGTTCGTCGGCGTTGGTCAGGTACCAGCTGGTGACTCCGAACCGTCCGGAGGCGATCTGCTTGATGGCCGATCGCTTCGAATCGCCCGAGGGGAGCGGTTGGAAGCGGCGATAGTCTTCGCCTCCTTCTCCCGTATTGCTCTTGCCGCCGATCCGGTTCATCGCGATCGCCAGCGACTCGTGCGCTTCGGCCGAGATCGAGCCGTAGCTCATGGCACCGGTGCAGAACCGCTTGACGATCTCGCTCGCCGGCTGCACCTGTTCGATCGGAATCGGATTGCCGGGGCGGAAGTCGAGCAGACCGCGCAGCTGGCACTCGCGCGTCGTCGTCTCGTTGACCAGTTTCGAGAAGCGGGCGAACGCCTGCGGATCCCCTTCGCGAGCCGCCTGCTGGATGCCGGCGATCGTCTCGGGATTCCACGAGTGCTTCTCGCCGTCGCGCCGCCAGTGGTAGATCCCCTGGTTCGAAAGGACGGTCTGAAAGGGGCGTTGCCGAGTCGGGAAGCCGACTTCGTGACGCATCAGCGATTCGGTGGCGAGCACGTCGAAACCGATGCCGCGAATCCGACTGGCGGTCCCGGTGAAGCAACGTTCGATCGGCCCCTGATCGAGTCCGACCGCCTCGAAGATCTGTGCTCCCTTGTAGCTCTGCAGCGTCGAGATCCCCATCTTCGCGAGGACCTTGAGGATCCCCTTCGAGGCCGCGTAGATGTACGACGCTTCGATCTTCTCATCGGTCCAGGTCGCGGCGTCGAGCTGTCCGTCGGCACGGGCCTGAGCCAGGGCATCGAAGGCCAGGTAGGGATGGATCGCGTCGGCGCCGAAGCCGATCAGCACGCAGAAGTGATGCACCTCGCGCGCCTCGCCCGTCTCGACGAC
>DMPQ01000200.1:1060-1843 GCA_003455945.1 Planctomycetaceae bacterium
GTCGAGCACGCGAGTCGTCCAGCCGCGGTGATCGAGATCGCGGATCGAGGCCATCTGCTTGCGAGTCAGGATCGGCTCGGGGACCAGCAGGCGATGGCACTGCTCCTCGGTCGTATCGAGCAGGTTCCCTTCCTTACCGATGGCGCACTCGAGCGACATGATCACCTCTTCGCGGATCGAATCGATCGGCGGATTGGTGACCTGCGCGAAGAGCTGATGGAAGTAGTCGTAGATCAGCCGCGGCCGATCGCTCAGACAGGCGAGTGCGGCATCGTTTCCCATCGAGCCGATCGGGTCCTTCTTGCTCTTGAGCATCGGCAGGAGCATGAAGTGGACCGTCTCGGTCGAATAGCCGAACGCCTGCAGTCGCGCCAGCAGCGGCGCATCGCGGAAGGAATGCGGCAGGGGACGCTCAGGCAGCTCGTCGAGCGTGATGCGCTGGTTGCGGACCCAATCGACGTACGGGCGGCGATTGGCGACGGTGTGCTTCAGTTCGTCGTCGGCGATGACCCGCTGCTGCTCGAAGTCGACCAGGAACATCTTGCCGGGCTGCAGTCGCCCCTTCGCGACGATGTCCTCCGCCGGCACCTCGAACGACCCGACCTCGCTCGTCATGATCACGCGGTCGTCGCGCGTCAGGTAATAGCGGCTGGGACGAAGTCCGTTGCGGTCGAGCACGGCGCCGATGTAGTGGCCGTCCGAGAACGAGATCGAGGCGGGGCCGTCCCACGGTTCCTGCAGACAGGCGTGGTACTCGTAGAAGGCGCGGCGGCGCGGGTCCAT
>DMPQ01000200.1:1941-2768 GCA_003455945.1 Planctomycetaceae bacterium
CTCGGAAAGGTATTGGTCGAGAAGCGCGAGTGGACCATGGCCAGATGGCTGGTGTAGTCCTCGTCCGACAGGTCGGGATAGAAGGGGACGAGCTGATGCGTCGAGAGCATCCCCTTGTAGACGATCACCTTGGTCGAGAGCGAACAGACGTAGAACAGCTCGGCCTGCGGGTGATCTCCTTCGCGCAGCGCATGACTGACGCGCTTGCGGAGTACGAACAGCCGCCGCTCGAACGCCTCGCGATCGGCGATNNGTCGCTCCGATGTCCGCCTTGTCCGGATCGGTCGGCACCTGGCGCCAGCCGAGAATGCGGATCCCTTCCTCGGCCGCGAATCGCTCGAACGTGTCGCGGCACTCGCGACGGAACTCGCGATCGGTCGGCAGGAAGACGATCCCCGCCGAGAAACGCCCTTCGGGCGGCAGTTCGATGTCGAGATCGCGCTGCGCGACCTTGGCCAGAAACTCGACCGGCAGCGCCGTCAGCATGCCGGCACCGTCGCCGGTGTTCGATTCGCAGCCGCAACCGCCGCGATGTTCCATGCGAGTCAGCATCAGCGCGGTATCGCGCACGATCGCGTGGGAGCGTTCCCCCTTGATGTTCGCGATGAAGCCGATGCCGCAGCTCTCGTGCTCGTACGAGGGGTCGTACAGTCCGTGGGCGGCCGGCAGGCCGTAGCGAGGTTCCTGGCTCATCGTGCTCTTACTGATCCGTAGGGCGAATGGGGAAAAGGGGACGGCGTTCGATCGGCCGGCGGAGCGAAGACAAGTCGACGACTCGCCTTCGTCCGCCGCGTCTCAAGCGCCGTCGGGCGGAACGGTTTCGGGGA
>DMPQ01000095.1 GCA_003455945.1 Planctomycetaceae bacterium
TGCGGCTTCTCTCTCGCCGGCAACGCGGCGGCGGCTGTCGAGGCGACTTGCGAGACGTTTCCGGTTCTTCCTATCCTGAGCCGTTTCGCACCGCCGCTCGATCGATCGGATATCGCCTCATGCCCACCACCCCCTCAGGGATCGCCGACCTCTTCTTCCCTGCCGGACATCCGCTGCACGGCCATGAGACGGCCGTTCAGGGGTTGCGCGAATGCGGCGCGGAGTTCCATCGCCGCGGCTGGTCGCTCGGGACCAGCAGCAACTACAGCGTCGTCATCTCGCGCGATCCGCTCGAGCTGATCGTCACGGCGAGCGGCAAGCACAAGGAGAAACTCGCCCCCGGCGACTTCGTCCGGATCGACGCGGCGGGAAGGCCGACCTGCGCGGGGCAGCCGAAGTCGAGCGCCGAAACGCTCCTGCACTGCATCGTCGCCGCGAAGCGACNNGGGCACGTTCCGATCGCCGGTTACGAGATGCTCAAGGGACTCGCCGGGATCACGACGCACGAGACGTCGATCGAAGTGCCGATCTTCGACAACACGCAAGAGATCCCGATCCTCGCGGAACAGGTGAGTCGCCGGTTGGACGATCCGGTCGCCCCGCTGCAGCACGGCTACCTGATCCACAAGCACGGNNCCACGAAGGACGCCGAGGCCATGGAGTATCGCTGCGCGACGTTCCACATCCGATGGTTCGGACAGCCAGGTTCAGGTCCGAACCCTTGGTCGACAGGGCTCGCCTGACTTCGTGACCTTCGTGAGCTCTGTGGTAAGAAAATGCCTTTTAACCACAGAGGACACCGAGGACACCGAGTTTCGCTGCGCAGCGACTCAGCGCTCCGCGGCGGCTTTCGTCGCGCCCGCCTCACGCAGGAACTGCAGGATCGCCTCGAACTGCGCCTCGGCCTGGCCTTCGAGCAGCGGGACCTTCGTCGTTCGGCCGTCCTCCGAATAGCGAGGCATCTTGGTGAGCGGATCGATCGACGTCGGATCGCGCATCCAGCGCCGATAGTAACCCGGCCTCAGCCGCGCTCCCGCCTCCGCAAAGTCGATGCCGAGCGAAACCTGAGTCCCCTGATCGCCGGTTGCCGGCACGCCGCCGAGCGCGTGACATTGCCGGCAGTCGAATCCCTCGACCGCGCCGATCAACCGCCCTCCCACCGCTGCCAGTTCGGCATCGATCCGCTCTCGTTCCTGACGTTCCGCGGCGAGCGCGAGCGGCGCATCGGCCAGCCCGCGAGCGATGGTCCGAGCCGCTTCGGGGAACGACGGCATGCGGGCGCGCAGCCAGGGGCGCAGCGAACGCCGGTCGGCTCCGGCCAGGAACCGTTCGGTCCATTCCGGCTCGAGTTTTTCGCCGGCATGCGTCAGCGACGGGAGCCATTCGGGCGAAAGTCCCTGAATCGATTCGTCGAACAGGATCTCGGCCAACCGCCCCGTCTCGCCGTCCCGATCGTGACACGCGCGACAATCGGCCCGCGCGATGAATCGCTCGGCAGCCTCGGTTCGTCCGTCGCGAGCCAACGAACCGAGGTCGGTCGCGATCCAGCGCGCCAGACGCTCGCGCTCGACCGAATCGAGATCGTAATCGGCGATGCGCGTTCCCGAGACCTGAGTCCGCACGCCCTCTTCCGCTCTGACCGCAAGACACCCTCGATCGGTTCGGACCTGAGCGATCGGCAGGCTCGGTCGATCGGCCGGCACCGTCGACGACGGGTGACACTGCGCACAACCGAGCGTCCGGAACGCGACGCCCCCTCGCTCCGGATCGCCCTGCTGCGACGACCGCAACGCATCACCGACCGCTTCGGCATCGGTCGGCAACGACAACAGGTACGACGCCAACGCCTGACGCTCCTCGTCGCTGGTCGCGATCCTCGGCATTCGCGACGCCGGATGATGGGCGGTCGGATCGGCCAGGAACGCGATCAGTTGCGTCCGCTCGAACCGGAGAGCCGTTCGGTTCCAGACTCGCCGGTTGTCACCGTCGCGCGGTTCCGGCAGATGGCAGGCCACGCAGCCGATCGTCTCGACCAGCGACTCGCCGAGCGCAATCGATTCCGGGTCGACTCCATCGACCGAAGCCGCGTCGAGCAGTGTCCGATCCGCTCCTGCTGCAGTCTCCGATGTNNTCTCCTGCTGCAGTCTCCGAATCGCGTCCGATCAGATAGGCAGCGATGTCGGCGGCGATCCGACGATCGTCCGGATTCGACGGATCGAGCAGACGAGGCATCTCGCTGGTCGGATCCAGGCGATGCGGATCGAGGATCCAATCGGTCAACCACGTCGCGCGAACGCGCTCCCCGATCCGGTCGAGGTCCGGAGCTTGCCGATCCAGCTCCGGCATCCGATGCGGCGCGCCGGCGATCGACGGATCGAGCGGGTGACAGGCGATGCAGCCGAGCTGCGCGAAACGCTCGCGCGCCGAGCGACGTTCGTTCGGCTGTGCCAGACGCGGATCGGTCGGATCGTGAAACCAGCGATCGGCCGAGATCGGCACCGCGTCGCCCGAGTCGGGTCGCTCGAGCAGTTCGATCTCGACCGGATCTTCTCCCAAGACGCTCCAGATCAGGCGGATCGCGTGTCGGCCTCGTCCCAGTTCGACCGGAGCGAACTCGACGCCGCTCTCCCCTTCGACTGCCACCGCGACCGGACGATCGTCGATCGACAGCTCGACGTTCACGTCGCCGCGCACTTCGAAGCGGCCGGCGAATCGGCGCGGCACCTCCAACCAACCTTCGAAGGTCGCGACCAGTCCGCGCCCTTCGATCCACGGCGACAGCGGCTCGCCGACGCGCGACAGCGACGCGGTGCGAGCGACTCGCACGTCGCTGGTCAGCGTCCCGTCCAGCCTCGCATCGGCCATTCGCAGCAGCAGGCCGCGGGCAGTCGCGCGATCCCCCGCGTCGATCGACGGAACTTCCGGTGTCGGATCGGCCGGCCCTCGCTCGTCCCCCAGTCGCCGAATCGTCCCGTAGAGCGTATCGGCGATCGGCTGACCATCGGCAGTCGTCAGGTCGTAGGTGAGCGCGACCTGCATCACCGGCGCTATCTCGGGCATCCGGACGAAGACCGAACGACCGTCCGGCGAAAGCGTGACGTCGCGGATCCGGAGCTCGTCGTGCCCCGGCCGAGAGGGCTGAGAGGGGCGGTAGTCCGCGGATCCGTATTCGGCCGAGTACCGATAGTTCCATTGCTGAGCCGACCAGCGTCCGACCTCGACGGTCGTCGTCGGATCGAGCGGGAGGTCGAACTCGAGGAGCAGGCCGTCCGCCATCGTGGTGCAGCGAATCGGTACGGTCGTCGGTTCGCCGGTCGGCACCAAGCGATGCAGACAGCCGTCCTGAACGGATGACGACGCCCACCCCTTGAGCCCCGCGAGAAAGATCTCGGAGGTTCCCGGACGGACCCGTCCGCGACAGATCCCCGAATCGCACTCGAACGGCAAGCGAACCGCCGCTCCCTGCCAGCCGTCAGCCGTCCGTTCGGGATAGACGACCAGCGGCCAGCAGCGACCGAACGAGAGATGCAGCAGCTTGCCGCCGAGCCCTCCCCAGCCCTGTTCGGGGATCATTACCTGTCCCCCCGACGAATTGTCGAGCAGACGCGGGAGCCAGAGCATCGGCGGGTCGTAGCCGAGCGGCCGCGTCTCGTTGACCTGCGGCCCGAGATACCCGTAGTGATCCCCTTCGCGCACGACGTAGATCGCGCTGGCCGGCGTCCATTCCCCTTCCTGCGGCGCGACGGTGATCAGATCACCGTCGGCGATCCCCATTCCGTTCGGATTGCGCAGCCCGGTCGCGATCACCTCGTAGGTCGAACCGTCGGCGGCGATCCGCTCGACACCCGTATTCGCGCGGACCGAAAGGAAACGGCCTCGGGAGTCGGTCTCGAGACAGGCGGCGTAATCATGCACGCCGAAACTGGTCGGAGCCGCATCGCTGACACAGACGTACTCGTCCGCCTCGCCGTCGCCGTTTCGATCTTCGAGTCGCGTCAGCTGATCGCGCCCGAGCACGTAGACGCGCCCGTCGACGATCTTCAGACCGAGCGACTGGAAGAGTCCGGTCGCGTATCGCTTCCAGCGGATCTCGCCGAGCGAGTCGTCGATGCCCGAAACGATCCAGACATCACCGTGCACCGTGCAGACAGCCGCCGTACCGGCATCGANNAATCGATGCCGCTCAGAAACATCAGCGCTCGCCAAGGGTTCTCCACCGGCAGACCGATCGTATCCATCCGCAGACCGCGCTGCGGCGAACCGATCGTTCCGCGAGTGACCAGCAGCTCGGGCCAAAGGACTCCGGTCNNCGATCGCCGGCGCCGTCGTCGACGCCTGGTCCTCGGAACGAGCGAGAACGATGGCGATCCGAATCGCTCGTGTCCGGTCGCTGCCGCTCCAGACGCCATCGGTCAGAAAACGCTCGATCGCCCGCTCGCTCTCCTCGGTCGCGTCGCCTGGAGAGAGCGCGATCACACCGGCCGATCCCTCCTGACCGAACGATGCAAGACGCCAGTTACCGCGCCGTTCGAGTCGCGCGGCGTCGAAAACGGGAAGGCCCGGGTCGAAGCGGACATCGCTCTCGCTCGGACCGAGCTCCACGTCGCGCACCAGCACGACCTGGTCGCCATCGGTCACGAGGCTCGGTCCCTCGCTCCAGGTCATCGCACCGATCGTCCCCTGCAGCACGATCTCGCGGCCGCGCCGAAGCATCGTCCGATGACGATAGTCGACCGCATTGGCCGGCGCGACGACCGGACTTCGCCACAGGACCGCCCCCGACGGCTCCGGGTGACGAATCAGCCCGTACCGAGCCGGATCGAACCGGACGAGCGAATCACCTCGCCACCAGGCTTCCAGCCGCCCCGAGTCGGTGTCGTAGCAGAGACGGTCCCCCGCGTCGCCGACCGACACGACTCGTCCCTTGAGCACCGTCCGGTCGCCGAGCGCGACGCTGGTCGCCAGAAACGGGCCGATGTCGGTCTGCTGCCAGCGCCCGTCGACCGAGTCGTCTTCGGTCCAGCGAAAGCCGATCGTGTCCTCGCCCCAGTGGCCGAGGATCTTCTCGTCCTGCGCCGACGGTTCCTGAGTCGAGGCGATTCGCGCATCGGTCGCGATCGAGGCCGCGACGATCGATCCGAGAATCGTCAACCGTCGAACGAGGAATCGGACCGCGACGTTCAGGACACGGCGCGACGACGGGACGAGGGGCAGCGCTAAGGCCATGCGAACGCTCTCCGGTGGGATTCGGCGGGAGCGTCATTCTGCCCGATCCGATCGCGCCGGGATACGTTCGGCACTCAGCTCCAACGAGGCGGACGCCGTTCGAGAAAGGCGCGCACCCCTTCGGCCGCCGACTCGGTCGTACGAGCCGTCGCGGTGTAGGCGGCGGCGACCGCGTCGTGCAGTTCGAGCGTCTCGCCGATCGTCTCGTTGATCAGGCGCTTGGCCAGTTGAATCGACTCGCGCGCCCCGCGAGCGCACTCCTTCGCCAACTCCTGTGCCCGAGCCCAGACCAGATCGTCGCGCAACGTTTCGTGCACCAGTCCGATCTCGCGAGCCCGCTGCGCATCGATCGTCCGGCCGGTCAGCATCAGGTACGAGGTCGCTCCGGCACCGATGCGGAACGACAGGAGCGGTGCAGCCTGAGCGGCGACCAGACCGATTCGCGCTTCGGGAAGCGCAAAGTCGGCTCGCTCCGACGCCACCACGATGTCGCAGGCGGCGAGAAGCGCGATGCCGAAGCCGCGGACCGGACCGTTGACCGCCGCGATGATCGGCTTGGGGAAACGGAGCATCGTCTGCAGCAGCTGCCGCATCCGATCGGCGTCCTCCTTCCAGAGATGCCGCTGCTCGTCGTCGCCGACCTGCGACCTGATCTCGCGCAGATCGGTTCCGGCGCAGAAGGCACTGCCGGCACCGGTCAGGATCACCGCTCGAACCGGCCCCGCGCGATGCAGATCATCGAATGCCGTTTCGAGTTCGGTCAGCGTCCGGCGAGTCAGCGCGTTGCGACGAGCCGGGCGATCGAGAACGATCGTCCCGCTCGGATCGTCGCGCCGCAGACGGATCTCGGTCGGTACGCCGGGTAGCTCGTCCTCGTCCTCGGGAATGCCGGCGAGCAGACCATGATCCTCGAACCGCGGATCGTCGTCGGGGAGCTCGTCGGATGGCAGATGTTCGCCGTCGGTGCCGTTGACCATCGTTCGTCGCTCCTCGGTTCGTCGGCGGGTTCCGCAGCAGGTCTCGGGAACATCGAGCCCGGTACTTCGAGCCCGTTTCGCGAAGATCAGGAGCTCGCCGACGAGAGCCCTCGTGTGCCGTTCGACTCGGCCTCAGCGTCGCGGCGCGATGATCGACGTCAGGAAGACGCCCATCAACAGCCCGACTCCCATCACGACCAGAAAGGGCCACGGTCCGGGACGATTCTCGAGACCGAACTGCAGGTTGACCCCGAAGACCGCGCTGAGCGTGGCGAGCGGAAAGAAGAAGGCCGCGAGCAGATTCAGTCGATGCGAGGCGACCGCCATCCGCTGCGATGACTGCGCCTGTTCCTCGGCCCGCAACGCGATGGCGTATTCCAGCCCGCTTCGCGTACCGGTGTCGAGCAACTCGCCGCGCCGCTCGAGGTCGTAAGCGGTGTCGCGCAGGTTGATCAGATCGCGGTCGCTCTCGACCAACCGCCGCGCCTCCTGCAGCACGCCGTGCAGATTGCGAACCGATCGCAACAGCGGCGCGATCCGCTCGATGACGGCAAAGTACTCCGCCGCCGATTTGGCCTGCTGCTCCGCCGACTCGAGCTTGTCGATCGACTGCTCGTAATCGGTCAGCAGCTGGCGGAGCGACCCGAGACCGCTCCCCGGCATCGTCGACATCCAGTGCCCCTGGGCATCGCGCCAGAAGAGCGCCGCCTGACGATCGTCCTGATCGGGCTGCGGAGGCTGGTGCAGCACCAGTAGCAGATGCTCGTCGTGGAACATCGCCCGCTGACGTCCGACTCGCTCGCCGAGTCGACGGCGGAACTCGTCGGGAACCTCCCAGAGTTGCGGAATGCTGACCTTCGCCACGCGATCCCTCATGCAGTTCGAGACGACCGAGACTCGATCCGATCACCGTCGATCATCCTAGTCGGAGCGAGGCGATTCGGCTGCGGTGCTTCACGATCTCGTGGTCGCCCCGCCCTGCTCGTTCGGCTCCTGCGGCGTTTCGTCGGACCGCTCGATCGCCCAACCGGCATCGGCGAACTCTCCCGAGAGTTCTTCCTCGGCGAGCGCGCGCTCGGCGATCCGCGCGAGCTGTTCGTCGAGCGGCTGCGGGTCGTCGATCGGCGCGAGGCCGATCTCCAGTCCCCACAACGGCACCCGTCCGATGCGAGGCGTCGAGAGCTTCACCAGATCCTTGATCGTGCAGACCGCCCCTTCGGCTCCCGACGCCGCGACCCACTCGGCGAGCTCCGCCAGATCCTCACGGGTAAATCGATGATGATCGGGGTAGGTGCGCCAGGCACACGGTCGGATACCGATCGACTCGAGAGTCCCTCGAAACGCCTCCGGATTGCCGATGCCGCAGAAGGCCGCGACGCGCGACGGAATCCCCGGTTCAACCGCCGAGAAGGATCGTTCGATCGGGAGCGAGGCTCCGAGCGCCGAAACCCAGGCGAGCGGACGATGCGTCGTCGCGACGATCGGTACGCCGGGGCGGACGTGGCGCGCGACTTCGGCTCGCAGCCGCTCGCGTTCCGCCGCCGAAACCTGATCGGCTCGCGTCAGCAGTACCGCATCGGCTCGTCGCAACGACGATCGCGGTTCGCGCAGCAACCCGCGAGGCAACAGGTATCCGAAGCCGAACGGATTGCGGGCATCGATCAGAACCCAGTCGAGATCGCGCGCGATCCGGCGATGCTGAAAGGCGTCGTCGAGCACCAGGCAGCGACTCGCCAGTTCGTCGATCGCCAATCGAGCCGCCTCGACACGATCGGGATTCTGCAGATGCGGAACGTCAGGGAGACTCCGCTCCAGCTCCAGCGCCTCGTCGTTCTGACCGGTTGCCCGGTCGGCTCCATAGCCGCGACTGATCNNGCCGGCGTCTTGCCGGTGCCGCCGGTGGTCAGATTGCCGAGTGCGATGACCGGCACCTCGACCCGCTCGACCCCTCGCCCCGCATCGAAGCGACGATTGCGAAGCGCGATCGCCGCTCGGTAAGGCCACTGGGCGCACCAGAGCCCCGAGCGGACGAGCAGGGCCGCCACGCCGCGGCGGCGTCCCGAGAGCCAGTCGACCGGATCGTTCCGCATCGTGACCGGCTCCTTCCCGATCGAGCGTCCGGCGCACGGTTCCGAAGACCGGAACCGTGCGGGAACTCCCTCGTGACCGATCAGCCCAGGCGGGCGCAGATCGCGTCGGCCATCTTGCTGGTCCCGACGGCGGTCGGATCGTCCCGATTCGGCTTCAGGTCGTACGTGACGTACTTCCCTTCGGCGATCACGTCGGCGACCGCCTTCTCCAGACGATCGGCGGCGTCGAACTCCTTCAGGTGCCGAAGCATCAGCATGCCCGAGAGGATCAGCGCGGTCGGATTGACCTTGTCGAGCCCCTTGTACTTCGGCGCGCTGCCGTGAGTCGCCTCGAAGACGGCGCCGTTGGGACCGATGTTGGCTCCCGGAGCCATGCCGAGACCGCCGATCAGNNCTTCATGATGTTGGCCTTGTGGACCGCCGTCACCTTCTTGCGCCCGTTCTCGCGGGCATAGTCGAAGGCGCACCGCACGATCCGCTCGGTCCCGCTGACGCTGATCGGCTTGATCGAAACGCCGGTCTCGTTCCCCTTGGTCTTGATCTTCTTGTCCGAGGGGAGACCGTTGATGTAGTCGATCAGCTGCTGGGTCGTTTCCTTCCCTGCTTCGAACTCGACGCCGGCATACAGGTCTTCGGTGTTCTCGCGGACGATCACCAGATCGATCGGCGTCGAGCTGAAGAAACTGCGGATGCCGACGTACTGCTTGCACGGCCGGATGCAGGCGTAGAGTCCCAGCTCCTGGCGCAGGAAGACGTTGATGCTGCGGAAACCGGTTCCGACCGGGGTGGTGATCGGCGCCTTGAGGGCACACTTGGTGCGGCGGACGCTCTCGAGCGTCGACTCGGGGAGCGGCGTGCCGGCGGTCGCCATCACGTCGACGCCGGCATCCTGCACGTCCCACTCGATCGAGACGCCGGTGGCATCGACGCAGCGGCGGGCCGCCTCGGCCAGTTCCGGACCGGTACCATCGCCACGGATCAGCGTCACCTGATGTGCCATCGTCGGAAGCCTTGTCGCTACAGGGGTGGGATTCGCCGGAAACGACGCGTCGGCTGAAGAATCGCGTCGATCGCGGAGGCCGAACGGAGGGATCCCGCGAGCTGCCGGCGAACGGCCCTCGGACCGTTCGTCGAACGGCCCGGCCTGGCCCTAACTGCGACTTGCAGGAGATCGCCGGAAATCCGGGAAAGGGCCAAGACTAACACGCCTTCCCCCACCCCCGCAAGTCGCGGCGACGAGGGGTCTTCGACGGCCCGCCCCCGGACCGAAGCACGTCGCTTTGCGAGGCGACTTCAGCGCTCGATGTCGGTCGACCGAGGCCGAATCGTCGCCGTGAACTTCACGACGCCGATACTGGGACTCGGGGCGATCAGAAAGTCGACCACCGATCCTTCACGGATCCTGACGACCACGTCGTAGTCCTGTTCCTGCTCGTCCAGAACGGTCGACAAGACGACCTCGCCGTCGACCATGATCAGGCCACGGCATTCACCGCCCCAGTTGGCTCCCCACGGCATGACCTTGCCCGCCTGGCCCGAGATCGTCACGATCCCCGCGGTCCGACTGGTCCATCGCCGTACTGCCCACTGCTCGGCCGCTGCATACTCACCCAATGCGACGCCGCTGTTCGCATGCCCCCCTTCGGCCCAGAGCGAGGTGTAGTAGCGACCATCCTCGAGGTACCAGAGCGGTCCGGTCGTGAATTCGTCGTGACTGCCGAGACCGTTGCGAGGGTCGTTGCCGTAGTGCTCGAACGGGCGAAAGTCGGACGCCGGATCGTATCGGCGATCGGCGTCGCGAGTTCGATCCCAGTAGCCGTACGACCACCCGCGTTCGTCCTGGACGGAACCGAACTCGGCCACCGAGTCCGCGAGCGGCGCTGCCCGATCCGCGACGGGCCCCTCATCGTCACGAACGCCTCGAACGATCATGGCGAGCGCCAGCAGCGGAACCGAGAGCAGGACGGTGCGCGAAGCGGTCATGTCGCCCCCTTTCGCGAGGAACCGTCAACGAGGATGGTCCGAACCGAGCCATCGAACCGACCTAGTCGAGCGCGGCGGTCGCATCGTCGCTGCCGCCGAACCAGCGCCGCAGCGGCAACAGCCCGATGCCGATCAGCAGCAACTGACTCAGGACGAACACGCCGAGGATCATCAGCACCCCTTCGGTGAAACCGTAGGAGTGCAGGCCGAAGCCGAGCTGGTTCGTGCCGAACCATGACCAGCTGGTGACGATATTGCCGGCGATCGCGAGCACGGCGACTCCGCGCTCGCGCACCATCGCTCCCCAGCGGGCATGCAGCACCAGCGCGTTCCAGATCACGATGATCAGCGCACCGTTCTCCTTCGGGTCCCAGCCCCAGAATCGCCCCCACGAGTCGTCGGCCCAGAGACCGCCGAGCACCGTGCCGACGAACGACAGCAGGAGCGAGAAGCAGATCATCCCGTACAGGAAGCCGGACCAAATGCGTCGTCCCGTCGCATCGAGATAACGGGTATGGACGCCGATCAGCAGATAGACGATCCCCAGGAAGCCGGCGACGTAGGTCGTGCCGTAACCGAGCGTGATGCAGATGACGTGCGTGGCGAGCCAGAACTGGGTGTCGAGCACCGCCTGCATCACCGAGATCGTGTCGCCCGTCAGACTCAGGTTGTAGGCGATCAGCATCGTCGAGCCGCCGAGGACCGACGCGAGCACGTTGCCGACGCCGATCCGCGTGAATCGCTCGAGCAGCAGCAGGATCGACGCGGCGGACCATCCGATGAAGAGAGCCGACGAATACAGGTTCGTGACCGGCGGCCGCCCCGAGATCCAGATGCGAGCGATCAGACCGATCGTCACCAGCAGCACGGCGATCATCAGGACCGCGAACGCCGCGCGATTCAGACCGCTCCGAGGGGCCGCGATGCCGAACAACGCGACCGGGAACGCGCCCAGAAACAGGAGCGTCGCCAGATAGAACGGGGCGATCGCGTTCAGTCGCCGCTCCGCCGCGACGCGGCTGATCGACGTTCCGGCGGGAAGGAGTTCCGCGTATCGGCTTCGATAGTCGTCGACCGCCGCGTCGAACCCCGCGGTGTCCGCCTTGCCGTAGGCGGCGATCATCCCGATCAGCGACTCGGCCGCTCGGTTCTCGACCAGTTCGACCTTGCCGTCAGGGAAGAGCTCCTGCAGCGGCGACGCGACCATACCGAACAGCTGCCGCTGTGCTTCCTCGACCAACTGCTGATCGGCCGCACCGGGGCTGCGCGACCGAATCATCTCGGCGACCTGCCGAAGGACGGGACGATACTTCTCGTCCCGCAACAGTCGCGTGACGACGGCGATCGACACCGCATCGACGGTCGGCGCCGCCTCTCCCTCGGACGCATTCTCGCGAGCGAATGCCACCGCTTCGCGCCGCGCCCGATAGGCGATCAGCGACTCCCACGGCTTCTCCGAGTCGCCGGGATTCGGTACGGCGAGCGGCACCTGCATGGTCGACGTCATCACCGCCGCAGCTCGATTCGCCATGCTCAGCAGTCGCAGGACATCGTCGTCGCCATCCTCGATATCGCGGCCGTCTCCGAAGAGGACGCCGAGGTTCTCGTAGTCGCGCAGCGAACCGGCCAGTTCGAGAAACGCCTGATCGGCCCGCTCCAACCGTTCGCGCCGCTGACGCTTGCCGTCGGCGACGGTCGCCGCGCGGAAGATCTCGTCCTTGTGCGGCTCGAGTTCGGCATACGAGAACAGGTAGTACGGTCGCTTCTTGAGCCCCAGGCTCGACAGGACCTCGAGATCCTGGAGCTTGAACAGGGGATAGTCCGACGCGGCGGCGCTGCGCGAGGCGACATCCAGCAGCCACTGAGTCGGCGCGATCGACGAGCCCTGCGCGTCGCGCACCCCTTCGCTCTTGCGGATCTCGCGCAGCAGGTTGCGGGCGAGCGTATCGAGCGGCATGACTCGGCCCCCCGACGTCACCGGCAGTTCGCCCGCTCCCGCCATGTCGAACGACGATCGATGCCGAGGCATCGCACCGCCGATCAGCAGGACCGCCGCGCCGATCGCCACCCAAGTCGGCCACCACGGGCCCGACTTGCCGGCCGCACGGCTCGACGGCGAACGATACGGGTTTGCCTTCCCCTTGTCTGCCGTATCGGCGAGCGGCGGAGCATCGGCGGCAGCGAGAGCCGCTTCGTTGCGGGCCTTCGAGATCCGACCGCCGAGCGTCTCGGTGAAGTGAGTCAGCATGCCGATCGCCACGAGCATGCAGGCGACGTAGGGCATCATCCAGCCGCTGTTGGTCACCACCTGCAGCGTCGACGCTTCGGTGCCGTCAGGCAACGGATGGAAACCGCTCTGATAGAACGTCTCGCCGCCGTAGCGAAGCGGCTCGTTCATCTTGATGCTGCCCTGCAGGTCGGTCCCGTCATCGGAGCGCCGGATGCGAAACGTCGAACCGTAGTGCCGAGGCACCTCGGTGCCGACATAGTTCTCGCGGACCACGTCCAGCAGCTGGATCGTGTACGGCTTCTGCTCGCGCGGATAGCGAAGCTCGAAATGCCACGTCCGGCCGTCGACCTCGATCGGATGAACGGTCGTCCCCGGCGTGAAGTGATCGCTCTGAGGCAACAGGACGGTCGCCAACTCCTTGCCGTCCTTCGCCAGCACGGTGGCGTAGATCGCCGAAACGTCGGCGCGGTTCCCCGTCTCGGCCCCGGCGACCGGAGCGGCGGGGATCGCGAACTCGGCGATGCCGAGTCCTTGCGTGCACTTGGGGAACGCCTGGAGATCGGCGGGAGTCGCTCGATCGACCGGCAGCAGTTCGCAGTTCTTCATGTAGCGGTCGATCCGGACGTGGAACGGCAGGTCGGCCAGCCAGACGATGTTCCCGTCGCTCAACTGCGACTGCGGCACCAACGTCTCGCGATCGACCGCCGCATCGCTCCGATCGACGATCGCCAGTTCGACGAACCGAGGGTCGATCGCGACCGCCGTCTCTTCCCCTTCGCGGACGAAGATCTGCTGCTCGCGATTGGTGACGCTGACGAACAGCTCGTTGAACATCAGCAGGCCGATCCCCAGATGGATCACCACCATGCCGGCTCGCTTGCGGAAGACCATGATCGATCCGGCGAGCAGCACCAGACCGCCGATCGTCCCCTGGATCAGCTGCCAGAGGATCCGGAGCGCCGAGTCGTCCAGGCGATGGCCCTGGAAGGCCAAGCCGCCGATCAGCAGCATCAGCGAGATCGAAGCGAGCGAGGCGAGGATCCGCAGGAGCGGTTGTCCGCCGAGCGTCTTCCAGGCGAAGCCCGCACAGACGACGCTCAGCAGCACCGTCCCGGCGACGATCGCCCACCAGAGAATGTCCCAGTCGAGGATCGGGCGATCCTGAACGCCGTCCTTCAGACTCCCGTACGCGATGATCATCGCGCAGACGGCGACGCCGGCCAGAAAGACGAGCCAGCCGAGCGTCAGTCGAGTCCCCTTGGCCTGCACCTTGAAGCGGACCAGATGCGCGGCGATCAGATTCGCGCCGAGCGCGAAGCCGAGCGCCCGACCGCCGACGAACCAGAAGCCCCCTCGCACCCCCTGCCAATCCGGAAACCAGGCCTGCGGAAAGAAGACCTTGAACGGGACCCAGACGACGAACGACCGGAAGTAGTCGTTCATCACCTCCCAGATCCCGATCTTGTCCTGAGCCAGCGTGCCGACGAGCACCAGCACGAGCGACAACGAGAACAGGAGCACGGTCAGCTTGAGCGACGCGAGCCCTTCGAGCGCCTCGCGCACGATCGAGCGCGGTGCGGCGACGCGGCGCGACCCGACCGAGGCGGCCTTCGAGGGAAACTCCCGATCGGCGGGAAGCGAGGGGCTGATGGCCATCGAAGCGTTCCTGCGAGTGCGGAGGAGTCCGGCCGTGCCGGAGGATCCGTGGCGAGGCAAGCGATCGGAATCAGGCGAACGGAGCTTGTCTGACGAGCGCCGGCGAAACGGGGCTCGGCGGCGCAAACGAACCATCAATCGGGAAGGTCGAGCGACGCCAGGAACTCGTCGAACTTGGCGAGTTCGGATTCGACGCGAGGGGCAGTGCCTCGCATCCGGACGAACCAGGCCACTTCGCCTCGAACGACTCGGACGGCGATCAGTCGCTCGGGAGTCATCGTGGCGGCTCCGGAAACGAGATCGATCCGCTCCGAGGGAGTGCCGTCGACCGGCACCTCGACCGTCGCACCGCGAATCTGCTCGTCGGTCATCGCGTCGGCGGCGACCTGCCCGATCCAGCGTTGCACGTTCTCTTCCCACGACGAGGCGGCGGTGAGTTGCGTGACGCTGATCTGCGCCGTCCCCTCGCCCCCTTCGGTCTCGATCGTCACGGCAGCGATCGCCGAACCGGCGGCACTGACTCGCCAACCGTCGGGCATCCGGTAGTCGACGTCCGAGCGACCTCCGCCGGTCATCGCCGGCGGCGGAGTCCGGACCGCTCCGGCGGCGTTCCGAGCCGAGCGGTCCGGTTCGCGCCCGAGCGCATCGAACCACCAGGTCGAAAGCCCCGCCGTCTCGCTCCTTTCGCACGCCGCAAACGTCTCGTCGGTCAGCTCGGCAGCCATCACCAACGCCCCCCAGCGATCGAACTGCGACCGGACGAACTCCTCGACCGGAATCGCGGGAGGGAGCGGAAAGCGACGGATCACGACGCGCTGCGGGTCTTCCTTGGGGAGCGAGCGCTTCAGGTCATCGCCGACGATCGCCGGCGTCAGCCCGAAGATCGCGAGCGTTCCTTCCGGAGCCGTCTCGACCTTCCAGGTGTCGGGAGCCGTCCAACTGGGCGTCGGTGATTCGGCTTCGAAACGCCACGACGCCAGGAACGAGCGGACTTCAGGAAGGGCGCGGCCGACCGTCGGGGCCGGCCCCGCGACGAAGACGCTCCAGAGCGCCTGACGCTCAGGATCGGCGATCAGCACGCCGACGACTCGCTTCGGCTTGTCGACCGACACCTGGCGAACCGGCTCGTTCCTTCCGCATCCGGCCAGCAGCAGGACCGCCAGCGCACCGAACGACAGGATCGAGGTGCGGTGGAGGTAAGGGTCGAAAGGACGAGACGACGTCGAGCGAAGCGAGTCGGTCATCGGGAAAGGGAGCCTGAGGTGGGAAAGAACCGAACGAAAACGGAAGACCGGTACGGAGCCGATCTTCGAGCGATCGTTGCGAGCGATCGGCGGCGGAAATCGGGGGCTGGGCGGGACTCCGTCGCTCGAGAGCGGCCGGAGCGGAAGGGAACCGGACGACCGCCTCCTGGCCGGACGCGGACGAACCGAGTCTTGGATTATAGGTACGCGACCGGCCGATCGGCTAATCGCGTCATGAACGTCAGCGGCAACTCGGCCTCGTCGGGCATCGGTCGCTCAGCGGCGACCGGAGTTCACTCGGCCCCCTCCCCTGCCGCACGCAGCGCCTCGGCCAGAGTCAGCTGCCCTTCGTAAAGGGTCCGTCCGATGATGCAGCCGGCCGCTCCGAGTGCCGCGACATCGGCGACATCGGCAGCGGTGGTCACTCCCCCCGAGGCGATGACCGGAATCGGGACCGCGGCAACCATCGCCCGCAGCGCCTCGACGTTCGGCCCCGAGAGCATGCCGTCTCGGGCAATGTCGGTATAGACGAGGCCGGCGAGCGGGAGGTGAGCGAACTTGCCGGCCAGCTCGACCGCCGGCATTTCGCTCGTCTTGAGCCACCCTTCGACCGCGACCATTCCCCCTCGGGCATCGATCCCGATGACGATCCGCCCCGGGTACTGAAGCGCCATCGCTTCGAGCCANNCGAATCCCGCCCCCCAGCTGCACCGGCACCTTCACCTGACGCACGATCTCGGCGACCGCATCGCGATTGAGCGTCCCGCCGCTCCGAGCTCCGTCCAGATCGACGACATGCAGTCGCCGGGCTCCGTCGCCGACCCAGCGGAGCGCCATGTCGGCNNGGGTTCTCGCCGTAGACCTTTTCGCGGGTGTAGTCCCCCTGGATCAGACGGACGCACTTTCCCCCTCGAATATCGATCGCGGGCCAGATTTCCATGGTCGGTCGCCGGAAGGGTGGAGATCGATCGCAGTCGTGTCCTCGGCGCACGGTGCCGAGCCGGGCGATCATTGCACATCGAGCCGAGGTAACGCAACGGACCGCCGGGCGAGCCGGCGCCCCTGCGGTGCGACTGCTCTCGCCGTGTGACCGCCCTCGGTCGCAACGTTTTGCCGTCGTGCGACCGACCCCGNNGGGCCCACGCCGAGGCGACGCGTCTCGACGTCGTGCGACGGCGCTCGGTTCCATCGCCGCCCCCCCTGCCTCCTACTCCCCTTTTTTCGACTCGACCGGTACACTCTTCGGATTGCGAGCGGATCGGCGGAGACGAACCGGAAGGTCGGTCGGCGCGGAGCGACGCCGAGAGCCGATCTTCAGCGTCCCACGACAGGTCGTCGGGACCGTTCGACCGTCGGGCATCACGAGCCCCTTCGCATCTCTCTCCTAACGATTTCGGGAGTTCCTTCGGTGGCCTCAGGCAAGTACTTGTTCACGAGCGAATCGGTCAGCATGGGGCATCCCGACAAGCTGGCCGATCAGATCTCCGACGGCGTCCTCGATGCCCTGCTGGCTCAGGATCCGACGAGCCGCGTCGCCTGCGAGACGATGGTGACGACCGGGATCGCGATCATCGCCGGCGAGATCACGACCAAGGCGGTCGTCGATTATTCGAACGTGGTGCGCGACGTCATCCGCGAAGTCGGTTACACCGACGACGAGATGGGGATCTCGGCCGATACCTGCGCCGTCATGGTCTCGCTCGACAAGCAGAGCCCGGACATCGCCCAGGGCGTCAACAAGGCCTATGACGACAACCTCGGCCAAGGCGCCGGCGACCAGGGCCTGATGTTCGGCTATGCCTGCGA
>DMPQ01000243.1 GCA_003455945.1 Planctomycetaceae bacterium
CGAGGGCAATCCGGTCGTCTATCGCGTTCCGAAGTCGTGGGAGGCGGCGGTGTCGGACGGCGAGCGATGGCGCTGGCTGTTGGCGATGGCGATCGAGAACGCCCCGTCGACGCGTCCGCAAGTCGACTCGACGATCGCCGCATTCGCTCAGCAGCAGTTCGGCGTCCAGACGATGCAGCAGTTCTCGTGGTTCCGTCCCTACGGCGGCGATGACGGTGCCGAACGCCCTCGCACCTACGATCTCGACACGCTCGGCGATGACGAAACGATCGCGCGGCTGGCGACCGGTATCCGCCGTTTTCGTCTGCCGGACGAGTATGACTTTCCGAAGATCTGGCGGCGTCTGGCCGACGGCGAAGGGAACGACGCCGAACAGGCGCTGCTGCAGCTGACGAGAGTTCACGAGAACCGTCGCCAATACGTCCAGGCGGCGAAGGAATGGCGCGAGAACATCGAGCGCTTCGGCCCCGGGCCGAACGACTGGAAGCGCCAGGCCCTCGAGCAGATCGTCGGCAACTGGGGATCGATCGAGCCGATCGGGACCGCGGTCGCCGGCCGAAAGACCGACCTGACCTTCAAGTTCCGTAACGCCTCGCGAGTCGACTTCACCGCTCAGGCGCTCGACGTGCCGAAGCTCCTGGCCGACGTGAAGGACTATCTGAAGCGCAATCCGAATCAGCTCGACTGGAACAGGATCACGCCGGACAACATCGGTTACCGCCTGGTCAACGACGACGGCGCCGCCTATCTGGTCGGCGAACCGATCGGCTGGACCCAGCCGCTCGAACCGCTCGCCGGCCACTACGATCGCCGCGTGACGGTGCAGGTACCGGAGCTGAAGGGAGGGGCGTACCTGATCGAGTCGAAGGTCGCCGACGGCAACGCCACTCGCTTCATCCTGTGGGTCGCCGACGCGGTCCTGGTCCGCAAGAACCTCGACGGGCGACTGCTGTATTGGGTCGCCGATGCCGCGAACGGAACGCCGATCGGACGAGCCGATCTCGAGTTCTTCGGCTACCGGATCGAACAGATCGACAACGGCAATCGCTTCCGGACGCTGACCAGCAACTTCGCGCTGCGAGCCGACGGCGACGGGATCGTCCTGCCCGAGGCGCGGGATCTGAGCACCGACTATCAGTGGATGACGATCGCTCGCGGTCCCGACAGACAACTGGCGTTCCTCGGGTTCGACGGCGTCTGGACGGCCGAACGCTATGACGCGCAGTACGAGGCGACGAAGTCGTTCGTGATCACCGATCGACCGGTCTATCGCCCCGGCCAGGCGATGCAGTTCAAGGTCTGGGTCGGGCATGCCAAGTACGACCAGGAAGGCCCCTCGCCGTTGGCCGGCCAGGCGGTCCCCGTCACGATCATGGACCCCGAAGGGAATCAGGTCTTCGAAGCGGCTCTGACCGCCGACGAGTTCGGCGGTGTCGCCTCGACCTTCGAGATTCCGGAGGGAGCCAAGCTCGGGCAGTACTTCATCCAGATCGGTCTGGGGGAGATCGGCGGGAATACGTTCCGCGTCGAGGAGTACAAGAAGCCGGAGTACGAGGTGACGATCGACGCGCCGAGCGAGCCGATGATGCTTGGCGAGAAGGTCAAGGCGACGATCCGAGCCAAGTACTATTTCGGCGCTCCGGTGACCGAAGGAACCGTCGCGTACAAGATCACCCGCTCGCAGCACTCGACCGATTGGTATCCGGTCGCGCCGTGGGACTGGTGCTTCGGGCCCGGCTACTGGTGGTTCGCCTACGACTATGCCTGGTACCCCGGCTATCGAGACTGGGTCGGCTGTTCGCGTCCCGCGCCCTACTGGATCTGGAGCCCTCCGGGGCCTCCCCCCGAGATCGTCGCCGAAGACGAGGTCGAGATCGGTTCCGACGGGACGCTCGAGATCGAGATCGATTCGGCGGTCGCCAAGGCCCTGATGTCGAACATCGATCATCGCTACGAGATCTCGGCCGAGGTGCGTGATGCGTCGCGCCGCACGATCGTCGGCACCGGTTCGGTCATCGCCGCTCGCAAGCCGTTCCGCGTCTTCACCTGGCTCGATCGCGGGTATGTCCGCGTCGGTCAGGATGCGACCGCGCGACTCCAGGCCCGAACGGCCGACGGCAAGCCGGTCGCGGCGCGCGGCGAGTGGGTCCTCGCGAAGATCGCCTACGACGAGCAGCGCAAGCCGATCGAGACGCCGGTGGCGACCTGGGAAGCGCGGACCGACGAGCAGGGTGAAGCGGAACTCCGGTTCGACGCCAGCGCACCGGGGCAGTACCGACTGATCGCGCGACTGACCGACGCCGGCGGCCATCAGGTCGAAGGGGCGTATGTCTTCACGATCATCGGCGACGGGTTCGACGGTCGCGACTATCGCTTCGAGGCGCTCGAACTGATTCCCGAGCGAAAGGAATACGCTCCCGGAGAAAGCGTCGCGCTGCAGATCAATACCGACGCCGAGAACGCGACCGTGCTCCTCTTCGTCAAGGCGTCGAACGGCGTCGTGCCGATGCCCAAGGTCGTCCGGCTTCAGGGGCGCTCGGCGGTCGAGGCGTTCGAGATCACGAAGCGCGACATGCCGAACTGCTTCGTCGAGGCAGTGACTGTCGCCGGCGGCCAGGTCTTCACCGAAGTCCGCGAGATCGTCGTGCCTCNNCCGTCGATGTGCTGCCGAGCGCCGAGCGCTATCGCCCCGGCGACAAGGCGAGCGTTACCGTGCAGGTGAAGGACCACACGGGCGAGAACTTCCGCGGCTCGACCGTCGTCGCGATCTACGACAAGTCGGTCGAGGCGATCGCCGGCGGGACCAACACGCCGGACATCCGCGAGTTCTTCTGGAAGTGGCGTCGCGATCATCAGCCTCAGACCCAGTCGAGCGTCTTGCGCTTCTCGGGGCTGCTCTACCGCAACGGCGAAACGATACCGAGCCCCATCGGGATCTTCGGCAACACCGTCGCCGACGAGATGGAGATGCTCGAGAAGGGAGGAGGCGGTTTTCCCGGAGGTCCCGGCGGCATGGGCGGGGGCATGGGAGGAGGCTTCGATGGCCGGATGATGCGAGGGGGACCTCCGATGCCGGCCATGATGGAAATGGCCGATGCGGCTCCGATGGCGCGAGCGATGGGAGCCATGGCCGGCGGACCGATGGGCGGAGTGGGAGCCGAAGGGCTCGATCTGTCCGGCGGTACCGGAGCGGCACCGGCCTGGGTCGAGCCGACGGTCCGACGCAACTTCGCCGACACCGCGCTCTGGGTCGGACGGATCGATACCGATGCGACCGGCAAGGCGGTCGTCGAACTCGACATGCCCGAAAACCTGACGACCTGGAAAGTCAAGGTCTGGGGGATGGGAGCGGGGACCCGCGTCGGTGCGGGCGAGGTCGAGGTGGTGACGAGCAAGGATCTGCTGATCCGCCTGCAGGCTCCTCGATTCTTCGTCGAGCGGGACGAAGTCGTCCTGTCGGCGATCGTCCACAATTACCTGACGACCGAGAAGTCGGTGAAGGTCGGGCTGCAGCTGGGCGGCGAGTCGCTCGTCGCGATCGATCCGACCGAAGTCGACGTCGTCATTCCGGCCGGCGGCGAGCAGCGCGTCGACTGGCGCGTGCGAGCGGAGCGCGAAGGGGAAGTGACGATCACGATGTCGGCACTGACCGACGAAGAGTCGGATGCGATGGAGATGTCGTTCCCGGTTCGGATCCACGGCGCTCCGAAGATGGAATCGTGGGCCGGTACCGTGCGTCCCGAGGCGACGAGCTCCGCGGTCGAGTTCGTCGTACCGTCGCAGCGTCGCGTCGCCGACTCGCGTCTCGAAGTCCGCTACTCGCCGACGCTGGCCGGTGCGATGATCGATGCCCTGCCCTATCTGGCCGACTATCCGTACGGTTGCACCGAGCAGACCCTCAACCGATGGCTCCCGACCGTCGTCACCCAGAAGGTGCTGATCGACATGGGAGTCGATCTCGAATCGGTCAAGGAACATCGGACCAATCTGAACGCCCAGGAGATCGGCGACGATCGCGAACGGGCGGCTCAGTGGAAGCGGTTCGACGTCAATCCGGTCTTCGATTCTCAGGAAGTCGATCGGATGGTCCGCGACGGGCTGAAGAAGCTTGCCGAGATGCAGGTCTCGGACGGCGGCTGGGGATGGTTCAGCGGTTACGGCGAGCGAAGCTGGCCGCACACCACCGCGGTCGTCGTGCACGGATTGCAGCTCGCTCGCGACAATGACGTGCCGCTCGTCCCCGGCATGCTCGAACGCGGAATCGAGTGGCTCGAGAACTATCGTCGCGAGCAGCTCGTGCGGCTGCAGAACGAGGCGAAGGGGATC
>DMPQ01000310.1 GCA_003455945.1 Planctomycetaceae bacterium
CCACGCCAAAGGGACGCGTCTGACGTGGGCCCACGCCAGGGGGACGCGTCTGACGTGACCTCGGGCGCGGAGAGCCGCTCGTCGTTACCCGCAACTCCCCTCGTCGCGAGACGTCTCGGCGCGCACCCAGTCGGCATAGTCGCGACCGACTTCGCTCGGACGGATCACGACGATTTCAGGGCAGACGTAGGGATGAGCCGCACGAAGCATCTCGATCGCGTCGCGCAAGCGCGACTCGGTCGTCTTGCAGGTCAGCGGCCGCTCCTCGGAGCGTTCGAGCTTCCCCTCCCAGCGATAGCAGCTGAGAATCGTAGCGCCGATCTGCGCACAGGCGACCGTGCGACTCTCGACCAGGCGCCGCGACGCTTCGTTCGCGCTCGCCTCGTCGGGAAAGGTCGACATCAGGAGGACGATCGGATCGTCGGCGGGGACCGACATGACGAGGAACTCCGCAAGAGTCGGCTCGGGCCGGCCGGCGAATCGGACCGCAATCGTCGGGACCGACGAACCGATCGTCGAAACGCATCGTCGGGCCGCGTCTTCGAGACGCATCGTCGAGCGACATCCGCCGCTCAGAACGACAATCCGCCTCGCAGCATGAAGCCGTCTTCGAGATTGATGTCGTCGGCGGTGTCGTAGCGATAGAGCAGTTCGCGCTTGAAGACGTACCCCGCCTCGAAGAAGCCTCGCTTGTCGCGGATCGTGGTCCAGTCGACGCCGACGAACAGCCGGATGTCGTTCAGGTCGACCTGATCGCTCGCGCCGCCGACTCGCTCGATCGTCCACGAACCGCCGCCGTATTCGGCGCCGACGTAGCCCCAGACGTCCGAGGTGGCGATCGCCGAGATCTTCTTGGCGATGCGCGGTCGCGGGAAGTAGATGTCGAGCGCGAGATCGGGGGTCGGTTTCCAGAAGACGCCGCCGGCGGGGAGCAGCTTGATGCGGACGCGATCCAGATAGGTGACGCCGAGCTTGAACGCCAGGTTCGGCGTCAGACGAAAGCGTCCGAGTCCGGTTCCCTGGAACATCAGCGAGTTCATGTTGATCGTGTTGAAGTCGGTGAACAGACCCATGCGGAAGTTCACTTCGCCGCCGAACGGGTTTTCGGGGGCGGTCATCCAGTCGAGATCGACATAGGCGCTGTAGGCTCGCGCCGGGAGATCGGACGCGATGGCTGGGGGCGAGGGGCCGTCCCAGAAATGGAACATGAAGCCGGGCGAGACGCGGAGCGGCTGGCCGCTCGCGAGGAAATCGGGGTAGTTCATCGTCACGCCGAGCTGCGTGTCGTTGATCTCGACGTTGTTTCCTTCTCCGCCCGGGATCCAGGTGTGGATCAGACGCAGGTCCTGCACGACCTTGAAGTACGGCCCCGTCTCGAAATCGGCGAACGCATTGGCCGGCCAGTTGCCGACGTTCGGTCGCCAGTTCGGAAAGAGCGACGGCGGCGAGTTCGGCAGTCCGGGATACGGATTGCCGTAGGCGGGACCGGTCAGCAGCGGCTGAGCGTTCGGAGCCGGGTAGAGCCCCGGGCTGACTCCCGGAAAGCCGGTCGAAGGAGGCGGCGCGAGAATCCCGCCGCCGACCGGTGCCGAGAACGGATCGAACCCTTGAGGAGCGAAGACCGGAGCGCCGGTGCCGATCGGAGCTCCGGGAGCGAACGGGAGCGATCCCGGAGGGGCTCCGGCCGGCGCGAGCGGCTGTTGCGGGAACGCGACGGTCGGCGCCGACAGACTCGCTCCCGGCGACGGCGTCATCAGCGCGTTGCCGGCCGGGATCGAACCGCTCGGCGATGGGACGGCATTGGTCGTCGGCAGCGGACCGCCGTCGGTCGAGCCGAAGCGGGGACGCTGAGCCGACGCGGGCGCAGCGACGATCGCCAGCAGGATCAGAGCTCCTGCCCAGCGACCGATCTGCCGGCATTCCCGTCCGTCGAGCATCGCAAGGGGTCCGCGAGTCAAGTGATCCGAGTCGTCCGGTCGATACCGACCGATTCGCTCCGACCGCGACGAGGGGAATAGCAGATCGCGGCGCCGCCGGTCAACGCGGAAATCGATCATCGCCGTGCGCTGCGCGGCGGCGATGGCTGCGGCGAAGGCGATGGCGAGCGACCGGACACGGGGACGAACGACCAAGCGAACCTCGCGCCACTCGAGGGCAACAGGTCGAGGGGGAGGCATCGCTTCGAATGCTCCCGCAGTTCTCTCTCGCCCCCGCAGCGCTCTCTCGGCCCCCCCGAGAGTCTTCTCTGATCGCTTGGCGTTTCGCCATCGCCTATCATCGTCGATGCGCGTTCGCGGGCCTCGCCAAGATCAAGCCGCCAGGGTCGAGCCATTCGGGTCGACCGGGGGCGTCGGACGCGACCCGCCACCTTGCATTCTCCGCCCCACTGCATTCCCCGCTGCTCGGAGACGACTTCTCATGCTCGCTCGTTACTTGCGCTCGTCGCTCGCCGTTCGCCGGCGCGGCGCTGCCGCCGTCGTCGCGGCCTGCCTCTCCTGCGGCCTCGCCCCTTCGCTCTCGGCTCACGAACCGGAGCGGACGGTCGATCGGTTCGAGCGGCAGGAGCTGACCGGCGTCTATTACTCGGAAGGGATCAATGCAGGCGATCTGAACGGCGACGACATTGCCGACATCGTCTACGGGCCGCACTGGTACGAAGGCCCCTCCTACACCGAAGCGCGCGAGATCTATCCGGCCAAGCCGCAGAACCTGGAAGGGTACTCGGATCACTTCTTCCACTGGGTCCACGACTTCGACGCCGACGGCCGAAACGACGTGCTGATCGTCGGCTTCCCGGGGACGCCCTCGTTCGTCTATCGCAATCCGGGCCCGGACGGCTGGTCAGCGGCGTGGCCGAAGTTCCAGGTCATCGACTCGGTCGGTAACGAATCGCCTCAGTTCGTCGATCTGGTCGGCGATGCGACACCGGAGCTCGTCTTCACGCATCATGGCCGCTACGCCTACGCGAGCTTTGAACCGGGGCAGGGGCTCGAAGGCTGGAAGATCCAGCCGATCTCGGAAGCGAACGCCCATCCGCAGTTCGGACACGGCCTGGGAGTCGGTGATGTCGACGGAGACGGGCGGCAGGATGTCCTGTGCAAGGACGGCTGGTTCCGTCAGCCCGAAGAGCTCGGCGGGCCGTGGCCCTTCACCGCCGTGCCGCTGGGCGACTACGGCGGAGCCGACATGTACGTCGATGACGTCGACGGCGACGGCGACGGCGACATCATCACGAGTCTCGCGGCGCACGACTTCGGTCTCGCCTGGTTCGAACAGCAGGTCGACGGCGAGCAGGTGACGTGGGTCAAGCATCTGATCATGGGGGCGACGCCCGAAGAGAATCGCTACGGCGTCGTCTTTTCGGAGCTGCATTCGGTCGCGCTCGCCGACATCGACGGAGACGGCCTGCGCGACATCGTCACGGGGAAGACGTACTGGTCGCATCATCGGCAGAGTCCGATGTGGGATGCCGGAGCGGTCGTCTATTGGTTCCGCCACGTGATCGGCCCCGACGGCGCGGTCGACTGGATTCCGATCAAGGCGGAAGGGGATTCGGGGATCGGTCGTCAGTTGGTGGCGAAGGACATCGACGGCGACGGCCTGGACGATCTGCTCGTCGGCGGCATGAAGGGAGCGAGCGTGCTGCGGCACGTCCGCGACACGGTCGACGAGGTGACCTATCACGCGATGATGCCTCGTCCGCGCCGCGAGCTGGCGGACGGGCTGACTCCGGAACAGGCGGTCGCGGCGATCGACGTTCCCGACGGTTTCCGGGTAACGCTGGCGGCGGCCGAGCCGCAGGTGCATCAGCCGATCGCGCTGACGATCGACGGCCGAGGGAGGCTCTGGATCGCCGAGGCGCACACCTATCCGATCCGGGCTCCGGAAGGTGAAGGCAAGGACCGGATCATCATCCTCGAGGACCAGGACCGAGACGGCTCGTTCGAGCACCGGAAGGTCTTCATGGAGGGGCTGAATCTTGTCAGCGGTCTGGAAGTCGGCTACGGCGGCGTCTGGATCGGCGCGGCGCCGTACCTGCTGTTCGTCCCCGATGCGAACGGCGACGATCGCCCGGACGGCCCGGCGGTCACGCTGCTGGACGGTTTCGGTTGGCACGACACGCACGAGACGCTCAACGGATTCGTCTGGGGTCCCGACGGTTGGCTGTACGGCTGCCACGGCGTCTTTACCCATTCGAAGGTCGGCAAGCCGGGAACTCCCGACGCGCAGCGCGAGCCGCTCAATGCGGGCGTCTGGCGTTACCATCCGCTGGAGCATCGCTTCGAGGTCTTCGCGTGGGGGACGAGCAATCCGTGGGGAGTCGACTTCAACGACGTCGGTGACGCCTTCATCACGGCGTGCGTCATCCCGCACCTGTATCACGTGATTCCGGGAGCCCGGTATCAGCGTCAGGCAGGTCAGCACTTCGGCCCGTATGTCTTCGACGACATCAAGACGATCGCCGATCACGCGCACTACGTCGGCAACATCGCCGACCATGCATGGTGGGGACACGAACCGACGGCGCCGACCGATACGCTGGCGGCCGGCGGGGGACACGCTCACTGCGGTGCCCTGATCTATCTGGGAGACAACTGGCCCGATTCGTACCGGAACCGGATCTACTTCAACAACGTGCACGGCAATCGAGTCAACTGCGACGTGCTCGAGCCGAACGGATCGGGTTACGTCGGACGCCATGCTCAGGATCTGCTGATCGCCAACGATCGCTGGTTCCGCGGGATCAATCTGCGGACCGGACCGGACGGGACCGTCTTTCTGATCGACTGGTACGATCCGAATGCCTGTCATCGGACCAATCCGGAGATCTGGGATCGGACCAACGGTCGCGTCTACGAGATCGCCTACGGCGACGTCGAGCGTCGGTCGGTCGATCTCGAACGCGAGACCGATCTCGAATTGGCGAAGCTCCAGGAGGCGACGAACGACTGGTACTCGCGGATCGCGCGACGGATTTTGGCTCACCGCGCTTCGCAGCGCAAGCTGGACGCTTCGGCGGTCGTGCATCTGAAGCAGTTGGTCGATCAGTCGGACGAGGTGACGCATCGCCTGCGCGGACTCTGGACGCTGGAAGCGTGCGATCTGCTGGACGACGAGCGACTGGCGCAGCTCTGCACCGACGGCGACCCCCGCCTGCGCCGCTGGGGAATCCGACTGAGCGTCAATCGTTCGGTGAGCACCGCGGCGGTCGACGCCTGGTCGAGTCAGGCGCCGAGCGAAGACGAACCGTCGGCGCGACTCGAAATGGCTGCGGCGCTGCAGCGAGNNAACGGCAACATGAGGGTTGTGCCGCCGAGGTGGCTATTGGTGAGGATCAGATCGGGGTTGAGCGCCACCAGAAGGGCGGCGAAGAGCGCCGCTGGTCGGTCGCGACGCAGCTGGTATCGAACCCGGCGGATGCCGAGGACCACAACCTGCCGCTGATGATCTGGTACGGCATCGAGCCGATGGTGGCGGCCGAACCGAAGCGCGGCCTGGAACTCGCCCTCACCTCGCAGATCCCGATGATCCGGGACTTCATCGTGCGTCGTCTGGCGGCCGAAGATCGCCTGCTCGGTCCGCTCGTCGAAGCGATCGGCGGGAGCGTCGCGTCGGATCCCGAGCTGGCTCGCGAGATGCTCGCGTCGATGGTCCGCTCGTTCGAAGGGCGAGTCGGCATTCCGATGCCTGCGGCTTGGGAGAGCGCGTACGAGCGGATCGGCCGAGTCGAGGACGAGGAGCTGTCGGCACTGGCCGATCGGATCGCCGTCGCGTTCGGCGACCGCCGGATCTTCCCTCGCATGCGATCGATCCTGGCCGATGGCGACGCGTCGATCGAGCGGCGTCGTCAGGCGCTCGAGATCCTGGTCCGCGGACAGGATCGCGAGGGGGCTGCGGCGCTGCACGAGGCGTTGGCGATCCCGTCGCTGCGGAACGAAGTGATCCGCGCGCTCGGTGCGCTCGGCGACGCCTCGACCCCCGAGCGACTCGTCGCGCTCTACGGCGAGTTGTCGGCCGAGGAGCGGCAGGATGCGGTCAACACGCTGGTCGTTCGGCCGGCCGGAGCGCGCGTGCTGCTCGATGCGATCGCGGCCGAGTCGATTCCGCGGACCGATCTGCATGCCTATCAGGTCCGGCAGCTGGTCGGCTTCGGCGACGAGTCGCTGACCGATCGGGTGCGCGAGGTCTGGGGCGAAGTGCGGAACAGTCCGGCCGACCGCGTCGAGCGGATCGAGAAGCTCCGTCAGCTGGCGAGCGGCCCGCTGATGGAGACCGCCAGCTCGGGACGCGGTCGCATGCTCTTCGACAAGACNNTCGGGACGAGGCCGCATGCTCTTCGACAAGACGTGCGGCGCCTGTCACCAGCTGTTCGGCACCGGGGGCGACGTCGGGCCGGACATCACCGGTTCGAATCGAGCCAACCTGGACTATGTGCTCGAGAACATGGTCGACCCGAGCGCGGTGATGGGGAACGACTATCGGATGACGCTGATCGAGACGGATGACGGGCGACTGGTGTCGGGCTTGGTCAAGCTCGAGACCGACAGCGCGGTGACGGTCCGCACGCTCAACGACACCGTCGTGATCGCGAAGGAAGAGATCGTCGCTCGGGAACTGTCCGAGCTGTCGATGATGCCCGAGGGGCTGCTCGATCCGCTGAGCGAGCAGGAGATCTGCGATCTGATCAAGTACCTGGCGAGTCCCCGTCAGGTGAGCGCTCGCGGCTCGGCATCGCCGATCGACGCGGCCGACGGCAAGGTGCCGGGGGCGATCGAAGGGGAGTCGATCGAGATCGTCGGCAAGACCGCCGGTTCGGCCACCAGCCAACCGATGGACGCCTTTCCGGCCGATCGCTGGAGCGGCAACGACCAGCTCTGGTGGACCGGCGCCGAGAAGGGGGACCTGCTGGAAGTGGCGTTGCCGCTCGAGAAGAGCGGCAACTGGGATCTCGAGATCGTGATGACGATGGCTCGCGATTACGCCGTCGTGCAGCTGGAGCTGGACGGCAAGCCGCTGGGGGATCCGATCGACCTGTTCAACGATCCCGAGGTGGTGACGACCGGCGTCCTGCGGTTCCCGGCGGGAGAGCTGGAGGCGGGGAAGCGCAAGCTCGGTCTGAAGATCGTCGGCGCGAACTCGGCTGCGGTCCCGGCCTACATGGTCGGACTCGATTGGGCGCGCTGGGTGCCGGCGGCCGAAGCGCCGACGTCGGAAGCGCCCTGAGCGAACGCCGACGCAACGTGATCGAAACGACGACGGCCGAGAGACCAGCGCAGGTTCCTCGGCCGTCGTTTCGTTTTCGGCTCGTCGGACGGCGATCCGATCGCGGTCACGTGATCAGTAATTGACCTGCAACTGGAACCGCAGGAGCTGCCCCTCGAACTGCTCGTACGAGCGGGTGTCGTCGTCGCCGATCGCCCGGGTGTTGGTCCGGTCGGTCAGCGTGTACATCGTGACCAGTTCGACGTTCTTGCCGATCTGCCATTCGACTCCCGCTTCCCACTCGCCGATCTCGACGAACGGTGCGTTCCGCTCCGACTTGTAACCACCCTTGTAGTAGTTCCAGCGGGCAAACGGGATGAACTCGCCGTAGCACTCGGTTTCGTGACGGTACATCGACATCAGGTAGCCGCCGTAGAGCGGTCGGTCGGTGACGAACGTCTGAGTATCGTCGAGCGCCGGACCGCGTCCGACCGTCCATTCGGCCTGGAACCCGAGCGGTTGCGGATACCAGACCCAGGTGCCGGCGATCCGTCGATCGACGACTCCCGAACCGTCTCCCGCTTCGAGCGTGTTGAGCGGAATGACGGCCGGCCCGACGCCGAGCGGACTGATCGGTGCCGAGTAGACCGAATAGAGACCGGTATAGCCCTGAACGCCGACTTCCATCCGTTGGCCGTCGGAGAACTGGTAGGGGAGCGTCAGACGCGAGATCAGGTGCAGGTCGTCGTTCACTTCGCGGAACGAGCCTCCCTGGCCGTTGTAGGCACCGAAGCCGAAGACGCCGTAGTTGCCCGACCCCTTCAGCCCCTCGTCGAGCACCTCCTTGAAGAAGTCCTGCGCTTCGACCGGCGTCCAGTAGTAGAAGATGCCGAGGTCGCGTTCATTGCGGGCGGCGCTGTTGAGAGCGTCGTTACGATCGAGCGGAATCCGGTTGCTGCTGGACTGCAGGTTCTCCCAGCCGTACGGGATCTTCGACTGGCCGACGCGCAGACGATGCACCTTGTCGTCGTCCAGATGCAGGTCGCCATACCAGTCGCGTACCTGCACGAAGTGAATGGCATCGACCGATCCGTTGGGCGTCGCGGCGAAGTCAGGTTGCAGATAGACCGAGACGCGGTCGGAGATGTCTCCTTGGAAGATCAGTCGAGCCCGGCGGACCAGAAAGCTCTGGTTGTTGCCGACCGACGAGTCGCCGACGATCTGCGGGTCGGCTCCGTTCGCATCCATCGTTTCGCTGAATCGGAACTGAGCGTAGCCGCGGACGCGGTACTTCTCGAACCAGCCCTTTTCCTTCGGCTTCTCTTCTTCCTTCTTTTCTCCCCCTTCCTTGTCGTCGTCCGTTCCTTGGATCAGCGACGCGAGGGAATCGCTCTCGTACTCGAGCGAACCGAGACGCTGTTCGGTCGCTTCCAGTCGATCGAGCAGATCGACGTAGCGAGCATCGGGAACGGCGGGNNTAACGGAGGGCCCCGAGACCGGACGGACCGTCCCGATCGCCGCGCGTTCGGCTTCGAGTTGGCGGAGGCGGGCTTCGGTCGCTTCCAGCCGGCGCATCAGTTCGGACTCGGACGACGGAAAGTCGACGGTGGCCGTCGACGTGGGGAGCGGTTGCTCCCAAGCGGACTGCGCGGGCAGGGAGGGGACGGCTCCGAAGAGCGTCACCAACGACCAAAGGCATGCCTGACGGCGCTTCATGAGTTCCTCGACGAGATGCCTGGCGACGTGTCGTACGTTCCGAGAACGTCGCGGTAGCCGTTCGTCCACCACTCCGATGACCATTCGGTCGTGGCACCGGTAACGAACGATCCGGTTCGTCGGTTCGTATCGGGAACGGATAAGTGTCAGGTCCGTTAAGATCCGAAGCAGAAGACCCCCTTCCGGTAGCTTTTTGAGAAGAAGCCGTGAACGACCGATAGCACCGGCAAGGTCACCCTGATCGTCAAGGTCACGGTGCCCCGACGTGGGCCCATTTCGTCCTCGAC
>DMPQ01000010.1 GCA_003455945.1 Planctomycetaceae bacterium
ACGCGGCGGGCTGGCGAGGCACGAGGCTGTTCCGTGCCTGATCCGAAGCTAGAGGAGCAGGCTCTCGAGGAGCAGCCGCATCTTTCGCATCTCGGTCGTGTAGTCGAGCCCCGGGAGCGGAATGATCGAGGCGGTGAGAGCGCGATCGTAGCCGACGCCGCGCAGCTGGGAGATCAGCTTGCCGTAGTCGATCTCNNCCGAGTCCCTTCACGTGATCGCACATCACGGTGACGGTGTCCGGATCCTCGGTCAGGCAACCGATCCGACTCTGCATGCCGACTCGCACGCCGTGGCGTCGAGCGATGTCGACAAGCTTGCGGAGATGCTCGACCTCCTCGTTGAACGGCGTCCCCAGTTCGCTCGACGGCACCACCAGCGTGACGACCTTGGTCGCCTTGGCGAGCTGGCAGATCTTCTCGAACTGGTCGTAGTGCGCCTCGCCCGTCTCGGTGATCCGCACGCTGTAGGCGCAGATCTCCGTTCGTCGCGGGCTCAGACACCGCTCGATCATCTCGTGCAGGTCGGCCGCGACCTCGGACGGCTTGAGCTGGTTGCCGTCTTCGTGAATCGAGACCTCGACCGTCGTGTACTCGACGTCGACGATCCGATCGATCGCATCCTCGAAGGAGAGATCCCGGNNCAAGATAACAATCCGTCGAAGCTGCCACGAACACGTGAGAGTACCCTCCTTGCCGAACCGAGAGCGGGGCTTCCGGAGCCCCGAAGCGCATCGCCCCTCGAAGGCCTCCGAGAGACGCGAGCGGTGCAGCTTAACAGGGGACCGGAAACCGGACAACGGCGGCTGAGGCGGCCGTTTCCTTGCGATCGCTCGGCTCGATCCGATGCGAGTCCTTTCAGCGGCGCGCCTTGCTCCGAAGCGACAACCATGGCGCCGCGAGAAGCGACTCAGGCGCCGGACAGGATCTCGGCCGCTCGATCGCAGAGCGCCGCCGATTCGGTCTCCGACGCGGTCTCGGCGATGATCCGGACGATCGGTTCGGTGTTGCTGGCCCGGACCAGCAGCCACGCCTTGGGCCAATCGAGACGCAGGCCGTCCTGGCGATCGGCCTTCGCTTCCGGAAACGCCTCGATCAACCGCTCGGTCGCCGCCGCGACTCGATCGGCAGCGATCGTCACCTTGGACTTGCGGATCGCATAGCGCGGGAGCGAATCGACGAGCGACGAGAGAGGGCCGTTCCAGGCGACGAGAGCGTCGAGCGTCTGAGCCATGGCGACCAGGCTGTCGCGAACGTAGCCGACCTGCGGGTCGATCGGACCTCCGTTCCCTTCACCGCCGTAGACCGCACCGACCTGTTTCATCCTGCCGGTGACGTTCGCCTCGCCGACCGCCGACACGGCACACTCGCACCCTGCGGCAGCGGCCAGATCCTGACTCATCCGGCTGGTCGCACAGTTGATCACCACCGCCCCCTTGCGAGTCTTGAGGGCATGCCCCAAGGTGACCGCCAGGGTGTATTCCTCGCCGACGTAACGCCCCCGCTCGTCGATCAGCGCCAGTCGGTCGGCGTCGGGATCCTGACAGAAGCCGACATCGACACCACGGGTCGCCACTTCGGCCGCGACCGAGACGAGGTTTTCGGCGGTCGGCTCCGGGACATGTTCGAAGCGCCCATCCGGTTCGCTGCCGAGCGCGATCGTCCGACAGCCGAGCGCGTCGAGCAGTCGCAATCCGGCGACGCTTCCGGCTCCATGATTCGAATCGAGCAGCACGCGAAAGCCGCGTCGCCGGATCGCGTCGACATCGACCGTCGCGAGCACCTTGGCCAGATGATCCGCATGCGGATCGTCGATCGTCCGGACCGATCCGATCCGATCGAACGGGACCCAGTCGGCGACGCCGGCAAGATAGGCGTCGCGCACGGCCGCCCCTTCGGCCGCATCGATGACTCGCCCTANNGGCCCGAACAGCTTGATGCCGTTGTACTCCGGCGGATTGTGACTGGCCGAAATTGCGACCGCTCCGGCCGCGGCGAGACTCCGGACCAGCACGCCGACGGTCGGCGTCGCCGCGACTCCGGCATCGAGCACATCACGACCGCAGCCGACGAGCGCCGACCGGATCGCCTCGGCAAGCATCGGGCCGGTCGTTCGGCCATCGCGCGAGAGGACGATCGGACCGGCGGGGGCCGAGGCGGCGAACGCGGCGACATAGGCGATCGCGCGGTCCGGAGTCAGCGTCGAACCGATCGTTCCGCGGAGCCCCGAAACGCTGATGATCGGCTGCGGGCGAGAGCTGTCGGGCATGGGTTTCGTCCGAACGGCAAAGGGGTATCATGAGCGACGTGACGGGGAACGATGCCCCGAAAGCGCAACGATTCGGCGCCGCCTTGTCGGTTCCGACGTCGCGCCCTTTCCATCGTAACCGGACGTGCGGCGAGCCCCGAGACGGTCGACGGCCGTCGGTCGCGATCGAGCCGGATCACTGGGGTTTTCCCCGTCCTGCCGTCGCTGCGATCGTCACGATGCGACTCGCTCGGTCCCCGATCCTACCGCTCGCGAGCCCCCTCGGGCCGAACGACGAGTCGGTCCCTCACCCACGGAGTCACCTGCCGATGAGTTCCGTCCCTGCCGCTCAGCGAGTCGACTCTGCCTTGGCCGCCGTCGATCAGGCGGTCACCGCCGGCAAGCTGACCGATTCGGCTCGACGACATCTGCGCACGTGGCTGGTCGAAGAGCGGTACGCGGAGTATCGCGAACAGGTCGTCGCGCATGTCGAGCGCGGCGAGTGGAAGACGCTCGACGACGTCTTCTGGACGATCATCCCGTTCGGGACCGGCGGGCGTCGCGGTCGGATGTATCCGATCGGCTGCAATGCGATCAACGATCGGACGATCGGCGAAAGCGCTCAAGGGCTGGCGGACTACCTGAACGATCGCCCGGCCGGCAGTCGGCGGTGCGCCATCGCCTACGACACGCGTCACAACTCGCGGCACTTCGCCGAACTGTGCGCCGGCATCATGGTGGCCAACGGCTTCACGATCGAGTTCCTGGACGATTATCGGAGCACGCCGGAACTCTCGTTCCTGGTCCGTCGCCGCAACTGCGACGCCGGCATCATGGTGACCGCCAGCCACAATCCGCCCAGCGACAACGCGGTCAAGGTCTACGGCGCGACCGGCGGGCAGCTCATTCCGCCCGACGACACCGGCGTGATCGATCGGGTGATGGCGGTCGATCGGATCCGTTCGGTCCCGTTCGCCCAGGCACTGGCCGACGGCAAGGTGACGATCCGGACGGCCGAGACCGATGTCGAACTGCTCGAGGTCCATGCGACGCAGAGTCTGACCGAGGCGCGCGACGTGCGGATCGTCTATTCGCCGCTGCACGGCGTCGGCGAGAAGAACGTCTGCGATCTGCTGACGCGAGTCGGATTCCGTTCGGTCGAGGTGTTCGGTCCGCATCGGCAGCCGGACGGGGATTTCCCCAACGTTCCGCAACACGTCTCGAACCCCGAGAACCCGAAGGTCTTCGACGCGATCATCGCGCGAGCGAAGGAGATCGGTGCGTCGCTGGCGCTCGCGACCGACCCCGACTGTGACCGAATGGGAGCGGCAGCGCCGATCACCGCCGACGTCAGCGGCCCCTGGGGGACCTTCACCGGCAATCAGCTCGGCGCGCTGCTGACCGACTACGTGCTGCGGCGTCGCGCCGCGCTCGGTACCCTCTCGCCCGAGCACTATGTCGTCAAGACGCTGGTGACCGGCGACCTGATCGCGCGGATCGCCGAGAGTCACGGGATCGGCGTTCGCGGCAACCTGCATGTCGGCTTCAAGTGGATCGGTCGCGAGATCGATCGTTCGGGGCCCGAGACGTTCGTGCTCGGCACCGAGGAATCGCACGGCTATCTGGTCGGAAGCTACGCGCGCGACAAGGATGGAGCGGTGGCGTGTCTGCTGATGGCCGAGGCGGCGGCCGATGCCAAGGCGCGGGGCGTCTCGCTCCACCAGCAGCTCGACTCGCTCTTCGTGCGGCACGGCTATCACGGCGAGCGGCTGATCAACATCACGATGACCGGCTCCGACGGCATGGCTCGCATGGAGCGGCTGATGGCTCGCCTGCGCCAGTCGCCGCCGACCGAAGTCGGTGGCGTCAAGGTCGAGCGACTGCGGGACTACGGTGCGCTGATCGCTCGACTGGCCGACGGCTCGACCGAACCGATCGATGCCGATCCGGCCAACATGGTGATGCTCGATCTGGCGGACGCCGGTAACCGGATCGCCGTCCGGCCGTCGGGGACCGAGCCGAAGGTGAAGCTCTACATGTTCACGCGGCTGGACGTTCCGAGCGCTGCGGAGCTGGAGCGAGTTCGAGCGGCAGGCGAGGCTCGACTGGACGCATTCGCCAAGGATCTGCAGGCCCTCGCCGCGAGCGTCGAGTGAGCGGCGCCGGTCTCGGCGGCGCATCGGATGAAGCTCCAAGGAGACCGCGACGACGCGGCCGAGTCAGTGATGATCGACACGGACGCCCGCTCTGCCGATGACGCCGACGACCGCGATGATCTCGTGACCGACTTCGATTCGCCGCCGCCCGACGAGACGTTCACCACCGAACCGTTCGATGTCGCCGAGTTCGACGACGACGGAAACTCGGACGGGCTGAACGAGACGCCCGACGAGACCGACGACGGACTCGATTCGCCCGAGACCGAAGCGGAGGTCGACGCGGCGCTGGCAGCGCTCGCGGCCGAACTTCCGTCGGGAGCGGCCGATGAGTCGGCGATTGTCGGAACCGCGCCGCTCGCCCCGAGCGACGCGTCGAGCGGGCCGGCCGTGCCCCATCTGTTCGGCTTCCGGCGCGCTGCGGCGCGAGTTCGGGAGTTTCCGAACGGCCCCGGCGTCTATCTGTTCAAGGATTCGGCCGGCCGAGTCATCTATGTCGGCAAGGCGAAGCATCTGCGCTCGCGAGCCGGAAGCTACTTCAGTCGGACGGCCGAGCTCGAGTCCCGAACCGGTCCGTGGATCCACGAGATCTGCGACGCGGACTATCTGGAATGCGAGAGCGAAGTCGACGCGATGCTCGCCGAATCGCGTCTGATCAAGGACATCCAGCCGAAGTTCAACAAGGACCTGAAGGACGGCAAGACCTTCCCCTATCTGCAGATCACCACGTACGAGGATTATCCGCGAGTCGAGGTGACTCGAACGCCGCGCGACCGCGGCGTGAAGCTCTACGGCCCGTTCCCGAGCGCCGGCTCGCTGCGCGGAGCCGTTCAGGTGCTGCAGCGGATCTTCCGCTTCCGCACCTGCTCGCTCGACATCGACGCGTCGGACGAACGATGGCGATGGTTTCGCCCCTGCCTGTTGGCGAGCATCCGTCAGTGCACCGCTCCGTGCGACCTGCGGATCTCCAAGGAGGACTATCGCGCCGACATCCGACGGCTGCAGATGGTTCTCGAAGGGCGCAAGGGAGCGCTGCTGACTCAGTTGCAGGACGAGATGCGCCAGGCGGCGTCCGAACGGAAGTTCGAACAGGCAGCCAAGCTGCGCGACGAGATCAAGGCGATCGAGAGTCTGGATCGCCGCGGAAACATCGAAACGCACGTGCAGCCCGAGGTCTTTCCGATCGACCCGCGCAAGGGGCTCGCCGGCCTACGCAAGGTGCTCAAGCTGGCGAACACGCCGCGCACGATCGAAGGGGTCGACATCGCGCACCTGGGCGGCACCGAAACGGTCGCGAGTCTGGTGAAGTTCTTCGACGGGCTGCCGTTCAAGGCGGGCTATCGCCGCTATCGGATCCAGGGAGTCGAAGGGATCGACGATTTCCGCAGCATCCACGAAGTGGTGGCGCGGCGTTTTCGACATCTCGAGACGAGCGGCGAACCGTTCCCCGATCTGCTGCTGATCGACGGCGGCAAGGGGCAGCTCAACGCGGCGATGGCGGCGTTTCGCGAACTGCAGATCGAACCGCCGACCGTTCTCTCGCTCGCCAAGCGCGACGAAGAGATCTTCCTGCCGGGAGAGAGCGAACCGATCCGTCTCGGGCGCCACTCCTTCGCGCTTCGTCTGCTGCAGTACGTCCGTGACGAAGCGCATCGATTCGCGCAGCACTACCACCATCTGCTGCGGCACAAATCGCAGTTGGACCGCTGACGCGACCGAACGCCGACTCCCGCCGNNATTTCGCGACGGGAGTCGGCTCGATCGTTGCATCAGCGAGCCGGTCCTTGGAGCGTCGCGCGGATCGGATCCTCGAGCACTTCGGCTCGGGTCCGATACTCCTGGTCGCCGACCTTCAGGATCACCTCATAGACGCCGGGAACGACCGGTGCGGTCGGGCTCCCCGATGCGGCTCCCGGTCCGCCGGCTCCGCGACGCCCGCGACCGCGACCGCCGGGACCGCGCTGTCCGCGGAAGTTCCAGTCGACGCGGTGGAATCCGGCCTGGCGAGGCGCCTCGAGTCGCGCGACGGTCTCCCCCTTGTCGTTGACGACTTCGAGCGAGATGTCCCGCGCTCCGACTTCGCTTTCCAGACGGTAGGCGATTCGGGCGCCGGTCATCGGGTTCGGCGCGCTCCAGCCCCGATTTCCCGATCGCTCGTCCTGCGACACCGGCTGCCAGAGGATCTCGTCGCGGACCGGGAAGAGCGCGGTCGCTCCTTCGGTCGCGAAGTTCGCGGCGCCGAGCGACCCGAGATCGTCGACGATCCAGAATCCCTGTGCATGCGTGCCGGCGACCAGGTCGAGCTCGCGCGGATGGATCACCAGATCATGGACCGCCAGACGCGGCATCCCGGCTCCGAAGCGAGTCCAATGAGCGCCGCCGTCGGTCGTCACCTGAACGCCGAACTCGGTGCCGACCAGCAGGACCGCAGCGTTGCGCGGGTGCTCGACGATCACGTTGATCGGCTCCTGAGGGAGGTCCGACGCGATCGACTCCCACGTCTCGCCCCCGTCCTTCGTCCGGAAGACGAACGGGCGGAAGTCGTCTTCGCGATAGCCGGTGAAGGTGGCGTACGCGGTTCGGCGATCGTGCTGCGAGAGCACGACGCGCGAGGCCCACCACCCCTGCGGCGCGAACGGCAGTTTCGCACCGACGTCGGTCCAGGTCGCTCCGCCGTCGCGAGTCCAATGCAGTCGGCCGTCGTCGGTCCCGACCAGCAGCTCGTCCCGATCGAACGGGCTCTCGGCGATCGTCGTCAATGTGCCGTGCGGAACGTTGCCGCTGATCCGCACCAGATCGCGACTCGACAGGTCCGGACTGATCGCCTCCCAATCGTCGCCGAGGTTCCGCGAACGGAACAGGCGATTGCCGCCGTAGTAGAGCGTCCGGTTGTCGTGCCGACTCATGACCAGCGGCGAGTTCCAGTTGTACCGATCGGGAAGCGCGTCGGCGTCGCTCTGCGGCGGTCGGATGCCGCGCGATTCGCCGGTCGGCTTGTGGCGTCGATAGAGTGCGCCGAACTGCGATTCGCCGATCACCAGGTCGGCGTTGCGCGGATCGACCTGCACGTAGAAGCCGTCACCGCCTCCGATCCGGTACCAATCGGTCGGAACGATCCCGCCCGGATTGCGCGAACGCGACGGACCGCCCCACGAGCCGTTGTCCTGGGTACCGCCGTAGACGTGATACGGAACCTGCATGTCGACGGCGATCGCGTAGAACTGGGCGATCGGCAGGTTGTCGAAATGAGTCCAGGTCGCGCCGCGATCCCACGATTCGTGATAGCCGCCGTCGTTGCCGAGCAGCAGATGTCGCGGATCGGCCGGATCGATCCAGAGCGCGTGGTGATCGACGTGCACGCTCGGCGCACCGTCGTTCGACCAGGTCTTGCCGCCGTCGCTCGAGACCATCACCGGCACGCTGAGCACGTAGATCCGCTCGGGATCCTTCGGGTCGACTCGGACCTGGCCGTAGTAGTAGTCCGGGTCGCCTCCGACCGGCTGCGTGTTCACCTTGGACCAGGTCGAGCCGCCGTCGTTCGAGCGATAGAACTCGCCCCCCGTCTCGCGCGTCACGACCGGCGGGAGCGCGATGTCGAAGCCGCGCTCGCCGTCGTCCCGAGCGACTCGCAGACGGAATCGATCTCCGGGACGCAGCCGCCCGAGCGCCTCGGCCAACGACGTCTCGTCGACGATCGCCGTTTCGCCGATCGCGATCAGCTTGCGATCACGCGGCACTTCGGCCCGCGCGGCCGCTCCGTTGCGCTCGATCGCGGCGATCGTCGCGACTCCGTCCGCGAATCGGACCGAAAGACCGAACGGGAGCGACCAGGTGCCGTCCTCGTTCTTCTTCGGCGGTCCGACGGATGCTCGATCGGTGATCAGGTTGGCGTTGGGAACGGCGGCGTACAGGAAGTTCGGATCGCCGGCGAACATCGCCAGTCCGATGCGGCCGATCTCGCCGCCGGGAAGTCCTCCGGCAAGGCGCGTCCAGGTCGCTCCGGCGTCGGTGCTCTTCCAGATCCCCGAGCCGGGACCGGCTCCGTCGAAGTTCCACGGGCGTCGGATCCGCTCGTAGGTCGCCGCGTAGACGACGTTCGGATCGCGAGGATCGATCAGCAGATCGGTCGCGCCGACCGACGGCCCGACGTAGAGCGTCCGCTCCCAAGTCGCTCCGCCGTCGAGCGACCGATAGACGCCGCGCTCCTCGTTCTCGGTGTACAGATGCCCCATCGCCGCGACGTAGAGCCGATTCTCGTCGGTCGGGCTGACGACGATCCGCGCGATGTGATGCGAGTCGACCAGACCGAGATGCTTCCACGTCTTCCCCGCGTCATCCGAGCGATAGACGCCGTCGCCCCAGTACGAGCTGCGCTGGTTGTTCGCTTCCCCCGTACCGACGTAGATGACGTTACCGTTGCTCGGTGCGATCGCCACATCGCCGATCGAGACGGTCCCTTCGTTCCGGAAGACGCACTCCCACGTCGTGCCTCGATTGGCCGAGCGCCACAGACCACCCGAGCCGGCTGCCGCGTAGACGATCGTCGAGTCGACCGGGTCGACTTCGATGTCGACGATCCGGCCGCCGAACGCGGTCGGTCCGAGAGGGCGCCAGCGGAACGCTTCGGTCCACGATCGAGGCGCCTCGGCCGCAGCATCGCCCGCTTCGTCGGTCGCTGGCTCGTCGCTCCCCTCGGCAGGTTCCTGAGGCTGAGGCTCCTGAGGCTGAGGCTGAGGTTCCTGAGGCTGGGGTTCCTGAGG
>DMPQ01000352.1 GCA_003455945.1 Planctomycetaceae bacterium
CTCGCTGACGCTTCGGGCTGGCGGGGGCGGTCAGCACGCTTCGCGCTCCGCTACTCCCACAATCCGGCCAGCTCCTCGCGCAGCCGTCTCAGCACCCGACTCTTTGCCACATAGACCGCATTGATCGTCAGCCCGAGCTTCTCCGCCGTCTCGGCCGCTCCCTTTCCGAGAACGACCGTTTCGTAGCACGCCTGCCACGTCTTCGTCTCGAATTCGCTCCGCATCAGTTCGAGCGCCTGACGAGCGATGCTGCGGCGATACTCGTCCTCGGTCAGTTCGGCGATCGAATCGTCGCCGATCGGATCGAGATCCCCTCGCGATGCGACCGGCCGAGCCGCGCGACGTCGGAAGTGATCGCGACACTTGTTGCCGACGACGGTCCGCAGCCAGCTGCCGAACCCGCGATTCCGGTCGTACTCGAAGGTCGGCAGCACCGCGATCAGCGTGACGAAGACCTCCTGCACCAGATCCGACGCCTCATCGACCGAAACACCGCAGCGACGGACCCAGCCGTACAGCACCGGCGTGTAGAGTCCGACGAATCGCTCCCAGGCGCTCCGGTCGTCCGGTTCGCGCAGTCGCTGCAGCAGACTCGTCGGCGTCGTTACCATCGCAGCGCGATCCGTTTCAGCGAGGGGCGGGGAGGAGGGCCGCCGCGTCGACGACGACATGCCCGTCGGTCCCGGCGTTCGACACCAGGATACGGACCCGCTCCCCCTTGGCGACCCGAATCCGGACGAGCGGTTCCAGGACCCCTTCGACCGACGGCTTCTGCCGCTGATCGACCATCGCCTCGGTCGTCACCCCGTCCACCTCGATCCGAACCGGGACATTCGAGGCGCGGTTCGGATTCGGTGTCCAGCCGAGCGCCGCAAGAAAGGTCCCTTCGAAACCGTCGCCGAAGTCGAAGACCGCCGTCGCCAGTTCCTTGGCGTCGCCCCGACGTCGCGCTGCATCGTCCCGTCCGCCGTCGCCGTCGTGTCGATAGCCGCGACCGACATAGGGTGCGACCGACGTGCTGCCGCTCCAGGTGCCGACGAACTCCGCCTGAACATCGTCGCGCACGACCCCGTTCAAGCGGCGCGGATCGAGGCCGGTGTTGCCCGTCCATTCGAGAACCTGCCCCTCGGCCCGCAGTCGCTCCTGCAGCGTTCCGATCGGAATGTCCTGGACATTCCGCTGCTCGTCGAGCGCCAGGTCGGCGGCGGTCGCCGCGCTTTGCCCGAGCACCATGAAGACCGGCTCCATCCGGATCGAGCCGTAGGCGATGTGCGAGGCGCCGAGGGCGACCGGGACGAGCAGATTGACGCACTCCTCGCGCCGCGGCACGATCGCGCCGTAAGAGATGCCGTAGGGAGGAAAGCCGCCGACCTGCACGTCCCCTTCGTTGCGAACTTGGCCGCTCGCGTCGACATGACGCTGCACGTGGTGCGAGTCCATCGTGTAGGCGGCCAGGCCGATCGCATCGAACGCGACGACCGTCCCTTGGCAGTGCTGCTGAGTCATCACGGTCCGGCCGATCATCCGCCGCGCTTCGCGGACGTACAACTGGTGCGACCAGCCGTCATGCTCCGCGAACTCGTCGCGGCAAGGGCCCCACGCCGCGAACTCCTCGCGGATCGCCGCCGGAACGCGAGGGTCATTGGCCAGCGTCCACATCAGCCCTTCCTGATACGACTGATGCTCGTCGCGGATCTCGTCGCGCCGCTCGTAGCTCGCCTCGGCCCAGTCGTAACTCGCGCCGATCCGATCGGTCGAGAAGCCGTGATTGTTGTTCGTGTCGGTCTTGCGATTGGGCATCGCGATCGGATTCCACGGCGCCCGCGTCTCGCCCGCTTCGAAGTTCCGCAGCAGCAGCTCGTAGTCGCGCGGATCGTAGTCGTCCGGGCGTCGCCAGGGGCGGCGATTCTCGGGGTGATCGGTGTTGCACATCCGCAGACAGTACGCCTGCACGCGATGATCGCCGGCCCCTTCGATTCCTGGTCCGGTCGGATCGATGCCGGGGAGAAGTCCGCTGCTCGGATCGCCGGCGATGACGTACGGATCGACGCCGTCGACGAACTGATGCTTGGTCGCCTGAGCGGTGCGGACGCCGTTGAGCGATTCGCCGTAGGTCGCTTCCGCCTCGCGGCCGACGACGTACGAGACTCCCGCTTCGGCGAGCAGATCCCCTTCGTAGGTCGCGTCGATGAAGATCCGGCCGGTCCAGCGCCGCCCCGACTCGGTCCGGATCGCGACGATCCGTCCGTCCCTCATTTCGACGCCGGCCGGGCGTGCCGAGGGATCGGCCGCGCGAACCAGCCGCTCCTGACGGACGACCGGCACCTTGGCCTCGAGAATCCAGTCGTCGAAGATCCGTTCGGCGACATGCGGCTCGAAGGTCCACATCGCATCCTCGGCGGCCGAGCGATGCGGATCGCGGTACTCGTCGGCGCGCTGCTGCTTCCAGGCGTGCGGTAGACCGTACCAGCGTTTGACGCGCCGATAGAACTCGCGCGACAGACCGCCGATCGCCCCCTTGTTGCCGATGTCGGTCGCTCCGAGACCGCCGGAGGTGAGTCCGCCCAAGTGCCGGCCCGGCTCGAGCAGCACGACCGATCGCCCCAGACGCCGCGCCTGGATCGCGGCGATCACTCCGCCGCTGGTGCCGCCGTAGACGACGATGTCGTACGAGAGCGAGGCGAGCTCGTCGGGCGAGTCGTCGACGATCGCCGCGCACGACGACTCGGCGGACAGCATCGACAGCAGCAACACCGACCACAGCGCGACGCGACAAGGCCGGCGAGAAGACGAAGCGAGCTTCACGATCGATGCTCCGCGACGAGGCGCAGCGAGCTCTGGCTCNNCTGGCTCGACCGCGCGAGATCGGACGACATCGGCCAGTGGGGAGAACGATCCCGCCACGTGCCGCGCGGGGCTCATCGTAGCGCACCGGACCATCCGCTCTCAAGTCGCGCCGGCCGGCGTTCGTCTCCACGGAGCAGGTGATCAGGCGACCTCGGCAAGCGATCTCGGCGTGTGATGTCGCTCGGCAGCGGCGATCGATCNNACCTCCGAGGTCGACGTCCGGGGTCGACGACGCGACGAACGCGTGTCGCTCTACCGACCAACGAACACGCCGCGCAGGATCGCCGAACCCCACACGGTTCGGGCGATTCCTGAGCGGCGTGTCGCAGCTCGAATGCCATCGGACGATCAAGCTGGATCGAAACCGATCCGACCTCCGCGAATCCGCATCACTGGACCGAGACCGGTTCGCCTCCGCCGCGAGTCACCAGGCGGGCCAGATCGCGGATCCCGAGATTGCGGTTCAGCAGGCGAACCGAGCCGTCGGCAAACGCCGCGTTGGCTCCGCCCGGGTGGAACGAGAAGATCTCGGAGGTCCCTTCGCTGCCGTAGTACGGATGCGGAAAGGCGGCGCTCCCGATGTCCTCGCCGTTGGTGAAGTTGATCGCGCCGGGGCCCGGAAACGTCGTGCCGTCGAGCGACGAGCCGTCGATCGAGAAGTCGCTGGCCGGGCGCGACCAGCCACCGGCGTTGAGCCGATTCTGCGGCAGCGTGCCGACCAGCTTGCGCAGCCGATAGACGAACGGCCGTCCCGCCGACTCGGCATACAGCAGCGTGTTCGACGTCCCGTCGGTGATGTCGGCCAACCGCGGCGTGCCGTTCTTCGGCATCGCACCGGCTCCGTATTCGTCGACCAGTCCCAGATAGTGAAGTCGCTGGTCGACGCCGATCGTCGGCGAATAGTCGGTGACGGCGACGAGCGTCCCGCTCCACGGAGTCGCCTCGGGGATACCGTCGCGACGGCCGAACTGCGGCGTCGACGGGCAGTTGTAGACCTGGATGTCGGTCGACGTGACCGGCAGGTTGATCGTGTCGAACCAGTTCGAGGACTGGTCATAACGATCGAAGAGCGTCTGCTGCTCGATGTACGGCAGCAGGAAGGTCAGACCGGCGATGCGCGGCAGCGGCGTCAATCCGGGCGGGCGGACGCTCGAGGGGAGCGAACCGCGCGTGTCGTGGAAGTTGTGCGCACCGATGGCGAGCTGCCGGAGGTGATTCGAGCACTGGGTGCGCCGCGCCGCTTCGCGCGCCATCTGGACGGCGGGCAACAGCAGCGAGACGAGAACGCCGATGATGGCGATCACCACGAGCAGTTCGACGAGCGTGAATCCGCCGCGGCGGATCGAACGGGAAACGGACATGATCGGAACTCCTGATTGCGTTCGTGTTCGAAGGCTTGATTTCATGCGAGGCCGATCGGGCGAGACGTTCTCGCGCGATCGGAACGAAGGCGAAGCGACTCAGCGCCGGACCTCGTAGTCCGGAACGGTGTTGGGTCCGAGAGCGACGGTGAAGCGAAACGGAGACGCGGTCCGATCGGCGAGCGATCGGTCGAGCACGTTCGGCCCCGGCTCGATGCCGTTCGGCCCTTCGACCGTCTCGAACTTCAGCACCGTGATGACGTAATCGCCGGCCGGCGCTCCGTCCGCGGAATCGAAGGTGGTCAGGACGAAGCGCCCGTCGGCATCGGTCGTTCCGCGCGGCGACAGCTCCGCGAGCGAGACGTCGGTCGGATGAAAGACGACCATGGCGCCGACCAGCGGCTGGCCGCCGTCGACGATCCGCCCTTGAACCGGATGGACGGCGATCCGCGACTCGCCGCCGCAGCCGATCGGCAGCAGCGTCGCGGCCAGCAGCGCACTCCAGAGAGCTCGGCGCCCGGTTCGACGAACCGAGCCCGAACGCGGACCGATCGACCGACAGCGATCGGTCGCTCCGCGCGCATCGGAAGCGATGCGTTCGCGGCACGAGACAGGCCGATCCGACGAGGTCGATGCGGCAACAGCGGACGGGACACGGGTCCGCTCGCTCGGAGCGGACAGGAACCGGAACATGGCTGACTCTCCCGAGTCGGCTCGCGTCTCCGGTGCTCCGGTCGACCGAGATCGTCGTCTGGCTGAGATACCTCCCGCGGATCGGGTCGGTCCGGACTCGGGCGCCGTTTCCTGACGGACGCGCGAGTCGAGTGGTTCGAGTCGCGTCGATCGCGACTCATTCGTCGTCGAGCGGACTAGCGTCCTCCGCGCAGACGGACCTTTTCGGTCCGATCGATCTGCACGATGACTCCGTCCTGAACCAGGATGTTGACGCTGCCGAACCTCAGTTCGCGCAGCGCCTCGACCACCCGTTCGATCGCGGCGGGCTCGTGGGGGCCCGTGCGACGTTCGTCGCGGGCCGAGTCGTTCGTTCGATCGTCGAGGGGCATCGGTGCGGACTCCGTTCGCGATCTTGCGTTACGAGGCATTTCGGATCAGATCGAGTAGTCGGGCACGAACGCGCGGACATGTCGCGGAAAGACCTCCAGCCGTTCACCGTCGATCGGCGAGAGTTCATGCCAGCGCTCGAACGGCAGATCGACCTGCAGCGCGACTCCGTCGACCGTCTCGAGCAGCACCTTGGCGCACGAGCCGGCGGGGACCGATCGCAAGACGGTCGCGGTGAGTCCGTCCTGTCGCCCCGAGTCGCGGGCGAGATCGAGTTCGTGGGGTCGGACGTACAGTCGGACCTGATCGGCCGTGTGGGAGGGGACATTGGCGCACGGCAGTCGGAGCGTGCCGAAGTCGGCCTCGCCGCGATGCACTCGCCCGCTGAAGACGTTGACGGTCCCCAGAAAGTCCATCACGAACTCGGTGGCCGGAGCATGGAAGACCTCATGCGGCGTGCCGACCTGTTCGATGCGCGCCTGGTTCATGACGACGACTCGGTCGGCCACCTCCAGCGCCTCGTCCTGATCGTGCGTCACGAGAATCGTCGTGATGTGAAGTTCGGAATGCAGTCGGCGGAGCCAGGCGCGAAGTCCGGCGCGGACCTTCGCGTCGAGCGCTCCGAACGGTTCGTCCAGCAGCAGCACCCGCGGCTCGATCGCCAGCGCCCGGGCGAGCGCGACGCGCTGCCGCTGGCCTCCGGAGAGCTGAGCGGGAAAGCGACCGCCGAATCCTTCGAGCTGCACCATCGACAACAGCTTCTCGACCCGCTCGCGGATCTCGGCCTTCGACGGGCGGACCTTCCGCGGGCGGACGCGGAGTCCGAACGCGACGTTCTCGAAGACCGTCATGTGCCGGAAGAGGGCGTAGTGCTGAAAGACGAAGCCGACCTGGCGATCGCGAACGTCGCGGCCGCGGACATCGTCGCCGAGAAAGAGGATCTCGCCCGAACCCGGGTCCGGCGTCTCCATGCCGGCGATCAGTCGCAGCAGCGTCGTCTTGCCCGAACCCGACGGGCCGAGCAGCGCCAGCAGCTCTCCCTGTTCGACCTTCAGATCGACGGCATCGAGCACCTTGCGGCCGCCGAACGACTTGCTCACGTTGCGGACTTCGATGCTCATGACGTCGTCGCTCCGGCCAGGGAGAGTTCCGACGCCGTGCGGCGCGAGGTCCAGCGCTTGACCGCCAGCGTCACCAGCCCGAGCAGCGCCAGGAGCGAGGCGATCGCGAAGGCGGCCGTCACGTCGTAGTCGTTGTAGAGAATCTCGATGTGCAGGGGCATCGTGTTCGTCCGGCCGCGGACATGTCCCGACACCACCGAGACCGCTCCGAACTCTCCCATCGCTCGCGCGTTGCACAGCAGGACTCCGTACAGCAGGGCCCAGCGGATGTTGGGCAAGGTGATTCGTCGGAAGATCTGCCAACCGCCGGCTCCCAGCGAACGGGCCGCGATCTCCTCTTCGGCCCCTTGCTCGAGCATCAGCGGAATCAATTCCCGTGCGACGAACGGAAAGGTGACGAAGAGCGTGGCGAGCACGATCCCGGGGACGGCGAAGATCACCTTCACGTCCCAGTCGTCGAGCCACGGTCCGAACCAGCCGCGGGCGCCGAAGACCAGTACCCAGATCAGTCCCGAGATCACCGGCGAGACGGCGAACGGCAGATCGATCAGCGAAATCAGCAGCTCGCGCCCCGGAAAGACGAACTTGGCGATCGCCCACGAGGCGACGAGCCCGAAGACCAGATTCAGCGGGACCGCGATGCCGGCCGCCAGGCAGGTCAGCCAGATCGCATGGAGCGCGGCCGGATCGGCGAGCGCTCGCGAATAGCCGCCGATCCCGTCCCGCAACGCCTGGACGAAGATCGCGGCGACCGGCAGGGCGATCAGCACGATCATCCCGCCGACCGTCAGGCCGATCGCCAGCGCCGGGCCGAGTCGAAGACCGAGCTGTCGTCGCGTGCCGCTCATGCCTCAACCCTCCGATCCGAGCAGGCGACGGACACGCTGCTGCAGCAGGTTGATCGCCAGCAGGATCAGGAACGAAGCGCCGAGCATCACCACGGCGATCGCCGCCGCACCGTTCGTGTCGTACTGCTCGAGCTTCGTGACGATCAGCAGCGAGACGATCTCGGTCCTGAACGGCATGTTCCCCGAGATGAAGACGACCGAGCCGTATTCGCCCAGCCCGCGGGCAAAGGCGAGAGCAAAGCCGGTCACTGCCGCCGGGACGAGGGCGGGCAACAGGACCCGCGCGAAGATCGCGAAGCGCCCGGCGCCGAGCCCCGCTGCAGCTGCTTCCTGCTCGGCATCGAGCTCCTCGATCGCCGGCTGCAGCGTCCGAACGACGAACGGCAGACCGATGAAGGCGAGTGCCAGGAAGATGCCCCACGACGTGTAGGCGACTCGAATGCCGAAACCGTCCAGCCACGAACCGATCCAGCCGTTCGAGGCCCAGATCGCGGTCAGGGCGATCCCCGACACGGCGGTCGGCAACGTGAACGGAATGTCGATCGTCGCGTCGAGCAGGTCGCGTCCCGGAAAGCGGTAGCGGACCAAGGTCCAGGCGACGAGGAACCCGAAGACGAGATCGAAGAGCGCGGCGGCGGCCGAGAGACCGAACGTCAGCCGATACGACGCCAAGACTCGCGCATCGAAGACCGCCTCGCGGAACGACTCCCACGTCAGGTTCCCGAGCTGCAGGAACAGGCTGGAGAGCGGAAGCAGGACGATCAGCAGCAGGTAGACCAGCGTGTACGCCATCGTCGGCGCGAAGCCGGGCAAGGGGCTGGGTCGTCGAAACGTCGAACTCATCGATTCCTCTTCAGGCCGCTTCCCTGCGGCATCGGGTCGGGGAGCTTCGGTTCCGCGCGGAACCGGCCGGGTCATGTCGGACGGCGAACGGGCTCGGTCGCCGCGCGTCAGGGGGCCGCGCCCTCGGGACGATAGATCCGGTCGAAGGTCCCGCCGTCGTCGAAGTGCCGGCGCTGAGCGGCGGTCCAGCCGCCGAAGACCCGATCGATGGTGAAGAGTTCGAGCTGTTCGAACTTCGCCCGCTCCGCTTCGCTGAGCGTCTCGGGCTGCGACGGGCGGAAGTGATACTGCGCGGCGAGCTGCTGGCCGCGCGGCGAGTAGAGATGTTCGAGATAGGCGCGAGCCACCTCGGTCGTGCCGTGCTTCTCGGCCACGCCGCCGATCAGGGCGACCGGAGGCTCGGCCAGGATGCTGACCGACGGGACCACGATCTCGACCTGGTCCGAACCCGCCTCGGCGATCGCCAGGTGCGCCTCGTTCTCCCAGGTCAGCAGGACGTCACCGATGCCTCGCTGCAGAAAGGTGTTGGTCGATCCGCGGGCGCCGCTGTCGAGCACCGGCACGCGCTTGACCAGTTCGGTCACGAACGCTTCGGCCTTCGCCTCGGCAGCCGCCAGCCGCTCGGGATCTTCCAGTCCGTCCCAGTCGGGACCGAACTCCTGCCGCAGCACGTAGCCCCAGGCGGCGAGAATGATCCACCGCGCCCCGCCGCTCGTCTTCGGATTCGGCATCACGACCTGCGTCCGGCCGTTCGTCAGATCGCTCCAATCGCGGATGCCGAGCGGGTTGCCGCGGCGGACCAGAAAGACGATCGTCGAGGTGTAGGGAGCGGAGCCGTTGGGGAGCTGCGATCGCCAGTCGGCGGCGAGCAGTTCGGGACGAGCCGAGGCGATCGCATCGATGTCGTAAGCCGAAGCGAGCGTGACGACGTCCGCTTCGAGACCGTCGAT
>DMPQ01000505.1 GCA_003455945.1 Planctomycetaceae bacterium
GGCTCGTCCCGAGCCGAGGGCGTCCGATGCGGACACCGAACGAGCTGCGCAGCGTCAGGAACGTCCGGTGTCGCTCGGCCGCGCGTCGGGGACGACGCGGGGCCACGACAAGGCAACGCGTGAGTGACGACGAACTCCTACCGCCGATCTTCGACTCCCATTTCGCGCAGCAGGTGGTTTCCGTCGAAGACGCGGCCCGTGATCCAGAGGACGTAGCGGATGTCGACGCCGATCGAACGGCTGTAGTTCTCGTTCCAGGCGAAATCGTTGATCGTCGCCTCGAAGCAGCGGTCGAAGTTGACGCCGACCAGTTCGCCGTCGGCGTTCAGCACCGGACTCCCCGAGTTCCCTCCGGTCGTGTCGGTGTCGTAGAGCATCGCGACCGGTACCTGGCCGAGGTCGGGATGGACGAACGACCCGAAGTCCTTGGCCTCGACCCGCTCGAGAATCTGCTGCGGGACGACGAACGGAACCGTTCCGGTCCCCTTGTCGAGCATTCCCTGCAGCGTCGTGAACGGTTGCTTGTAGACGGCATCCTCGGGCGAGAAGCCTCGCACGTGTCCGAAGGTCAGCCGGAGCGTGCCGTTGGCGTCGGGGACGAAGTTCGTCGCCAGGAACTCCGCCTTGATCGTCTGCAGTTCTCCGTACAGTCGTCCCTCGCGCCCTTCGCGTTCCTTGTCGAGTTCTCTCAGCCGCATCAGTCGCGGATACCAGAGCGCGATCAGTTTCAGCGCCGAGTCGTCGGTACGGACCAGTTCGTCCGGGCTTCGTTCGAGGCACTCGTTCAGAAACGCCGCTTCGCCCAGTCGCGTGCCGAGGAAGAATCGATCGACCTCCGCACCGATCCGATCGTCGGTCAGGCCGGTGTCGCGAGGTGCGGCGCCGTCGGCGAGCGGCGCGAGGGTTGCCGGATCGAGCCACGGGCCGAGTCGCCGGAGCATCTCGGCAAGCATCAGTCGGTCGGTCTCGAGATCGAGATCCTTGCACGACAGTCTCAATCGATCGAGCGTCTGAGGCCAATTCCGATCCATGTACGGCGACTCGCGCTCGAGATCCTCCTTGGCTCGCTCGTGCGCCGCATCGAACAGCGTGAACGCGATCGACAGCGTCCGACAGGTCGAGGTCAGCGATCGCTCGTCGAGCTCGCGCGGCGCGGCGGCCGTCAGTTCGTCGTAGTACGCATCGAGTTCGGTCAGGAGCGAACCGTAGCGCTCGCGCCGCTCCGGATCGGCGTCGATATAGGCCTGCAGCTCGGCTTCCTGGTGTTGCCGAGCCGGAACGATACCGGCGCGACGGAGTCCCTTGAGCTGGCCGCGCGAGCGCTTCTCGACGTTCTCGAGCCCCTGCATCCGACTGGCCAGCTTCAGCGCGACCCCTCGGTCTGCCGCGCCGGCGGCCTCCATGTNNAGAGATCGACCAGATGCGGCAGGCGCACGTCACGCTCGTACTCGAGGAAGTGCGACGTCCGATGCCGCGCGGTCCGTCCGGGATAGCCGAGCAGCATCACGTAGTCGCTTTCGCGGACTCCGGCCGGCTGGACTCGCAGGTGTCGCTTCGGTCGGAACGGGATGTTGTCCGGAGAGTACTCGGCCGACGATCCGTCCGGCGCCACGTACGCCCGCATGAAGCTGAAGTCACCGGTATGCCGAGGCCATTCCCAATTGTCGATCGCACCGCCGAACTCGCCGACCGAATCGGGCGGAGCGAAGACCAGGCGGACATCCTTCAGATAGGTGTACAGGAACAGCACGTAGGTCTTGCCGGCGAACATCTCGCCGACTTCGGCTCGCAGCCCCGGATGATCCGTCTCGGCTTGACGCTCGAGCTCCTTGCGCCGCTTCTCGATCGCCTTGGAGCGGTCCAGGAACGACATGTCGGCGGTGACGACCGACAGCACCTCGTCCGAGACATCCCGATACGACTCGGTGATCCGAACGGTGTAGCCGGGAGCCGGGATTTCCTCCGCACGAGTCCTCGCGACGAAGCCGTCGGTCAGATAGTCATGCTCCGGCGCGCTGGCAGTCTGGATCGCTCGATACGCGCAGTGATGGTTCGTGATGATCAGCCCGTCGGGCGAGACGAAGCTGCCGGTGCAGCCGTCGACTCGACAGATCCCGTCGAGCAGGCAGAGATCGTTCGGATCGAAGATCTCCGAGACCGGCATCCTCAGACCGCGCTCGGCGAGCGGCAGGCGTTCGAGTTCGCTGACCGGATACATCCCTTCGTCGGCACGCGGCTCGGCCGAGGCAAAAGGGAACGCGAGCGTCGCGCAGAGCGCCGAGAGGATCGGCAGGCGGCGCAGCCNNCAGCCGAGCCGCGAGGATGTTCGAGCGTCGCATGAGATCGACTCTCCCGAGAAGCCTGAGGAACGATGCGTGGCGAAAGGACGCCCCCGAGTCTACAAGGTCGGCCGGCGTGCGGGGACCGCAAGATGAGTCGCAAGATGAGTCGCGACGCGGCTGAGGCGGGCGATGAACGACGGCGAGCGGCGAGTTCCCCGCGCTCGGTCCCCTCCGCTCCGCTTCGTCGGTCGCCTAGAATCGCCGCCGACGCGAGCCGTCGTCGAGGCCCGTGTCAGGAAACTTCGGATCGATCGACGAACTCCGCGAACGGAACAGGAAAGACGCGATGGCCGAACGGATCGTGATGCGGACGGGCGAGGCTGTGGTCGAGGACGAGGCGGCATGGTCGGCGGCCGAACCGGAGGTGGTGATCGGCGAGCTCGACGGACCGGTCGGCCAGGCGATCGCCGGTCTGATGGGCGATCAGTCCAAGGGGCATTCCAAGGTCTTTGCGATCCTCGACTGCGACGTGCAGGTCAAGCCGGTGACGGTGATGGTCAGCAAGGTGACCGTGACCAGCAACCGCTACACCAACATCCTGATGGGGACGGTCCAGGCGGCGATCGCCAACGGCGTGCTCGACGCGGTCCGCGCCGGCGACATTCCCGAGGAGAAGGCGAACGATCTGGGAATCATCGTCTCGGTCTGGCTCGATCCGGCCGTGCTGACCGAAGAGATCGATCACGAGATCCTCTTTCGAACGCATCGGGCGGCCATGGCCAAGGCGATCGGCAAGGCGATGCGAGGGGAACCGACGATCGACTGGCTGCTCGAGAACCAGGATCGGATCACGCACACCTTCCACAAGCTCGCTCTCGACGGCGAGCTCTGAACGGCAAGGACCGCAGCCCCTCGTCAACGGAGTTGACGTCGATCCCTGTCCGACGGCGCGCCCGCCTCTGATGCGGGCCGCTTCTTTCGGTCTCGTTGCCGGGCCGCGTCAACCGACCGGTTCGCCGTCCGGTTCGAGCTGATGCCCGCAGACGCGACAGAAGACCGCGTCGCGCTCGTGCCCTTCGAGCAGGCAATGCGGACAGGTCTGCGTCAGCGCATGGTCGTGACGTCGCACCGCCAGGAGTTCGGCCGAAACGAAGCCGGTCGGCACGATGATCAGGCTGTAGCCGATCAGGATCAGGACGGCCGACACGAACTTGCCGAGGGGCGTTTGCGGGACGATGTCCCCGTAGCCGACCGTCGTCATCGTGACGATCGCCCAGTAGATCGATTGGGGAATCGAGTCGAACCGCGAGTTGCGGTCTCCCAGATGTTCGATCTCGTACATCGTCGCTCCCGAGACGGTGACGACGATCGCCACGAACGACAGGAAGACGATCACCTTGCCGCGCGCCTGCCAGATCGCCTGTCCCATCTCCGTCGCGTCTTCGGATAGGTGGAACAGGTTCAGCACCCGAAAGACCCGCAGCAGCCGGAACGATCGCAGGATCGGAAACGAGATCACCCCTCCCGAGATCAGCCCGACATACGACGGCAGGATCGACGCCAGATCGATCAGCCCCCAGAAGCTCGTCGCATAGGCGCGGCGGTTCGTGACGCAGTACAGACGCAACAGGTACTCGATCGAGAACAGAAGCGTGAAGCCCCACTCGAGCACGATCAGCTTGTCGTGATGCTGCGCCGAGATCGACGGCACCGACTCCAGCGATACCGCGACGATGCTGGCGAAGATCGCCGTCAGCAGAAAGAGATCGAAGAGCTTTCCGCCGCGCGTGTCCGATTCGAAGATCGTCTCGTAGAGGCGATCGCGAAAGCCGACCGGGCGAGGGACAGCCTTGCGAGGTCGGCGGCGTCGATGAGGGGCGGACATGCAGCAGTCGCTCCGAAACGAACCGAGCGTCAGGCGTTCTCGAGGTCGGCGAGAGGACATCGTAGTCGATCCCCTCCTGTCTCGGGCTGACCGTTCGGGGCGTGGCTCATCCGGCTTCGCGACCGACTCGCTTCCGAACCGCCGGCAAAAGGAGGCATCGCGCGGAGCCCGCGGTTAGAATCGGGAGCGTTCGGTCTCGCACCGCTCGCTGCAGCGAACCTCCGAAGTACCGAACGCCCCGCCCGCTCCCCATCCCACCTCGCTTCGACACGGACGCCGCCGATGAGTCGTCTCGTCCTTCGGTCGCTTGCGCCGCCGCTCGTTTCCGTTCGGCCCGTTTCTCGGCGGCGCCTTCTTCGACCGCACTGGCCGCTGCTCGCGCGAGCGATCGTGCTGCTCGCGGTGGCGCTCGCCGGCACATCGATCGTTTCCGCCGCCGACGATCCTTTCCGCTCGATCGTCGCGCCGGTCCTGGCGCGGCGTTGCCTGAGCTGCCATGCCGACGATGAGCGCAAGGGAGGACTCTCGCTGCAGAGTGCCGAGGCGCTGGCCGGAGGGGACTCGGGGGCGTTGGTCGAACCGGGTGATCCGGACGCGAGTCTGCTGATCGAGATGATCGAGCCGACCGACGGGAGCGCGGCGATGCCCGAGGAGGCGGACCCGCTCGATCGCGATTCGATCGATGCGATCCGCGCTTGGATCGCCGACGGCGCCCGCTGGCCTGACGGCTTCCGGATCGAGAAGCCGACCGTTGCCGATCTCGATTGGTGGTCGCTCAGGCCGCTGCATCGCCCCGATCTTCCCGAGGTCGATGACGCCGAACCGGCTGAGCTCCGCTCGCCGATTGATCGCTTCCTGCTCGCCGAGTTGCGACGAAACGGCTTGGGCTTCTCGCCGCCGGCCGATCGTCGCACGCTGATCCGCCGCCTGACCTACGACCTGACCGGACTGCCGCCGACCCCCGATCGGATCGCCCGGTTCGTCGACGATCCGGATCCGCTCGCCTACGAGAAACTGGTCGACGAACTGCTGGATTCGCCGCACTACGGCGAGCGGTGGGCGCGGCATTGGCTGGATGTCGTGCAGTACGGCGACACCCACGGCTACGACAAGGACAAGCTCCGCGAAAACGCCTGGCCCTATCGCGACTATGTCATTCGCGCGTTCAGCGAGGACAAGCCGTACGGTCGCTTCGTGCGCGAACAACTGGCAGGTGATCGCTTCTGGCCCGAATCGCCCGACGGAGTCGTCGCGACCGGCTTCATCGCCGCCGGCCCGTGGGACTTCATCGGGCATGCCGAAGTCGACGAGTCGAAGATCGACGGCCAGATCGCTCGCAGTCTGGATCGAGACAACATGGTGTCGAGCGCGCTCAACACCTTCACCAGCCTGACGGTGCAGTGCGCTCGATGCCACGACCACAAGTTCGATCCGGTGACGATGGAGGACTACTATGCGCTGCAGGCGGTCTTTGCGGCGATCGATCGAGCCGATCGGTCCTACGATCCCGATCCCTCGGTCGCCGTGCGACGTCTCGAGCTGACTCGTGAGATCGCAGCGGTCGAGCGCGAAGGGAACGAGACCGACGCGGCGATCGCTTCGAAGATGACCGACGAGCTGCGCTCGCTCCGGCAGCGTCTGGAAGAGCTGCAACGCTCGACCACCGAGATCGATGACCCAAGCTCCCCGCGCACCGAGGCCTACGGCTGGCACTCTCAGGTTGCCGTGGAGCCCGATCGGGCGAAGTGGGTACAGGTCGATCTCGGTCGGTCGCTGCCGATCGATCGGATTCTGCTCGTCGCTGCCGACGAGTACGGTTTCGGCGATTTCGGCTTTCCCGAACGCTATCGAGTCGAGGTCTCGGACGACGCCGACTTTCGGCAGCCTCGCTTGCTGCACGACGGGATCGCCGACGACGCGCATCGGCCGGGCCGTTTTGCGGTCGTGGTCGACGCTGACGAGACGGCCGCAAGGTTCGTCCGCGTAACGGCCGAGCGTCTCTGGAATCGTCGACGTTCGGGAGAACCTCTGTCGAACGATTGGATCTTCGCGCTCGGCGAACTGACCGTCGTCTCGAACGGAGCGATCGCGGCGATTCGCGAGGTGACGTCGCTCGATTCGATCGAGGCCCCTCCCCGCTGGTCGCGAGTCGCGCTGATTGACGGCATCTACGGCTCCCGCTCGCTCGCCGATCGCTTCGCGACTCGTTCGTCCAGCCCGACGAACGGGTTTCACAGCGAGTTCGCGACGCAGGCGACGGCGACCAAATCGGTCGCGATCGATCTGGGCGAGACGCGATCGATCGATCAGATCCGCCTGGTCCCGGCCAAGCCGGTCGATTGGCAACCGACGACTCCGGGCTTCGGCTTTCCGGTCCGCTATCGGATCGAACTCTCGGATGAGGCCGAGTTCACGTCCCCCCGAGTCGCGGTCGATCGATCGGAGAGCGATCAGCCGAACCCGGGAGACGAGATCGTCGAGTTCGAGTTGCGGGATCAGGCGCGCTTCGTCCGACTGGTCGCCGAGCGACTGTGGGACCGTGGCGAGAACCGCTTTGCCTTCGCACTCGCCGAGATCGAGATCGTTTCCGCAGGCGAGAACGTCGCCGCAGGCAGGCCGGTCCTGCCGTCCGATTCGATCGACGCCGGATTGTGGCATCGGGATGCGCTGACCGACGGCTACTCGAGTCGCGCGGCTCTCGTCGCGCCGGTCGAGCAGCTCGCGGCTCTGGTCGCTCCCGAAGAGGATCGCCGCGAGGCCGAGTCGATTCGCGAGTTGCTCGAGCGGCGGACGGCCGAGACGCTGGGGCCCGAATTGCCGGCGCGACGCGCCGAGATCGACCGACGCCTCGATCGCCTGCGAGCCGAACTCGACGCACTCCCCGCTCCGTCCCAAGTCTACGCCGGAACGGTCCATGCCGGCTCCGGGGCGTTTCGAGGCCGAGCGGGTCTCGGTCCTCGTGAGATCCGCGTGCTCGCGCGCGGCGACGTGACTCGCCCCGGCGAACTTGCTTCCCCCGGAGCGGTCCCTCTCATTCCCGACGTCCCTGCTCGATTCGATCTCGCCGATCCGAACGACGAGAGCGCTCGGCGTGCGGCGCTCGCCGAGTGGATCGTACGCGACGACAATCCGCTGACCTGGCGTTCGATCGTCAATCGGATCTGGCTCCATCACTTCGGCCGCGGCATCGTCGATTCGCCGAACGACTTCGGCCGCGGCGGTCAGCTCCCCTCGCATCCCGAGCTGCTCGATTGGTTGGCGGTCGAGTTCCGCGACGGCGGCCAGTCGTTCAAGCGACTTCACCGTATGATCTGTCTGAGCAGCGCCTATCGTCAGCAGGTGGCGCGGAACTCGGAAGCGGAGCGGATCGACGGCGGCAACCGGCTGCTGTGGCGCATGAACCGTCGAAGACTGTCGGCCGAAGAGGTGCGCGACTCGATCCTGCTCCTCGCCGGGCGTCTCGATACGCGAATGGGAGGTCCGGGCTTCATGGACTTCGTCATCGAACGTCCCGAGCATTCGCCTCACTACGAGTATCAGAAGTACGATCCGCTCGATCCGGCGACGCACCGCCGCTCGATCTACCGGTTCATCGTCCGTTCGCAGCCGCAACCGTTCCTGACGACCCTCGACTGCGCCGATCCGTCGATGTCGGTCGCGAAGCGGGACGAGACACAGACGTCGCTCCAGGCGCTCGCGATGCTCAACAACCGCTTCGTCGTCGCGATGGCGGACGAGTTGGCGGCGCGAGCCGAACGCGATGCGCCCGATCTCGAAGGGCAGATCGAATCGCTCTTCCTGCGCGCGATCGGACGGCTTCCGTCGCGCGACGAGCTTGCTGCCCTCGCCGAGTATGCCCGCGAGTTCGGCCTCGCCAACACCGGGCGCATGATCGTCAATCTGAACGAGTTCGTCTTTGTCGACTGAGGCGCGATGCGTCGCGCGACGGGAGTCCGATCGATGTTCTTCACGCATCACGTTCCGACACGTCGCGAACTGCTCGCCGGCAGCGGCGCCGGGTTCGGTCTGCTCGCGCTGGCCGGCCTGCTCGGCAATGACTCGGTGGGGGCGAGCGACGACATTCGTCTGGGGAGCGGCGCGCGATTCGACGCGTTCCATCATCCGCCGCGGGCAAAACGAGTCGTGCAGCTCTTCATGGCCGGCGCGGCGAGTCATATCGATCTATGGGACCACAAGCCGGAGCTCGCCAAGCGGCACGGCGAACCCTCCGACTTCGGCGAGAAGGTCGAGACGTTTCAGGACGGTCTCGGTCCCTGGATGAAGTCCCCCTTCGCGTTTCGCCCCTACGGCGAATGCGGCAAGGAACTCAGCGACGTCGTTGCTCCGCTGGGCGACGTCGTCGACCGGATCGCGTTCGTCCACAACATGGTCGGCAAGACCGGCGTGCACAGTCAGGCGACCTATCTGCAGGCGACCGGATTCCAGCTCCCCGGCTTTCCCGGGATGGGTTGCTGGATCAGCTACGCGCTCGGGAGTCTGAACGACGATCTGCCGACCTTCGTCGTGCTCCCCGATCATCGCGGCTATGCATCGAACGGCCCGAAGAACTGGCACGGCGCGTTCCTGCCGGCTCAGCATCAGGGGACGGTGATTCGCCCCGGGAGCGATCGGCCGATCGCCGACCTGTTTCCGCCCGAGGTGCCGAAGATCGGACCGGCGTCCGAGCGAGCGGGGCTGGAACTGCTCGAACGACTCAATCGCGAACACCTGACGGGACGCGAAGAAGACTCGCGTCTCGAGGCGCGGATCCGATCGTACGAACTCGCCGCGCGCATGCAGCTCTCGGCTCCCGAAGCGCTCGATCTGTCGGACGAGCCGGCTCACGTGATGAAGCTCTATGGCCTCGATCACGGTCGGAGCTCGTGGCCGTCCGAGATCAACGCCGAAGAAGAGACGGAACACTTCGGGCGGAAGTGTCTGGTCGCGCGACGATTGCTCGAACGGGGCGTCCGATTCGTGCAGATCTGGTCGGGGAACGACAACGGCTTCCCGCGGCGCAACTGGGATTCGCACGAGAACCTCGCGCGGGATCACGGGCCGTTGGCGCTCGGCATGGCCCGAGGGACCGCCGCGCTGATCAAGGATCTCGAACAGCGCGGGCTGCTCGAGGACACGATCATTCTCTGGACCACCGAGTTCGGCCGCATGCCGTCGTCTCAGGGCGGAGTCGGGCGCGACCACAACCCGTACTGTTTCACGAACTGGCTTGCGGGAGGCGGGATCCGCGGAGGGGTCTCGTACGGGCCGAGCGACGAGTGGGGATACAAGCCGGCCGATCGCCTCAACCCGACTCAGGTCTACGACATCCATGCGACGATCCTGCATCTGCTCGGGATCGACTTTCGGAAGCTGTCGGTCCGTCACGACGGGATCGATCGGCGCCTGACCGATGTCCACGGCCGAGTCATCTCGGAGCTGCTGGCCTGAGTGGCCGGCCGCAGCGTTCTGGCGTAGTGCGACCGCCCTCGGTCGCACTGTTCTGTCGTAGT
>DMPQ01000372.1 GCA_003455945.1 Planctomycetaceae bacterium
GTTGATGGCGTCACTGCTGACGCTTCGTGGTTCGTTCGGCGTCGGGACGAAACCTGGCCTCGGCCACGGAGTGGCCGGGCCCACGTGACCGGCGTCGCCCCGGCGTGGGCCCGCGTCGTCCCCGACGCGCGGCCGAGTCTTGGGGCGAGTGGAAACTGCGCCAATCGATCGGCGTCGCGATCGCACGCCCTCGGCTCGGGACGAGCCGGGGCCACGTCGGGGCGACGTCGATCCGGTGCGACCAGGGGCGGTCGCACTACGGTCAGACTGCAAGCTCAGACCGAATCGTCGTCGTCGGCGATCGGCGGCGTTCGCCCCTGATAGAACTTGGTCAGATCGATCCCCGATTCGCGCTGCTCCTCTTCCAGCAGCTTGATCCTCGCCTCGATCCGGTCCAGGCGACGGGCGAGCTTGGTGAGGAGTTCCTGAGGGGATTCCTGGCGGCGTTCCGGCTTCGGGACCTTGGGATAACCGAGCTGTCGCTGCAGCGCCTCGAAGAACAGGAGCGGATCCTTGCGGCGGTTGGCGAGCGCGATGCGCCCTTCCTTGACGCCGAACAGGACCTGAGTCGGCAGTTCGCTCGAAGGCGCCTGACGCTTGCGCTGCTGTTCCAGGTAGTACTCGCTCGCGACATAAACCAGATCGGCCAGATCGATCAGCCCGACCTGCCGTCGGACCAGGCCGATCCACTCTCGCCACGCGGCGTCGTAGCGAGGATCGAGTTGCATCGCGCCGAGCCCTCGGTCGTAGTCCAGGCGACAGCGACACAGCGTCTCGAACTGGAAGAAGAAGAGCGACGCGGGCGCGGGGGAGGTGGCTCGCAGGGCACTCTCGTGTCGCAAGGCATTCAGTCCCATCCGCAGATCGAACCGCCCGCGGTCATCTTCGGCCGAGGCGACCAGAAAGGTCTGGAACGGGGCGAAGTAGTGATTCAGCCGTCGCATCGCGCCGGCCATCACGCCGAGATGATTCAGTTCGGCGCGCAGGAAGTCGATCGCCATCGGGAGCTGCGTCGTCGCGAGGACCTCCTCGCGGACATGCTTCAGGATGTCCTGCAGCGATTCGCTTCGCCCCAGCCGCTCGGCCACGGTCCGAAACAGGTATTCCTGTTCGACATACTCCTCGACCGACAACATCCTCTCGACCCTTTCGGTTCGCGGTCGGACCGAATCCGATCGTGCGCTCACGGACGATTCGACCGGCGACTCGGACCGCCGCGAATCGGACTGTAATCCCCTGACGCGGTCGAGGAAACGGGAGTCGGTAACGGCAGCCGAGCCGACTCTCGGCGTCGTTTCGTCGTTGGTTTGCCATCGAAACGGGACCCGGGAGTCAGCCGGCGCACCGCGCGGCGTCATTCCTGGATCGGGACCGACGGCCTACAATCGCGGTGGCGGAGCGGCGAACGCCGAGCGGCCGACCGGGCTCCCGGCTCCCCGGGCGCTCCCCCCTCCCCTTCCCCGACGCTTCTTTCTCACCTCAGACCACGTCGTTCCGGCTTTCTCGGGCATGGCATCGAGCGAGCGGACGACCGGAGATCCGATGAACCGCGGCTTTTCGACCGTTCAGGCGGCTGTCGACGCCATTCGGCGCGGCGAGGTGGTGATCGTCGTCGATGACGAGGATCGCGAGAACGAAGGGGACTTCGTCTGTGCGGCCGACCTGGTCACTCCCGAGACGGTCAATTATCTGCTCAGCGGGCGTGGCGATTTCTGCATGCCGATCCTCCCCGAGATCGCACAGCGGCTGGAACTCGATCCGCTCTGCGGTACCAATACCACCGCCCACGGCACCGCGTTCCTCACGCCGCTCGATCATCGCTCTGCCCGAACCGGGATCACGGCCGACGAGCGAGCCAAATGCGTGCGGGCGATCGTCGATCCGAACTCCCGCCCCGACGACTTCGTTCGCCCCGGCCATGTCCATCTGCTGTTGGCCAAGGAAGGGGGCGTGCTCCGCCGAGCCGGCCACACCGAAGCGACGGTCGACCTGGCTCGCATGGCCGGTCTGACTCCGGCCGGTGTCGTCTGCGAAGTGCTCAACGAACGGGGCGATCGGGCGACGCGCGACGAACTCCTCGCGATCGCCCAGCGCGACCGCCTCGAGATCATCACGATCGAGGAGCTGATCGCGTATCGCCGCGTCAGCGAACGACTCGTCTCGCCCAAGGCAAGCGCCTCGTTGCCGACTCGCTTCGGCGAGTTCCGCATCGTCGTCTACGAGGTGCGGTACGAGACGCAGGAACCGATCGCACTGGTGATGGGAGACCCGGCCAATGCGACTCAGCCGCCGCTCGTCCGGATGCACAGCAGCTGCTTTACCGGCGATCTGATCGACTCGCTCCGCTGCGACTGCGGCGATCAGCTCCGGATGGCCCTCGAGGCAGTGGCGCGCGAAGGATGCGGCGTCGTCGTCTATCTCCCTCAGGAAGGACGCGGCATCGGACTGGCCGAGAAGGTCAAGGCCTACGCTCTGCAGGATCAGGGACTCGATACGGTCGAGGCGAATCACGCGCTCGGCTTCAAGGCCGACATGCGCGATTACGGAGTCGGCCTGCAGGTCCTCAAGGATCTCGGTCTTCACGAGATCCGACTGCTGACCAACAACCCCAAGAAGACTGAGGCGTTCAACCTGCGCGGCTTCGATATCCGAGTCGTCGATCAGGTGCCGATCGTCTGTCCGCCGAACCCGCACAACGCCGGCTATCTGGCGACCAAGCGGGACAAGCTCGGACATCGTCTGCCGCCGGTCCAGTAGTCGACGTCGCGTTACCGGCCGTCGCGGCACCGAGCGTAGCGACTGCCGGCCTAGCGGCACCGAGTTCGGTGACGGCGAGCGATCGGCGACCTGAGGGGGCTGCTCCCGTTTCCGAGGCGCCGCCGCTGATTCGTCACGCTTCGACGAACGCCGCGTAGCCGTCGTCCATCGAGTCGACGATGGTGAACAGACGGTTCAGGCCGGTGTAGCTGAAGACTTCCCGCACCGGCGGCTGAAGTTCGGCCAGCACGATCCGCCCCGACTGCTTCGCGACGTGCCGATTGAGGATCACCAGATTGTTGAGCGCGGCGCTCGACAGGAAGGTGACGTTGCTCAGGTCGAACAGCAGACGACTTCGCTGCTCGTCCTGCACCAGCGTCCGCAATTCCTCGGCGATCTGCTTCACCAGCAACTGATCGAGGATCTTGTTGTCCTTCAGGCGGATGCGGGTGACCGGATCGCCGTACTGGACGTCGATCCGCTGGAAGTCGGAGTTCGCCATGGCTGCCGTGCGTCTCGTCGGGACCGTCGGGTAGTGTTGCGTCGCACGGGCGAGGGGCAGCGCGGCCCGCTCGACCGATCGGTCCCATCCTAACAATCCCGTTACGCGATCGACAGACGCGCCGCATCAGGTTCCTGGCCTCGACCGCCTCGATCGGTCGCGTGGCGACCGGTCATGACGGTGATCGGGTCGCCGCGTCATGTGGCCCGGACGCCTCATCGGTTTCCGGCGGCCGGATGGCGGCTTCAGCTCGTCCGATCGATCCGCCCGCGGATCAGCAGGTCGTCATCGAATCGGGTGACGACCGGATCGATCAGCCGGAGCGCATCGGCCATCCGCGTCCGTCCGCGACCGCCGACCGGCCCGGGCGCCTCGCGTCCGCCGATCAGCTTCGGCGCGACGAACGCGAAGACCTCGTCGATCAGCTCGGCGTCCAGCAGCGAGCCGACGACGCGCTGTCCCCCTTCGATCAGCACGTTGGTCGCGCCGCGATCAGCCAGCTGCCGCAGCACTTCGACCAGGCGCGCGGTCGGATCGGCGAGCGCCGAGCGACGCACGTCGACCCCTGCGCCGTTCAGTCGCGCGACCGCCGCGTCCGGTGCCTGCGGACCGCAGACGAGCACCACCGGGGCCTGATCGACGGTCCGTACCAGCTGCGAGTCGGACGACAACTGCGCGGTCGAATCGAGCACGACGCGCGAGGCGACTCGCGGGCCGGCAGGTCGCGCGGTCAGCAGCGGATCATCGGCAGTCACGGTACCGCTGCCGACGACGATCGCATCGACTCGCCCCCGCAGCCGATGCACTTCGGCTCGCGACGCCTCGCCCGAGATCCACCGCGAGTCGCCGCTCGCCGCGGCGATGCGGCCGTCGAGCGTCATCGCCCATTTGGCGATGATCCACGGCAAGCCGGTCGAGAGTCGTTTGAGATACGGCGCGTTGAGCGACCGGGCCTCCGATTCCAGCAGGCCGCACTCGGTCGCGATCCCCGCGTCGCGCAGCCGAGCGAAGCCGCGCCCGGCGACTTCAGGAAAGGGGTCGGCCATCGCCGCGACGACTCGCCCG
>DMPQ01000159.1 GCA_003455945.1 Planctomycetaceae bacterium
ATCGGAGACGCGACGTTCGGAGATGCAGCGTCCGAAGACGCAGCGATCGAAGAAGCGGAAAGGCCGGGCGAAGGCGAAGCGGCGCGATCGCGAGGCGAATCGATCGTCATGCGAGCACCTCCATGGCCGAATGCGTAACGCCGCGAGGCGTTCCGGTTCGCGGTCGCCGGCCGGCGATCGGAGGGGAATCGCTCGGACGTTGCACGTGAGGCGATTCGGTCCCGGTCGGCAGCGGAATCTCGAACCGGATCGCTCCGCTCGGGCTCCCTGACGGGATCGACCAGAAGGTCCGATCGACCCACCAGCGCCCGTGCCGTCCGATCCGCACGCGCAGGGCGCGGCGAGGTGCGTCGGCCTCGGCACTCGTCTCGCTCGAATCGATCGTCGACAGATCATCGGCGATCGCGGCGTCAGGGCCGGCAAAGGCGGCGCACCAGAGCTCGTTGACGCCGGCGGGGAGCGCGACATCGAGTCGATAGCGACGCGTCTCGAACGGCGCGATCGGCTCCCGGTCGGCGACGAGCGTTCGCCCGAGTCCTCGCACCTCGAATCGCACTCCCGGTTCGCTCGACCAAGGCCCCGGCTCGGCGGCGAACGACGGCGTCAGCTCAATGATCACGTCGTCCACGTCGGGGCGACGAGGGATCTCGGGGGGGAGCGGTCGGGCGCGACGAGCGAGGGACAGATACCCTTCGACCAGCAGCACCAACAGCAGCGCCCCGACGATCACGCCTGCGATTCTCATCGTCAGCGCTCCGGAGCGTCGGCCGACGCGCGACGGGGCGCGGTCGGTTCGATCGCGAGCCCCGAAACGATCCGCAGCACGTTCTCGCGCATCATCCCGACGTAGCTCTCGCCGGCCGAGTCGGCGGCTCCCATCGAATCGCTGTACAACGTGCCGCCGACGACGACTCCGGTCTCTTCCGCCAACTGCTGCATCATCCGCGGATTGATGCTCGTCTCGACGAAGATCGATCGGACGCCGGCCGAGCGGACCGTGCGGACCACTTCGTCGTGGCGATCGATCGACGCTCCGCCGCCGATCTCGTCCTTCGTCGACCATCCGACCGGCGTCACGGCGCGAAACCCGTAGTCGCGACAGAAGTAACCGAACGCGTCGTGGTTGGTGATCAAGATCCGCTGATCGGGCGCGATGTCGGCCAACTCGCGCAGCGCCCATTGATGAAGGGCTCCGAGCTGCAGCACGTAGGCGTCGGCTCGCGACCGATACTCCGAAGCATGTTCCGGATCGATCCCGACGACCGCGTCGCGGATGGTACGGACATAGTGAGCCGCGTTGGCGGGCGAGAACCAGGCATGCGGGTCGTTCGTCGTCCGCCCTTCCTCTTCGATCACCAGCGGCTCGAGCCCGTCGACGCAGGTGACGATCGGCTTCCCGGCATTCTCGGCGAGCTTCCGCATCCAGTCGGCTCCTTCCAGATGCCAACCGTTCTCGAAGCAGAGGGTCGCGCGGGCGACCTGCCGGGCATCGTCGGTCGTCGTCTGGTAGGTATGCGGATCCTGCCCGGGAGCGAGCACGCAGACGACTTCCCAGCGATCGCCGACGACTTGCCGGACGAAGTCGGCGACCTGAGTCGTGGAGCAGACCGCGACGAGCCGCTCCGGTTGCCGAGCCCAGGCGGCATCGGCCGAGTCGGCTCGCCCGAGCAGCGCCGCGAGCACGGCAAGAAGAGTCACGACGCGCCTCGGCATCGGGCTCGACAGGACGAAACGCCGGAAAAGGANNAGAAAAGGAGCTGGTTTTCAAGCCCGCGAATCATCGTTTTTGACTCTCCAAAACGCTCTTCGGATCGTATCGAGGCGTCAGGGCCAGGACAAGGGGAACCGCGATCCGAAACGAGACCGGCGTCTCGTTTCGAGGCGCAACCGCCGGTCGGAACGAGTCGCCGATCAGGACGATTCAGTGGCTCGATCACCCCGGAAAACGTGCGGCGGCGCGATGCGGAAGCGAGCGCGAGCCATCCAGCAGGCCGCGATCCGGCATTCGAATTGCGGTCGGCGAGCCAAGCGCGATCGGACCGCACCGAACGCTCGTTCGACGCGGAATCGGTCGCCGAGTACCCGTCGACCTGCCATGGCCGACGTCGGTCACGGTTGGCGGTCGCCCGTCGCGGTCGACGCGACCGATCGTTCGTGGGAAGGGAGCGCCCGCATGCTGATCCTGAGCCGCAAGTGCGACGAAGAGATTCTGATCGGCGGCGAGATCCGGATCGTCGTCACGCGCATCTCGGGGAACCGTGTGGCATTGGGAGTCGCGGCGCCGGCGACGACCAAGGTGCTGCGCGGCGAACAGGTGCGCCGCGAGCCGACACGCCCGGACGGAACGGAGGTCGCGACGGAGCCGTTCGCTGCCTCGGTGCCGCTGGTTGCCGCGGAGCGAAACGTCATCGACCGCCGGTCCGAGCGAGCGATCCCCTCCGGCGAGTCCTGACTCCCCGCAGTCGGATCAGCGATCGCTCGCGACCGGAAACCGGGTCAGCGTGATCGCTCCACCGAAACAGCGTGCCACATCCGATTCGGGATGTCGTTCGCGACCGTGATAGTCGCCGGCGTAACGGAACCGATTCCCCTCGCGCCGATAGCGATAGGGGAGCGGATGGGAGTCGACGGGGCAGGGGACGATCGCGACCGAATCGTGCCACGCGGCGCCGAGCTCGCAATGAGCGAGATCGGGCAGATTGACGTTCAGCAGTTCGCCCGGCGCGATCGGTTCCAGAATCTCGCGCAGCACGCGTCGGACAAGTCGTCCCGAGTCGTCCCAGGTCGAACGCCCTCCCGCAGCTCGATACTGCGAGAGCGCGACGGCGGGGATCCGAAAGAGCGCCGCTTCGCGCGCCGCGGCGACGGTCCCCGAGACGTGAACGTCGGCGCCGAGATTGCCGCCGTCATTGATGCCGGCGAGCACCCGATCGACCGGCCCGACCAGTTCGGCGATCGCCAAGCGGACGCAGTCGGCCGGATAGGAATGGATGCGGAACTCGCCGGGCGCGACCTCGTCGACCTCGATCGGGCCGTCGGTCCGGATCCGATGACCGCAACCGGACCAGCACTGAGCCGGCGCCGCCACGACGACCTCACCGAACTCGCGCGCTACCTCGATCAGTTGCCTCAGGCCCGGCGCATCGAATCCGTCGTCGTTGGTCAGCAGCAGTCGCACGTCGAACGTCCTTGTCGCAAATCGGATCGGAGAACGGGGGATCAGACTTCCTGAGTCGTGGCGTACTCGCGAGTCCGGATGAGCCAGAGCGAAGCGAGCAGCGCGACGATGGTCAGGCAGACGACCGAAATGAGATGGCCGATCACGTTCGGTTCACCGAAGACGAGCGTGAAGTTGGGATCCTCGAGCACCTCCTTGTCGACCAGGCCGATCACCGCCAGATGGACCAGCGGGCCGCGCACGGTCGCGTACTGGATGATCCCCGGGATCCAGCCGATCATCAGTTCGAAGACGCCGGTGTGGACGACCGCCGCCACCATCGCTCGACGATGGAAGATCGTCCCCAGCAGCGTGTAGATCGACGCGTAGGCGAAGCAGGCGATCAGACCGCAACTGGCGAAGATCAACCACAGGCGGAGCTCGTCGCCGGTCGGCACCAGCAGCGCCTGGACGGCGATCGAAATCGTCAGCGCCGAGAGCGTGACGAGCGCGGTCCATCCGACCGAGACGATGTACTTGCCGATCATCGAGGCGATGCGGCCGCCGGGGCGAGCCGCCAGGTAGGCCCAGGTCTTCCCTTCGAGCTCTCCGGAAACGGCGGAGGTCGACCAGACGAGATTGGCGAGCACGCAGACGACCAGCGACGTGACGCCGATCGGGATCATCGTCGGGGGAGCGCCGGGCAACCGGCAGATGATTGCGGTGATCGCCGGCGGAAAGAGGGCGAGGACCAGAAACGCGGCTCCTCGACCGAGATTCAGCGAACGAGCGATCTCGTAGCGGATCGTCGCGCGAATCCCGTGCTTCAACATCTCGATTCGATTCGCCATCCGGTTCGCCCCTCGTCCCTCGTCTCGCGCACAGGTCCCGCCGTCCGCTTCTTGCCGGCCGTTCTCGGCCGGCCGACTCGCCGTCAGATTTCGCCGCGATGGCGTCGCATCAGCATGGTGAACAGATCCTGGAGCGACTCGTCGAGCGTACCGAGTCGCCGGACGGGCCAACCTTCGGCGGCCAGGCGAGGGAAGTACTCGAGGAGCTTGCCCGATTCGCGCGTCATCACCGTCAGATGCTGTCGGTCGATCACCTTGAGCGAATCGACCAGTCCGGTCGCGACCAGACGTTCCGCGACTCGCGCGGCGTCGTCGACCTGCAGCTGGATCTCGTTCGGCAGGTCAATCAGCAACCGCCGGACCTCGGCGGGAGAGCCCGAAGCGAGCAGACGTCCGCCGCTGATCAGCAGGAACTCGGGGCGAATCACCTCCACCTCATGCAGCACGTGACTGGCCAGCAGCACCGATCGCCCGTCGGCCAGGTAACCGGTCAGCAGCTCGTTCATCTCGTGTCGACCGACCGGATCGAGACCGTTGAACGGTTCGTCGAGGATCAGCAGATCGGGGCGATGCGCGATCGCCTGAGCGAGCTTCGTCCGCTGCCGCATGCCGAGCGAGTAGCCGCCGATCGGACGTTCGGCGGCAGCCGGCGGAAGACCGACGTCACGCAGCGCCCGCTCGGCGAGTTCAGCCGCGGCGGTCCGCGAGAAGCCGACCATTTCGGTCTGATAGGTGACCCACTCGCGAGCCGAGACGTTGGGCAGGAGCAGTTCCGACGCCGGGCAGTAGCCGATGCGACGCAGGATCGACTCGTCGCGCCACGGATCGACTCCGAAGACCTTCACCGAGCCCATCGTCGGACGGAGCTGACCGAGAATCAGGTTCAGCAGCGTCGTCTTGCCCGAACCGTTGGGGCCGAGCAGTCCGAACGCGCCGGTCCCCAAGCGGAACGTCAGATCGTTGACGCCGATCACCGTCTTGTAGAACTTCGTCACCCCTTCGAATTCGATCACTTGCTTGGACTCCGGAGCGACGGCAACAGGAGGGATCGAACGTCCGGCGAGAGGCCTCAGACGCGAATCGGCGCGGTGACGCGGCGCGAGATGACCGCCAGCGAGAACCAGGTCAGCAGAGCGATCACGATCAGCTGCGGGATCGGCATCGACTCGCGGGCGCCGAGCAGCCACTGCTGGATCCGGATCAACGACTCGTACAGCGACATCAGCGAAAACAGGGACCAGGGGCCGTCGCCGACCTGCAGGAAGAGCTCTTCCGGATTCACCGGCTCCCCTTGCGCCTGGGCGATCGTCGAGAGGCCGATGACCAGTCCGCCGCGGATCATCTGCCAGCCGGCAAAGCCGAGGACCCAGAACATGAACCAGCCGAGCGCCGCGTAGCGACTCTCGTGCGTCAGAGACGAGAACATCAGCGCGATGGTCGACGTCGGGATGATGAAGACGAGCGACGCGAGCAGGATGCGGATCGGCAGATCCCAGATCTCGGTCACCACGCTCAGGTCGGGCGCAAAGAGAACGCCGACCAGGATCATCGCGAGGGCGGGAACGAGCGTGATCAGCGACAGAAAGGCGGCGACGGTCGTCAGCTTGCCGCCGATGTAGTCCCACTTCGAGATCGGCTTCGAGAAGTAGATCAGGTAGGCGCGCGTCCGAAGATCGCGTGAGATCAGCGGCGGCGCAATCAGACCGGTCAGCAGGAGCGACGCGACCGATTGCGGATAGGCGAGAAAGACGGCGATCAGCGCGGCCCAGACCCGATGGCGGTCGATCTCGCCCGTCGTCAGCCCCTGTTCGAACAGATCGCGCGACGGAATGCCGACGACCGGTCCGAACATCTCGACGAACATCCGGCGCTGCCCCGGATCGAGCGCCTGCAGCGCCTGTTCGACCAGGTAGAAGCCGAAGCCGATGTAGAGGGCCGGGAGCCAAGCCGCGGCGAGCATGCGGCGGATCCAGGCGCTGCGCCGCGTGATCATGATCCCCGAAAAGACCATGATCAGGAACGAATGGACGCGCGGCATCCGGTTGCCGAGCCAACTCCGGTAGCCGACGTCATGAATCGGCATGATGCGACTCCCGAACCGCGTTCATGAAGACCGCCTCCAGCGAATTGCGCCGCGGATAGATCGCTTCGACGACCGCTCCGCAAGCCGCGGCCGCCTGCCAGATCTCCCCCTCGCGCCCGTCCTGGTCGCCGGCGAGAAACAGGAGCCGATCGTCGATCCGCTTGGCAGGCGTCGAGCGGGCAAGTCGTTCGAGGATCGCGTCGATCGGACCGATCGTCCGGACATACAGTCCCGGTTCTTCGGGGCGATCGACCTCGGCCATCGAGGCCTCGAGCGTCACCTTGCCGGCGGCGATGATCACCACCGAATCGCAGACCTGTCGGACATCGGGCAGGATGTGCGTCGAGATGACCGCTCGCTTGCCGTGACTGCGGACCAGCGAACGGACTCGGTTGAGCATCGCGACTCGCTCCTCGGGATCGAGCCCCGACGTCGGCTCGTCCAGGATCAGCAGGTCGGGATCATGCACGATCGCCTGCGCGAACTTGAGCTTCTGCCGCATGCCGGTCGAGTAGGTGTCGACGTCTCGATAGCGTTCCTGCCCCATGCCGCAGAAGTCGAGAATCTCGTGCGCCCGTCGGAGTCCTTCGACGGTCGGCAGGCCGTTGAGCGCCGCGGTGAAGCGGACCATCTCGACGCCGCTCATCCCGGGAATGTAGGCGTCGTCCTCGGGCATGTAGCCGACCTTGCCGCGGATCGCTCGCCCTTGGGAACGGATGTCGAGGCCGAGCACCTTTCCCTCGCCCGACGTCGTCGCGACGAGGCCGAGCAGCACCTTGATCATCGTCGACTTGCCGGCTCCGTTCGGACCGAGCAGCCCAGTCACTCCGTCGCCGATCGTCATCGAGACGCGATCGAGAGCCCGGTGAGTCCGGTAGTCCTTCGTCACGTCACGCAGTTCGATCGTCGGCGTCATCACGATGCACGGCTTCGCCAAGGAGGTTGCGTCAGGGGGCGCGATCGACCGCCGAAACTCGATCGCCGCGCGGCGGGAGCCGAGCGGCCGGCGCGAATCGCGGGCCGATCCGCTGTCGCCGGCAGACGACGTCGGAACGAGTCGTGCGGAACGGCCGGCGAACGGTCTCGGCAGTCCGGCGGTGCGTCAGCGCGGCCGTCACGATAGTCGAGCGGCGCCCTTCCGGCCACTGTCCCGTCGATCGATGCCACGTCGTCGAACCGGCCAGTTCGTCACTGCGGTCGAGATCTCGGCATCGGTTCGGCGACTTTCGGACAAAGGGGCGGCGCCCGCGGTCGCTCGGCCGCATCAGGCGAGGTCGCGGTCCTCGAACAGGATCAGCCCCAGCAGCAACGCGATGCCGGCGTACAGCAGGCAGTAGATGAAGGCCCAACCGAGATAGGCCATCGGAACCGTCGCTCCGCCGGTCAACGCCGCCTGGACGTTGAAGTGGTCGAGCACCGGCACGATCGTCGCGATCAGCTGTCCGAAGAAGACGACCGGCTCGAACGCCTCGACCGCCACCGAGCTCTGGACGATCAGCGGCGTCAGGTGTCCGAGCAGGTAGATCGAGAAGCAGATCAGCAGGTTGGCCATGATCGGCAGTCGGGTCGAGATCGCGACTCCGATCGCCACGAAGACGACCACTTCCATGAAGGCGAGCACCATCGCCGGGACGATGCTCATCATCTCGGCGAAGCACTGCTGCCAGAGCACCTCGGACCCGGCCGTCTCCTTCAGGTCGTAGACCGGCTTGTACGAGACGACGATCAGGAAGACGACCGAGAGAGCGACGTAGAGCAGCCCGGTGCTCCAGACGATCCCGACGAACTTGCCGATGATGAAGTCGCGTCGGCCGATCGGCTTGCTGAGTACGGTCAGGCTCGTCCGACCTTCGATCTCCTCGGCGATCGACTTGCTCGCCGCCCAGACCGCCATGAAGATGCTCGCCACCAACATCACCGTCAGCACGGCGTCCTTGAGCATCTTGATGTCTTCATTGAACGTGTAGTACGGAATGAAGATCGATGCGACGGCGAAGAGCGAGCCGAGAATCAGGAAGAGCAGGTAGACCGGCTGAGCCGCTTCGGTCTTGAAGGTCGACAGCGCGATGGCCGAGATCTTCGGCAGCGCCGTCCGCTGCATCAGATAGAGCAGCACGAGCCCGACGACCCAGATCGCGGTCTGCGGAATCACCGCCACCTCGGGGAACTCGGGCTGAGTCGTCATGCGGATCGTCAGCGACGCAGGTCCGTCGCCGAGATTGCGGAACCAGAGCTTCGTCGTCCGCCCCGGAGGAATCGGCGACAGCTCGTAACCCGGCGCGTGGTAGTAACCGACCCCTTCTTCGGTCCCGATCGTTTCGGCGACCGGTACGATCAGATGCTCGGGGAGGTCGCGCTCGATCGGCTGAGCCGCCATCTCGAGTCGCTGGTTCGAGAAGAGAACGAGCGTCTTGAGCTCGTCCGACAGGAACTCGATCGGCACCTCGGTCCCGGAGCCGTTGTCGGCGGGAATCTCGGCCTTGATCTCGACGCCATCCTTCGCATCGCGCAGTCGCCAGAGCGACTCGAGCTTCCGGTTCGGCTGCTTCACCACCTGGAGCGACGCGTAGTTCGACAGGCCGAGGGCGTAGCCGCCGACGGCGAAGATCGCCAGGCCGACGAAGATCGAACCGAACCAGTAGAGCGCCCCTTCGCGGATCGCGTCACCGATCTGGTCCATCGTGCGGCGCGAGACGAGCGCCAACAGACCGAAGCCGACGGCGATCGAAACCGGAATCAGCGCGATCGCCAACAGCGCGACGTCGGTGATCGCTCCGCCGGTTCCGCCGGTCGCCTGAGCGGCATTCCACTGCGGGACGACGATCAGCGGAATCGATCCGACCAGTGCCAGCACCGACAGCACGGCGCCGACTCGATTCCGAAGCGTCGGTCGATCGTAGAGACCGCCGATCGGCCCGATTCGGGAGATCAGCCAAGTCACTCCCAGCACCGCCGCCGAGACGACCAGCCCCGCCANNCCGCCGAGACGACCAGCCCCACCAGGACGCCGACCGAAACGAGCCAGATCGGCGTCAGCCAGGTCGAGGGACCGGGAGCCGCCTGAGCCAACAGGGGAAGAGCGAGCATGAGGGGAGTTTCTGGACGAGGAGGAGAAGGCGGGCCGCGAGGCAAGGGACAAGAACGCCCTCATCGTGAGGGTCGCCGACCACACCGGTCCGCTTGCTACGCCCATTATGGTCGAACGGTTCGCTTCCCGAAACCGTCCTCGTCCGCTCCAGTGCGAGGGTTCGATGAAGCGAGCCGAACGCGCACCCCCTCGAACCCGACCCGATCGATGCGATCGGGCGAAACGGGGGAGGGGACCGAAGGTCCGAATCGGCCGTTCGCCTCGGCACGTTCCGCCGGCGGCGGGACCGATTCGATTCGCGGACTTCGGCGATGGGCGACGGGGTGTCGCACGATCCGAGAACTCACAACGTCGGGGCGATCCGAAAGTCGGCGAACTCCCCCGTTTCGTCGCTCCACCGCCGCGTCTCGTGCCGGATTCGTCCCTCCATCCGCTCGGTGACCTGCTCGAGCATCTGCTCGATGGCGGCTCGCCCCCCTTCGACCACCAACTCGACGCTCCCATCCTGCCGATTGCGGACGATGCCGGTCAGCGGCCTGCCGTTCGCTTCGGAGCGAACCGTCGCGCGAAAGCCGACTCCCTGAACGTGGCCGACATAGCGGACTTCACAGCGAGGCATCGCGATTGGACTCGTCGTTCGAAGGGGCTGATCGGTCGAAAGGGCTCGGAAGCAGGACAAGTCGGGGGAGAGAAGCTCGCCGCCGTTGCGACCGAGCGATCTCGATTTCGTACGGGCGTCTCGAATCGAGACCTGTGCGGGTGTCCCGCGGAGCGGACCGTCGCTCGGCGATCGCAGGGGAGAAGGCGAATTCCCTGGGTCCCGCACTGTCCGCGAACGATCGTGACGATTTTTCGGCCGCTCGGCACGAGCGATGCTGAGTCAGAAGTCCGTGAGCGGGAGGTCGATCCCATCTCTCTTCGGTCCTCCGCCGAGGGTATCTCGTCCGGGACCTGCTGCTCACTCCCTCCGGTTTCATCGCGGCCTTCGGAATCATCGCCGACCGGTCCGCACGCTACTTGATCGACCCTCGTTCGGCTCATCGGCCGGACGAGGGTCGGTTCGTTTTCGGGGGCCCGTCGGCGACACCCGACTCAGCGACTCTCCCAACCGAACGGCTGACTCCACGCCTGTTCGACCTGCCCGCTCCACGACGGGTTCGGATGCGGGCGACCGGAAACGACGATCGCGCGAACGTAGAGCTCGGTTCCGTCGAGTTCGTAGGCCGGGGCAGTCCCTTCGACTTCGGCCAGCACGGTCCCGATCGACGGCGGGAACTCGAAGCTCTCGGCCGTATCGTCGAAGCCTTCGAGAGCCGCTTCCGCATCGGCGCGGCGGGTGCCGACGAAGCGCGTGACATAGGTCGTCCCGTCGCTCGGTTCGATGTCCAACGCCAGTCGACGACGGTCGGCATCCCATTCGACCGATCGGAGCGTGACGCCGCTCGAGGCGTAGAAGTCCCCTCGCTCCATCGCCTCGATCAGCCGCTCGGGATCGAGTTCGGTAGCGCGGACCTGAACCCAGCCTCGCCCCGCCGTCGCCCCCTGACCGCCGAAGTAATGGTGCGCATCGTCGGTCGCGACGCCGTAGAGCGGGCGCCCGCCGTAATGGACCAAGCGAAGCGTATTGGCGATGTCCCAGAACCGCTCGAGATCGGGGCGAGTTGCATCGCCGAGCTGGTTGACCGACGGATGACCGTTGAAGATCTCGAAGAAATGCTCGCGCGTCACGGCGGCGAGGTCGACCGGCGTGACACCCCAACCGAAGTTCGGGTGATTCAGATGNNCGCTTGGGCATCGACCGCCGCCAGGTCGGCTTCGATCGTGGCGCGAACCGAAGCCCCTCCCTGAGGCCGGATCATCTCGTCGAGATTGGTCGCGTTGATGTGGATCGGCAGACTGCCGAAGCCGTCGGTGATCTCCTCGGCCTGGATCAGCAGGAACTCTCCCGGCGACTCGAGCCGGTCGCGGAATTCGTCGAGCGACTTCAGGCGCACCTGAGCGACTCCTTCCCTGTCGCGCGTCTCGACCCAGTCGTCTCCGAAACGGGCGCGATACCGTTCGATCGCCTGAATCGCGCCGCGCTTCGCCGGCGCGTCGGCCGCGATCCAGCGATCGCCGATCGAGAGGTTGTTGTGATCCGAGAGCGTCAGGAAGTGATAGCCGTTGGAGCGGTACCAATCGGCGATCATCTCGGGAAAGTCGTTCCCGTCCGACCAGAGGCTGTGCGTGTGCAGATTCCCTCGATACCAGCGAGGCTCCTGCGCTGCGACGCGTTCCGAAGTCGCCCCGATGCACGCGGTCAGACCGAGCAGCGTCAGGATCGTCAGGCTCGCGCGGCGACGGAGGCGGCGGTATGCCGGAGCAAGGTCGGAAGGGGATTGCGCCGCGCCGAAGGTCGATGTCATCGGGAGGGCTCCTGAGGTCGGAAGGTGGGGCGGGGTAGGCGACCGGGTAATGTCGGCGACGGATCGCCGCGCCGGTCGACGGCGCGAACCGCGCAGAGAGCGGACCACGCGGGGGCGTGCGAGGAACGATTGTTCTATCCTGCCCCGACAGCGGTTCCGATACAATGTCGAGGGTGATTCGTCGGAGGCGACCTGGCGCCCGATGCCCCGAGGCTCTNNTCGCTGCTCAAGACGGAGCGAGTCGAGACGCAATCTGCAGGAGGTCGACCGCATGTCCGCGAACCGCTCTTCGTCGCTGCTCCCCGTTCTCTCGTGGCGGTCCCTCCGCAGCCGGCTTATCGCGCTCGCCTGCGGATGTCTGTTCGGGCTGCCGTCGATCGCTCATGGCCAGTCGGAGAGCTGGGTCGATCAGGTCATCTGGCGCGAGCGGACCGACGGAACTCGCAGTCTGGTCGTCGAACGGGTCCTCCCTGGGTCGGAGATCCCATGGGACCTGAAGCGCGGCGACCGAGTCGTCAGTTATGCGGGGACGATCCCCGAGAGCATCGACGAGTTGCGGTTGCTCTCGGAGCAACTCGGGTCGGATGCGGCGCCGCTCGCGGTGCTGCGCGACAGCCGAATGCTGACGCTCGGCGGACCGGTCGATGGCGTTCGTCCGCTGTCGAGCGGCGGGACCGGAGTGCCGCTCGAAGAGTTGCCTCCTGCCGCCGGCGCCGACATGCCGGCCGCCGGGGGTCGCTCGATCCTCGACGGCGTGCGGTCGCGCGGTAGCGAGGAGATCGGCACGGCGGAGAGCGAGCGTCCGGTCCGATTCGGATCGGCGAGCGAAGCCTACGGCTTTCGCGTCTCGGATTTCCGCGCCGAGCGGTTCCCCGGCTACGACACGCCGGTCCTGAGCGGAGCGCTCGTCGAGGAAGTGCTCGGCGGTTCGCCGGCCGATCGAGCCGGTCTGCGAGCCGGCATGATCGTGGTGGCGGTCGACGGACGCCGAATCGACTCGGCGGCCGAGGTCGAACGATGGATGGTCGAGCGGGCTCAGGAGACCGAGATCGCGGTCCTGGCCTATCAGGGGCGCAAGCTGACTCGCGTGCGCATTTCGACCGTGGTCTCGACGGAAGAGACGATCGGTGACGGTGAGGGGTTGTCGCTGATCGATCCGTCGGGGAGCGACGAGCGATCTGCCGACGAGAGCGAGAGTCGCCCGCTGATCGATCTGGGCGGAGCGCTCGAAGCGCTCGCCGGTCGAGCGTCGGATGCCGAGCGGTTCGAGTCGGAGAGCGATCGCGAGCCGCTGATGTTGGCCGATCCGGCGGAGAACCTGGGCGAGGTCCCTCTGGAGGAACTCCCCGCAGTCGATCAGGAGAGATCGAACGGATCGCCGGCGAACGATTCCGGCGAGTCGACCGACGCGGGCGAGTCGACCGGTGCGGGGCAGGCGGGGAGCGAGAATCGCGAGGAACCGAGTTCGCGACGAGGGGTGCTCGGTGGGCTGTTGCGGCGCGGCGGCGAAGGGAGCGATCGCGACGGTCGCAACCGTCCGATGTCCACCGCCGCTCGGAACGCGTCGATCGAGGCGTTGGAGCGGCGTATCGAACGGCAGCTCGAACTGCTCGAACGCCAGCAGCGCGAACTCGCCGAGATGCAGGCCGAGTTGGCTCGACTGAAGACCGAGCGCTGAACGACTCGGCGACTCGGTACCGACCGCGACTCGCGTCGTCGATCAGTCGCGGTTGCGCGGGTCGGCATCGAGCAGCAGTTTCACCGCTTCGCTCAACCGGAACGGCCCAGAGGGGCTGTTGATCTCGAGCACCACGTTCAGCTGGAGATTCGGCGCTTCGGCTCGCAGCACCGTGTCGTGAACGACTCGTAGCACGCTGACCGGCCGGCCGTGGTAGGTGCGGGAGTAGAAGCCGGCGAGGCGCGTCGGCTCGACCTCCATGTCGAAGTAGCGTCGGCAGAGTTCGACCAGCGGAGCGGCGTCACCGGTGTTGCCGACGAATCGGATCCGCTGCACGCGATGCTCCGAGTCGAAGAAGAAGGTGAGCGCGCCGGTCAGCGAATCGATATGGTTGCCGGTGACGAGCGGAACGCGAAAGCCCTCGAGTCCGTCTTCGGTCCACCCGGTCGAAACGCGAGGCCAGTTCGCCTTGATCCAGTTCGGCGTCACGTCGAACCGGATCACCTCGCGCAGATCGGTGCCGAGCGTCGGCGTGCGCGACCAGCCTTCGGGGAGTCGCGGATCCTGCGGAGCGGATTGACCGAAGCCGACCGGCAGACCACCGAACCCGACTCGCGACGGTTCCATCGCCGTCGGCGGGCGATCGCCGTAGACGCTCGACGGACCGAAACGCGGATCGGGAACTGCCGCGGGTGCGTTCGGACGAGTCGTCTCGCGGGCGGCGAGCGGATCGTTGCCGGAACCGAACGACGCCGAGCGGGCATCGAACGACGAGCGAAACGGCGACGGGATCGAGTCGGCGAGCGCATCGTCCCCGCTCGATGCCTCGGCACTCTCTCGAGCGGTCGCGAACTCGTCGAACGCCGTCTTCAGTCGAGTCGAAAAGTCCTTGTTGACGGCGACGAACGGAATCCCGGCGGCAGCCGCCAGCGAGATCGGCAACAGCAACATCCGCTTGATCATCGACTCGCTCCTCGTTCCGCCGCGCGATGGACCTCGCCGGCTCGATCGTCCGTCCGGCAGCGCCCCGAGCAAAGCGTGGCGCCATCGCGGCGTCTCGTCCTCGGCCATCGGTCGCGAGCGAGGGGCGGCTTGCGATCGGCCGCTCGTCACCGAGCAACCGAAAGAACCTCGCAACCTTCGGTGATCGTCTCAGCCCGATCGTTCGCCGGTTCGATCGCCGCGGACCGGAGGGTGAGCGACAGTCGATCGGCGAGTGACGGACGCCGAGCCTCGGAGCGCGCGAACCGCACGATCGACAGTCTCGACGACAATCCCTCTTCGCGGAGAAACCGTCGTGTCGCGAGGTGCGACGCGGAGCATCGAGTCGCGGGGGAGAGGTCGTCGATAGGTGGGAGACCGATGATCTCGGCAGGAGGTCGTCGACCAGGGATGTGGACATCAGGGAGTCGGACGATGTGGCGTGCCTTCTTCATCGCGATCGGGATCACGTTGTGCGTCTTCGGCGCGCAGTGCCTGGTGCTCGACCGCGCGGTGCTCGAACAGAGCGAAGCCCCTGCCACCACGACCTCATCCGCCGGGAGCTATTTGCTCGGCTCCCAGACGCTCGCACCGAAGAACAAGGAATGGGTGCCGAAGGACTGGCATCCGTGGAGTCTGATGAGCGTCGGCGCGGTGGTGATCCTCTACACGATCTCGTTCGGGCGCAAGGCCGGGGGTTGAGATCGGTCAGGACGGTTCGACGGGGCATGCCGTCATCGCGTGTAGGTGGCGAGCGTGCGTCGCGACAATTTCTTGCGAACTTCTTTTGCCGATACGTCTGGGCAAGCGAGTGAAGCCCGGACGACTCTGCTGTCGGCCGAGCGATGCGACGGCGGCAATCCGCAACGCTCCATCGTCGAGTCGAACGCCGCTCGACGTCCGATCCGACGCCCTTGAACGACAACTGCGGCTCAGCGACACACCTTGCCTTCGACTCTGACGTCTCGGAGAGGTACGACGGCGGGTTCGAGCGGTTCCAGGGGTTCTACTGGGTTCGGTGGTGGACCAAGCGGGCGAAAAGTCGCTCATTCGGCTCACCCGAGCGATCGGAGCCGGGCTGGTTCTTAAGGGATCCGAGCCGGCCGATTAGACTGGTCCTTGTCGCTCGCGCCTCCGACGTTCGGTCGCCGTTCGGTCGTCCTCGTCCCCTTCGGACCGCATGCCCCGCTCATCGTCCGCCGCAGTCGAATCATCGAGGTCGACGGAGTGGTCCGTCCCGGCGACCGCTGCCGCGTTCTTGGGTGTCTTTGCTCTAGGAGCCGCGCAGATCGGTGCGGCATTCTGGTTCGGCGGCTATTCGGGGACCGCTCAATCGGCCTTGGTGATCCTGGTCGCCTTGGGCGTGATGGCCGCTTGGGTCGGCAGTTCGCTGCTCTCCTCTTCCGTCGGGTCTCCGCCGATCGTGATCTGGTTCGTTCTGGGCGGAGTCGTNNGCTTCGTTCAGCTGTCCGGTTCGCCGTGGCTCGCCGCGACCGTCGGTAGCGAACAGGCCGCTTGGCGCCGCTCGCTGACTTCCGAAGCGGGCGTGGGACCTGCCGTCGAGGCAGGCGCGACGGAAGCGGTGTCGTCGGGGCCGTTGACGCTCGATCCGTTCGGAACGCGTCGCGACTTGGCGCTGCTGGCGACGGCCGCGGCCGTGCTGATCGGCAGCTTCTGGATCGGTCGACTGCGAACGACGTCGTTGGCCGCGCTGATCCTGGCGGCGACCGGAGGTGCGGTCTATGCGATCTTCGGCCTGGTCCAGCAGATGACCTGGAACGGGAAGATCTACTGGATGTTCGAGACGCCGAACCAATCGTTCGGATCGATCGTCAATCCGAACAACGGCGCCGGCTACCTGACGATGTGCGTGGCAGCAGCCTTGGGGTTGGTGATCGCCGCCTTCGGAACCGGGTCTCCCAAGAACGAAAACGAAGTCCCGTTGTCGCATACGTTCCCCGATCGGCTCGAGCGTTGGGGATTCATCGTTCGTCGGATGATCGCCGAGCTGACCGCTCGCAAGCTCTCGACGTTGGTCGTGCTTGCGGCGACGACCGCCGGAGTCTTCTGCACGCTTTCGCGCGGCGGGACGGTTTCGCTGATCGGCGCGGCGTTGCTGACGACCTGCGCCGTGTTGGTGCTCCGTCGCTCGGCATCGGGCATGTTGGGGGCGTTGCTGACGCTCGGGCTCGGAATCGGCCTGACCGCATGGGTCGGTATGTCGGAGCGAGTTCGTCTGGAGATGCTGACGCTGACCGAGGAGGACGCGGCGGACGTTCGCTTGGAACTATGGCAGTCGGTGATGCCGATCGCGTCCCGTTTCGGGTTGCTCGGCACGGGGCTCGGAACCTTTCGCCACGTGAACCGAGGTTACCTGAGCCTGAACGACGAACGGTGGTTCGTCCACGCCGAGAATCTGTACGTCGAAGGGCTGATCGATGCCGGTTGGCTCGGACTCTTCCTGATGGTCGGCGCGATGGGCGCGGCCGCGTGGGGGTTGCTGCGCAGCGTTCGCGATGCCCGTTCGAACGCGGCCTTGGGAGCGGCGACGGCGGGGCTCTTTGCGCTGATCTCTCAGGGGCTGCACGCGACGTTCGATTTCGGTCTGTACATGCCCTCGAACGCTTGGCTGCTGGCGATGCTGATCGGAGTCGGTCTGGCGGCTGGCAGTGCCGGCGCGACGACTCGACCTTCACGCTCGCGTCGTTCGCGCCGCTCCGGTTCGAGTTCGTCGTCGCGCGAATCTCGGAGCGAGCGAGCGCTCGTCGCGGCCGGCGAAGGGGGCGAACCGAGCGAGCGGGGACGATCGTCGCGTCGTTCGCTCCGTCGCGCATCGTCGCGGGATACCGAATCTCGACGAGGCGAGACGACTCGTCATCGTTCGCCGGGACGTTCGAGCCTCGGTTCCATCGCGGTCGATCTGATCGTCGTGGTCGCGGTCACGCTCGGTCTGGCTTGGGGCTGGGGAAACAACGTCCGTTCGGCACGACTCGAACGAGTCGTCGAAGCTCTCCCGACCTCGTTCGACGATCTTCCCGAGATCCGGGCGGGCGAGGCTGGGTATGCGACCTTGGCTGCGTGGGATCGCGAACTTGCGGCGCAGTGCCGAGCAACCGATTCGGTCGATGCGTGGCTGGCTCTGGCCGACATCCGCCTGGCCGCCTTCCGGAATCGTTGGTTGCGGAGTTTCGCGCCGGAGCAGGCCCCGCCCGAGGTGCTCGAGGGATTGGCGCGTCTGACCGATCCGCTGGAACTTCACCGTCGATGCCAGATCGAGGCGCTCGTCGGCGGTCCCGAAGCGGGGCGGCGCGTGGCGGCGGCGACCGGAGGGAAGACGGAACTCGAGGCGGCTCGCCAGGCCCTTGTCGCCGGCCGCCGATCTTGTCCCGTTCGACCTCGCGTCCATCTGCAACTGGCCGTGCTCGACGGCATTCTCGATTCGGCTGACGCTTCGATCGTCCCTCTCGCGCGCTGCCTGGAACTCGCGCCTCGCAAGGCGTCGTTCCAATTGGTGGCCGGGCTGCTCGACTACCATGCCGGTCGCCCGACTTCGTCGCTCCGATGGCGGCGTGCTTTGGAACTCGATGCACGGAACGAATCCCAACGCGTGCTCCGGTATTCGCTCCAGACCCTGTCGGCTCGGCAGATCCTCGACGAGATCATTCCCGAGGATCCGACGATCCGGTTCGAGATCGCCAGCCGAGTCCCGACCGTCACGCTCACCGGCCGCGAACTGAAGGACAGCTTGCTCGAAGTCACCGACCGGCAGCTGGCGACGAAGGAACGGACTCCTGCCGAGGCGGCCTTGTGGGGACGAATCTGCCGCACGCTCGGCCGCCCCGCCGATGCGGTCAAGGCGTTCGACGAAGCCTTGGCTCGAATGCCTTATGACGCGCGATGGCGCTATGAGCTGGCCGATGCGTTGCTCGCGATCGGCGAACTGGATCGAGCCCGATCCGAGATCGAACGCGTTATCTCGCTGGATAACGACTGGAAGGCTGCCTTGCAGCTCCGTGACCGGATTCGCAACGAGGCGAATCGAAGCTTGCGTCCGTCCGACGCCACATGACCCGTCCGGCGTATCGGTCGGCCTGAGAGAGGAAACTCGAGGAAGATGATTACCGCACTCGCCTGCTTCGGTCTGTCGTTGCTGTTGACCCTATTCCTGGTGCCGGTCGCCAAGCGAGTCGCCTTGTGGCTCGGCATCGTCGATGCGCCCGACAAGCATCGCAAACTCCACGGGCGGATCGTTCCGCTGACCGGAGGGCTGATCCTCGGGACGGTGCTGCCGCTGGTGCTGATCGCAGCCGCTGCGGTCGATTCCGATCTCCTGCCGCAGATCCGTCAGGACGGGCTCGCGATTCTCGGAATCGTCGTGAGCTGCGGACTGCTGCTGTTCGTCGGGCTGACCGACGATCGAGTCGGCGTTCGCGGCCGCCAGAAGCTGCTCGCTCAGCTCGTCTGCGGCGTGATCCTGCTCGGCAGCTTCTATGCGATCAAGCCGACCGATCTCTTTCCGGGATGGTTGCCGATCGGATTCAGCTTCGCGTTCCTGCTGATCTGGATCGTCGGTTCGGTCAATGCCGTCAATCTGATCGACGGCGCCGACGGCCTCGCATCGACCGTCGGCACGATCGCCGCGCTCGGCATCTTCGCGATGACGTTCGACGGTCAGGCGAATTGGGAGAACCTGCTGGCGATCTCGCTGGCCGGAACCTTGATCGGCTTCCTCGCCTACAACTTTCCTCCCGCGTCGACCTTTCTGGGTGACGGCGGGAGCATGCTGATCGGACTGCTCGTCGGTGCGCTGGCGATCCACTCGTCGGTCAAGCAAGCCGCCAGCGTCGCGCTCTGCGCTCCGGTCGCGATCGTCGCCGTTCCGTTCTTCGACTCGTTCGTCGCGATTCTTCGCCGTCGGCTGACCGGCCGCAGCATCTACACGGTCGACCGAGGGCACCTGCATCACACGCTCCTCAATCGCGGCCTGGGACCGCGTCGCATGCTGGCGGTCGTCGCCGGTCTGTCGACCATCGCGGCGCTCGGAGGGGTCCTGTCGCTCAAGCTGCACACCCCGTGGTTCTCGTTGCTGAGCGTCGGCATGGTCGTCTCGATCCTGGTCTTCGGCCGGATCTTCGGACATGCGGAGTTCGGGCTGCTCTCGCATCGTTTCGTCCGCCTCGGGCGGTCGTTCCTCGTTCGGCCTCGCCAGGGACGTTCGGACGTCCACGAGCAGCAGTTCCGTCTCCAGGGGAGTCGCAACTGGGACTATCTGTGGGAAGCGCTGACCGAGTTCGCCGAGCGGCACCGGCTGCAGGAGGTGCGTCTCGATCTGAACCTCCCGTGGCTCCACGAGGGCTATCACGCCGTCTGGCAGCGTCGCGTCACCGAGGACGAGAAGAACGGCTGGCAGACCAAGCTGCCGCTCTATGCCGAAGGGCGCGTCTTCGGTCACCTGCAGCTCTCCGGCCCTGCCAATCAGGCCTCGGTCTACTCGATGCTCGGTCTGCTGGCCGAGATGCTCGAGTCGATGGAATCGGTGATCGTTCGACTGGCCAGCAACCCCGCTTCGCTCCAGGACACGGCGATCGAAGCGACCGAGGAGCTCGAAGCGGATCAGCCGACCGGCGAGATCGCCGAAGATCTGCTCGGCGTGGCCGATTCGGGCGAGCATGATCTCGCGCCGGTCACCGCCGACGCCCGGAAGCGTTAGGGCAAGCGCATCGACGACGGCAGCCGACCCGTCGGCTGCCGTTTCCCGCGTCTTCGGACGAGACATGGCGGCGTGACGTACCGCCACTCGCTCGTTCTCGAAGTCGGTATCAGCTTTCCGCTGGTCGCCCCGTTTCGGAGCGGCCCGAAAGTCCGGTCGTTCGAACGGGACCTCTCGTCGAAACCGCTCCACCCGATCGGAAGCCTGCCGACAGGTCGGCCGGTCGCCTGCGAATCTCCGGACCGTCGCACGAGAGGGGATTCGCGGCGACCAGGTGTCGTCGGAAGAGCCGGAGATGCGGAGAGCCGCAAGACGTTTCTTCGAATCGACTTCGAAGGGAGCGTGCTCGGCCGCAACCGGCCATCGCGAGTCGCAAGGGGAATGACTCCTCCGTTTTGTTCGCCTCGAAGGTGAGATCCTCGGTCCTTCACGACATGGGGTCCGAGACGCCGAGCTCCCCGCAAGAATCCCTCATCAGCGGCAACGGGTTCGGGGAGGGGGGAGTCACCCCTTTCCGGCTCAAAGGGCGGGTTGTCGAGCGGCATCGAAAACCTACCATCTCGACAATCGGCCAGTCGTATTTCGTGATAGGGAGATCGCGAACGGCAGGCCCCCCACCGCCGCTCCGCCCCGGAATGCGGCACCGCCGACTCGACATCCGGATGGGTGTCGAAGGCCTCCCACCGAATGTGCGGCACCCGTTCCGAACTTCGGGGTTCCTAGTCATTCCTGCCCGAAGTCTTGGACCTCGGTCCCTGGAGGAGAGACGTACATCCATGTCGATTCGCATCCTGCTGGCTCATTCCGAACCGATCGCTCGTGAAGGTCTCTACAAGCTTCTGGTCGCCCACGGCATCGAGATCGTCGCGACTCCGCATACGCTCGCGGGAGTCCGTGCGGCGCTCGAAGGGGGTGCTCCGGACGTGATCCTGATCGGACCGAGCTTTCCCGACGGCGACATCCTTCAGGGAATGCAGTCGATTCGCGGTACGCATCCGCGATTGCCGATCCTCGTCTTCGCCCCGTTCGAACAGGCGGCTTGGCTCGCGCGCAGCGTTGCGCTCGGAGCCTCGGGATGCGTCACGGGGGATGCGACCGGCGAGGAACTCGTCGCGACGCTCCGCAGCGTGGCGGCCGGTGAATCGGTCTGGCGTCGCGACCAACTCCGACGCGTCACTCCCGGCCTGGCACATGCCACCGTCTCGAACGAACCGGATGTCCATCTGACCGGGCGCGAGACCGACGTGCTGCTCGAACTCTGCAAGGGTTCGACCAACCGCCAGATCGCCGAGCTGCTGGGGATCAGTTACGAGACGGTCAAGGAGCATGTGCAGCATCTGCTGCACAAGATCGGCGTCGAGGACCGGACTCAAGCGGCGGTCTGGGCCGTTCGTCGAGGGATGATCGCCTGATCTCGCTCGATCCCCGATCGTCGGTCTGCGATCGTCGGTAGCTACGCCGTGATTCGATCGGTCCTTCCTCGGCGATGACGGGTCGCCGATCTGCCCGATTCGAGTGCTCGGAGCGAACGACTCGTCGCCACATCCATGCGGCGAGCTTCGCTTGTCCGAGCACCTTGCGAACGATCACAGGCGCGCGGTCGAACTGCGTCGCAGCGCCTCTTCGATTTCCGGCAAGCGTTCTTCGTACGCTTCGAGCTGCCGTTCCTTCTCGCGCAGACCGGCCAGCTCCGCCAGTTCGGTCGCCGTTGCGGAGCCGTCCGCTTCACGCGGCTCGAGCTGACCGATCCGCTCCCGATACAACCCGAGGAAGTAGGTCGTCAGCGTGCGAGGGAGTCGCGTGACCCCTCCGAGGCCGACCTGATCGGGCGGGCGGACGATGAAGTCGATGACGTGCCGCTCGAGCCCCCGGTCGCGCAAATCTTCCGGATCGAGCGAACAGATGATGACGCCGCGCGGATGGAAATCGACCGGCGCACCTCGATAGCGGATGATGTCGGGATCATTCTCGAGCACCTGGAGCCCCGGGCCGAGCACCGCCGTCTGCGCCTCGGAGACGACCTGTTCGAAATCTCGACGTCCCCCGTCGACGATCGGAAAGCGATACAGAAGCGTGCTTCTGCGGAAGACATCCGGAACGAGATTCACCGGCCGGTAGTCGCCGATCTCGTTCGGCCACTCCAGCACCCCGCGGCGAAAGGTCCAGTCGATCGTCCAGGGACGATCGAGAATCGGCTGCACGATCGAACCGCTGGCGTAGCTCCCCATCCGCGCCAGCATCGGAAAGTTGCGTCGAATCGACGTCTCGCCTCGAATCAGTCCCTCGCGATCGGGATCAAGCAGGTCGGTCACTTCCCAACCGGCATCCAGCGGTCCGCGAACCACCGGATGGTCGATCGCCGGATCATCCAGTTCGACGATCTGGTTCGGATCATCGGTGAAGCGGTACGCCGCCCCTCCGACATCATGCGGCCAGACGCGTGCCGGAGGCCGAGGTTCGTTGGCTCCGGTCCGCGGCTCGAGCACGCGCCACACCGCGTCGCGCGACGCCGTCTCGCCTCGAATCCTCCACGCGGCGCTCGTCCCGTAGATCACCATCAGCGCCGCGACCATCAGCAGGATCGGGATCCAGAGAACGAGCTCGAGCGGCGCCAGCCCGCGTCGCATTCCGGCTCGATCGGCCGCGCGCTGCGCCACGCGGTCTCCGTCGACTCGGCGGCGCTCGGCGATCGCGCTGAAGTGCGGCATGCTCGGACCTCGCCTCTTAGTGATGCGTCAGCCGATGGAGATCGGCCGGAACCATCTCGATCAGCGCCGGCGGAACGACTTCGCTCCGGTCGTCGATCGCCGGGACCGAACCGAGAATCAGATTCAGTCGCGTCGCGGTCGCCGGAACGAGTTGGGCACGCCAGTTCTGACTGAAGGCATCCGCCGCGTGACTCCCTTCGCGACGCACTCCCCAGCGCCAGTTCGCGTACTCGTGAATCCCTTCGGTCCGGTCGAACTGATCGTAGATCGCCTGGTCGGCGCGAGCCGAACGAACAGCTGCTCCGAGCGGTTGGTCGAACGCGAAGTCGCGAGGCATGCCGCCGAGATGCCGATCCTCGACCAGTCGAAACGATCCGTCGAACAGATGGAGGATCGGCGACGATCTCAGCCGCGCCCGCGAGACGAAGACGTGCGTCTGGGCAAAGGCGATCTGATCGGCGACCATCGGATTCGAGAAGATCCGCGGCACGCGATCGGCCAGCGGTGCGGCGTAGACGACGGCGACGAAGGCGAAGTCGCGTTCGTCGGGAGCGAGATCGGCGACCAGCACCTCACCGGGACGCCGCATACGGAGCGGGAGATTCCGATCGCGGTTCTCCTCGATCAGCCGTTCGAGCTGTCCGCAGGTGAACGAACGCCAGAGATCCGCGAACCGACTCATCCGCCCGTAACGATCGAACGCCCTCAGACTCTCGTCGTTCCATTCGGTCAGATAGATCCGGGCCAGCGCATCTCGGGTCCCGCGCGCCTCGGCCCATTCCCGCTCCGGATCCTCGGTCGGATCGAGCACCGGATCGACGACCGGCACCGACCGCAGCACCGCTTCATCGGGACCGTCGATCGGAGAACCGAGCGATCGCCAAACGACCGCTCGGGCCCGTGCCGCGTAGGGCCAGGCGCGGACGTGACGCTGGACGACCTGATCGACCGCTGCCTGCAGGATTCGCGGCGTGTTGACGACCAGATCGCGTTGGAAGTTCGGGATCGCCTCGTCGTTCAGGATCGCCTCGAGCACCGGCAGCATCGATTCGCTCATCGCCAGCGCCCAGACGGACCAGACCTGGACCATCCGCGTCTCGATGTCGACCTTCGCCGGTATCTCGCTCCCCAGCTGCGCGAACTTCGGAAACTCGCTGTCGGCCAGATGCGGTGCGATCCGCCGCCAATGATCGAGCACCTCGAGCGCCGCCGGAACCGAGTGCCCGTCGCGCGCTTCGCGAAAGAATGCGGTCAGCGCCATGACGTCGGCAGTCAGGTGGTTGGTGAAGGCGATCGTGTTGATCGATCGCGCCATCACGATCCCTCCGCTGTAGGCGGCGGCATCGGCGGCGTTCTGCAACTTGATGCGGTGGTCGGCCTGCCGCGAGGCGTTCATGACCAGCCCGAGCAGGAAGCTCAGCAGGATCAGCGCGAAGACGCTCGCGATGCTGATCGAGCCGCTCTGATCGCGATGCAGTCGACCGGCGAACCCGCCGTTTCGCACGGGCCCCACGCCCTCGCCCTCGCCCTTGGCTCTGAGAGCACCGAGTATCGATCCGACGCTCATGTTCCCGCTCCCGTCGCCGTTCCCAGCGACTCGTAGGCCGGGCCGCTCTGGAGCCACCAGTCGTCGGTCGCGGCCGGCGGCTGTGCCAGCGGCTGACTCGGCTGAAATCCCTCGATCGTCAGCCGAGCCGAGGCGCGCAGCGGATAGACGTACGTCGACCCGTAACGTCGCAGAAGCGCCGCGGCGATCCGATCGCGTTCCGCCCCTCCCGCATACGACTCGTCGACGTCAGTCCCCGGCCGCGCATCGGCTCGTCGAGCCAACAGGCGTCCCGGACCGGGAAGGAGGGCGAACTCGTGGATGACGTCGACCGTCACCTGATCCTGCCAGTCGGTCTCGTTCATCCGATACTGCTCGCGGTCCCATGATCGATCGTGCTCGTCGAGCCAGGCCGAGGTGTCCTTGTGACGCAGTTCGATCTCGATCGCCGTCCGCTCGAGCGCATAGACGAGCTTCTCGGCCAAGCGAGTCGGAACGCGAGGATTCGCGGCAGTTCGCGGAGCGAGCGCCACGAATGCCTGGTTCATCGGGCCGAGCAGGACCGAAGCGGTCGCCGATGCCGCGGTCCGTTCGGTCACCACCGGTCGCGACGGAGCGACATTGGCGAGCGCCAGGACGGCGGCAGTCCGGATCTTCTCGAACTTCGCTCCGCCCGGCACGACTCGATAGACCGCGATGATCTTGGTCACCTGCGGAGGGACGATCCCGTCCTCGACATAAGCGCGGACATCGAACGCCTCATAGAGCACGTCCCCCGAATACGCCTCGAAGCCGCGAAACTCGAGCGCCGTTCCGATCCGCATCGGCGGCTCCGCATTCGATGCGTCGGCCGGGATCCAGACGATGGCCGACCGCGCGGCCGAGAAGGCGGCATACTCGACGCCGACCTGTCCGATCGTGAGCTGACTGAGCTGCACGATGAACATCAGGATCATCAGGAAGAGCGGGATCGTCAGAACGAAGCTCAGCGTCTGAACGCCCCCCGCTTCGTCTTGCCGAAGCTCGCGCAGCGCCCGCAGACTCGGTCGGATCCGCATCAGAGCCAGCAGCAGTCGCGCGGCGAGCAACGAGAGACCGATGCCCAGCAGCATCGGCCAGCAGGCAACCAGCGTCCGGCGGAACAGATCCTCCTCGATCATCGTTCCTCTCCGCGCTCCGCCTCGATCGCACGAGCTACGACCAGGACGGAGCCCAAGGATCACCCCCCGATCGACGCTGACGTTCAGCGCCAGCGATCGGGCATCAGGAACTCGAACCAGAGCAGTGCCACCAGCGCACAGGGAGCCAGATACAACGGCGTCTTCAGCGGCTCGCGATCGCGAGCGTCGATCTCCATCGGTCGGCCGACTCGAAGCGAGGCGGTGACATACCGCGCCCCTCGCGACAGGATCGTGCCGATGCCGACCTGCCAGATCAGGCGAATCAGCGCCGCCGCCGCTCCGATCACGAAGGTCCAGAGCAATGTCTCGAGACCGCCGTACGGCCCGAGAAAGGCACCGACCATCGCCAGCAGCTTGACGTCTCCACCGCCGACCTGTCCGGCGAACAACGCGTAACAGACCACCATCAGTCCGCCGCACGCCGCCCAACCGGCGATCGCCTCGAGCGGCGTCGGCATGCCTAGCCCCCAGATCGATCGGACCACGTCGGCGACGGGGAGCACGGTCAGCGCCGAACCGATCAGGCCGATCAGCATTCCCGGATACGTGATCGCGTTGGGAATGCGTCCAGCGCGGACGTCGGTCACCGTCGCACCGATCATCAGCGCGACGAGCAGGCCGAGTCCGAGCGACATCACGGATTGACGCCGGTCGTCGTCGTGGAACCGTTCTTGATCGAGTCGGCGGTCGTTCCGAGATCGTCCATCCCGCGATCGAAGAAGTCCTTGATGCGCGGCCAGCCGAACTTCAGGATGAAGATCAGGATCGGAATGGCGATCGCCGCCACGATCAGGATCGTCTCGATACTGACCGAGCCGCGATCGTCTCGGTGAATCCGTTCCAACAGCTTTCGCATGGTTCCGCCCATCGTCAGAAAAGGTTGCGAGCGACGAGCGACATCGCTCGCGAGTCTTGTCGTTATCGAGGTTCTCGGGCGACGCGATCGGTCGACTCGCCAACGATCCGAAGTCATGTCCGGACGCGGTCCGAGTCCGTCCGCACCTGGGCAGGTCCATCAGGGAAAGGGCCAGCCCCAGAGAACGCACGTCATTTCGTAGACCCAGTTCAGGATCTGCGGTACGGCCCAGAACGTCAGCGCGGCGAACGGCAGCACGATCCCCATCACCAAGGCATAGTCGAGCGTCGCCGCACCGCGACGCGGACCGAGGCGATTCGAGCACCGGCCTGATCGCTTGATCGTCATCGGACTCCGCATCGCTGCATCATCGTCTCTGGTTGCCTCACCCGTTTCGGCCTGACCGGCCCTTGACCAAGGTCGAGCCGATCGACCGAGTCGAGGCTCCGAGGATCGGAGGGTGACACTGTCGCCCGGGATCGTGCCCCCGCCGTGCCCCCGAGGAGCGTTTCTCCCTGTTTTTTCAGTCTAACGCCCCCTTGGGGCCGGCTCAACGAATCGGTCGCTCGAGTTTGTCGACAGCCCCGTTCGGTTCAGGCGTCAAGGCTCGGTTCAGGCATCGTCGAGCGGCGGCGGGCCCGGCGCCGATCGAAGGGGCGAACGATTGTCGGACGATCATCCTTCGCCCGTCTCCGGAAGCATCCGCGGCTTGCCGTCCCGACTCATGAACTCCTTCGCCGTGACTCCCATCGAGACGTAGATGCTCATCAGCGCGTCGACCGAGACGCCGGCCGGAATGATCCGTTCGGCCGGCACGTAGAAGAGCGCTCCTCCGAACGGCACCGGAGCGGTCGGAATGATGACGATCTGATAGTCCCGATCGGCGATCCGATAGCGTTCCGGACTGACCAGTAACCCGAGCAGCCCGAGATCGCCCGCTCCGCCGTAGAAGCAGAAGACCGCCGTCATCCCCTTGAGCGCCTGGTCGTCCTTGCGATCGAAGAGGTCGGTTACCTGTCGAGACGTTCCGTAGATCGCGCCGATCAGCGGGATCTTGCGAAAGCCGGCATCGATCCAGCGCGACACGACCGACCTGGCTCCCAGCTGCAGCACGACGCCGAGCGAACCGATCGCGGCGAGCACGACGACCCAGCCGAGCAGATACGGCTTGCCTCCGTTAGGAGAGACTCCCAGCCCGATCGCCGCCAACCCTTGCCCGAGCAGCGTCTGGGGTCCCAGGTAGGTGACGATCAGATCGACGACCCACATCACGACCGCGACGGTGACGATCAGCGGAAGAATCGCCAGCAGCCCGGTCAGGAAGGTCCCGCCGACTCGCTTGATCAGTCGGCGAACGAGCCGCGAGATCCCTCCCGAAGTTGCGGCCGGAGCCCCCTTGTCGTTCGCCGTGCGATCGCGGCGGGGCGGGGGAGGGGAGCTGCCGGGAGTACGTCGAGCCATGCGCTATCGCTCCTCGAGATCTCGACTCCAGTGCGCCGCGCTGCGGCGAACCCGCTCGCCGAGTCCGTGCTCGAACGCCTCGCGGGCGAAGGTCGGACGTCGACCGGTCGCCTGCAGTCGCCCCTGAGTCGCTCCGGGATCGTAGCGGAAATCGAACAGGTCGCGGAACCGATACTGATGCGATTCGTCGATCGGTTCCACCTCGGTGATCTTCGTGATCCGCCGGCTGCCGTCCGCCGAGAAGCGAGTCAACTGCACGACCAGATCGATCGCCGAGGCGACCTGAGTCCGAGCGACGGCGATCGGAATCTGCACGTCACTCATCAGCGCCAACGTCTCGAGCCGGACCATCGCGTCGCGCGGCTGAGCGGCATGCACCGTCGTCAGGCTTCCCGAATGTCCGCTGAGCATCGCCTGGACCATGTCGAGCGCTTCGCCGCCTCGCACCTCGCCGACGATGATCCGATCGGGACGCATCCGCAGACTGGCGGTGAAGAGCTGCCGGATCGAAACGGCCCCTCGGCCGAACTCGTCGGGGCGCTGCACCTCGAGATAGACCACATGCGGCTGGCGGAGCTTCAGCTCGCTCGTATCTTCGATCACGACGACCCGTTCGACTTCAGGAATCGCTTCGGAGAGTGCTCCGAGAAGACTCGTCTTGCCGGTTCCTGTCCCTCCCGAGATGACGACGTTCTTGTGCAGATGGACGCAGAGTTCGAGGAACTCCCGCGCCTCGTCCGTCAGACTCCCGAAGTCGATCAGGTCCTGCATGCCGAGTCCCCCCGGCGTGAACTTGCGGATGGTCATGCAGACCCCTCCGCGCGCACTCGGCGGCAGAACGACGTTGACGCGCGACCCGTCGGGGAGTCGGGCATCGAGGATCGGATGCTCGCGGCCCACCTCGCGACCGACCCATTGCGAGACGTTGGCGATCGCCGACAGCAGCGCATCCTCGTCGGGAAAGGCACAGTCGGTCGGATAGAGTCGTCCGCGGCGTTCGACGTAGATCCGATCGAACCGGTTGATCATGATCTCGGTCACGCTCGGATCGTCGAGCAGCGGAAGGATCGGCGCCAGAAAGTACCGCGTACTCGCCTCGAAGACGGACGATCGGGACATCGGAGCCTCACGGGATTCGTCGAAGGAAACTTGCCGTCGCGACCGAACCATGGCGGTCGACCACCGGTTGCCTCGCCCGGCGGCGCCTACCATCATGGTCGGCATGAGCGATTCGTACGAGCATCTGGCGGCTCTGGTCACCCTGGCCAACGCCCTCGAACGTCGACTGCAGATGATGGACCGCGATCGGGTCCTGGTCCTCGCCGCGGCGATGGCGAGCCGTCGGCATATGGAGCCGCTCGCCGGTTACTTCCGCAGCCGCGTGCTCGAGCACAACGGCGGCCACATGCTGAAGCGGTACGAGACGCTGTTCGATGCGCTCTCGGACCCCGACTTCCTGACCTTTCTGAATCAGGTCGGCCGGCGCTATCCGATCGAGCGTGTCGAGTCGCAGCTGGCGGCGTGGAACGAGACGATTCCCGAGCCGCCTGGGGATCTGTCCGAACCGGATCGGCTGGCGCTGATCGCCGGAGCCGATCCGGAATCGATTCGACGGACCTTCGACTACGGTCCCTGAACGCGTCCGACGCGACTCGCGAGAGCGCCGAGAATCCGGGAGTTCGGCGAGAGGCGAGTCGTCGCTCAGTCCTTCCCCTCGTGCACGATCCGAGCCCAGTACTTCTCGAACGCCCCCGGTTCGTGAAAGTCCGGACTGTTGTCCAGATCGTGGCACTCCATGCAGAGCGTCGCTTCGAGCTTGACCTTCATCTGCTGCTGCAGCGAAACCAGCTCGTCGGCCGTCACGTCGAGATCACCGTTCTCCGCCGCGACATGCCGTTCGCCCGGTCCATGGCAATTCTCGCAGCCGTTGCCGTGAAGGGCTCGCGAGGCCTCGAGCCCGACATAGCCGCCGTCGTACGGAAAGTACTTCTGCGGATTCCAGCCGGTGACGTGGCAACTCAGGCACTCCGGATCGAAGTGCCGTTTGACCCAGGTCCGCTCTCCCGGCTCGACCAGCGATTCGGTCGCATGCGAGTGCGGCCCGCCTTCACCGTCGACCCCTTCCTTCCAGATCCGATACGCGGTCGTATGACAATCGGCACACGCTTCGGAACCGACGAACCGATTGCCTGACGGATGCGAGATCGGCCGGAGTTCGAGTCCCTCCAGTCCGAGCGTCTCGAGCTGATCCTGATACCGGATGAAGATCGACTTGATCCGCTCCGAGTCCTCGAATCGGCTGTCGAGCGGCACGCGCTGGTAGCGGAGCGGATTCTCCTCGCCGGGAAACCAACCGACGACGCCGACATACATCCCCTTATAGCCCGTCTGGATCACCGGGACGCGACGATCACCGACGATCACATAGGTCGGCTCCAACGTCGGCTCGCCGTCGACTCCNNGATCGCCTCGGTCTCTTCCATCGACGCATAGGCCATCAGCACCTTGAGATCGCAGCCGGCGGCACTCATCGCCGCGGACGTCTCGCGAAGCGATGCATCGAGGTCGAGCAGTTCGACGTCCGAGTTGTTGACCGTCGCGGCCCCCTTCGGTCCCAGGACCGACGTGATGCCGATCTTCTTTCCGGCCGATTCGACGATCTGCAGTTTCGGCAGATAGTCGCCGAAGAGCGCGACGTTCGCCGAAGCGAAGACGTTTCCGTTCCCGCCGCTGTTCTCGATCGACTGCACCAGGTCGATCGACGGCAACGCCAGATCGTCCGGTCCGATGCCGATCGCTCGGTACCCCATGATCCCCGCCATCGCCTCGACCGTCCGCGCGAACTTGATGCTCGCCTGAGGGCCGTGGCGATGCTCCTGATTCCCCAGGTCGATCGGCAGCACTTCCCATCCGCGGTCGCGCAGCTGAGTGATCATCGTGTCGCGGCGGAGGAGGCCGCCCTTCTGCGCCGACAGACCGGTGCAGCCGCAGGGTTCGATGTAGCCGTTCAGTCGTCCCGAAACGACCAGAGCGACCGCCGGAGTCGACCAGCCTTCGTACTCGGCCGGAGCGGCGAGCCCTTCGTCGGCATCGTCTTCCGCCGATGCAGCGGGTTCGTCCGTCGTCGACGGCACACCGGTCGGGTCGGGCGAGGTGCTCGGCGCTTCGACGGCGCCGAGCGGATCGGTCGACGACGGCGTCGGCTCGACCATCGGCGTCGCCGAAGAGGTTCGGGCATCGTTCGTCGAAGCGATCGTCGACTCGCTGGTCTCCGGCTTCACCGAGACGGCACTTGCGTCGGTCTCGGCCGAGGAGTCGGTCGGACTCGCGGGCGTGCGTTCGGCAGCCGATCCTTCACGCCGAGTCGACGAATCGACCTCGGCCGTTTCGGAGCCGGGGCAACCGACCGAGGCCGCCGCTCCGACGAGCAACGCTCCCCAAACCAGAGTCCGGCCAAGGCCGAACCGCATTCTCGACGTCGTACGCTCCATCGCGCCGTTACCCTCCGGTGAAACGAGGCCGAATCGGCAAGCCAGGGTACCGATGATCGTCCCGGCTCCCAAGGCCAGTCGCGCAAGTCGAACGCAAGGCGATCCAGGTTCGAACCGTGACTCCGCCGCTTCGACTCCCTCGAACGCAAGCCCGCTCCTACTGGACGAGCGCGAACTTGATGTACACCTCGATCTTCGGTGTCGTCGGGTCGTCGGTACGGAGCGTGAACTTGCCGAGCAGATCGGGAGTCGGACCAAGGCGGCTGACGGTCGAGCCGTTGCCGACGATCCGCACCTCGATCGGGAAGCTGGCAATCGCTCCGAACCGCTGCTTCGGCTTCACCTTCACCTCGATGAAGCCCGCGGGTTCGTACCCTTCGGGATCGACGTCGACGGTGACCGAATCGGCCATCTCGCCTCGCACGACCAGCGAGATCTCGACCGTCTTGTCCTGCCGCGACGGGATCGCCCCGAGTTCGATCATGTTCCGACTGGGATCGAACGGCACGCGACGCAGGGTATCGATCGTGTAGGCGCCGACGCCGCTCCCCGAGACCGGAATCAGGATCGGATCGATCGTCGGCGGATCGGTCGTCACCTCGAGCACCCGCCGGAACGGACCGATCGGCAGGCCGGGGCGACCGAGAATCCTGACTCGCTCCAGGCTCGCGATCGTCGGATCGGCGACACGGATCGGATCGTCCGCGCCGATCGTCTGAAGCTCGACCGACAGCAGCGAGTCATCTTCCGAATCGACCCACCGCCAGCCGGTCACCTTCAGGTCAGGTGAGCGGTACGAGTGGATATCGAACGCGACATCGAAGCCGTCCGCGACCTGGAAGTTCCCCATCGCGATCGCTTCGGGAATCGGCCGGATCGGCACCACGACGCGGCCGATGACGCGCAATTCGAGCTGTCGCTTGGTCGGGTCGTTGGTCTGGATCCGGGCGTTCTGCGAGAAGGTCTCGGAGTAGTCGACCGTCTTCCACTCGAGCGTCACTTCCTTCTCTTCGCCCGGTTTCAGCACCGCGTGATCGAACTTCGCGAGCGTGCACTTGCAGCTGGTATCGAGTAGCTTGAGCTGCAGATCGCCGTCACCCGCGTTGCGAATCAGAAAGGTGTGCGAGCCTTCTTCCCCCTTGTCCATACTGCCGAAATCATGCAGCGAGTCGTTGACCACTTCGACCCGCCCCTGCTTCCCGTCGGGGGTCGTTTCGACCTGAGGAAGCTTTTCCTGGAGCTTGGTGACCTGAAAGACGTTCCGCTCGCCGCTGGTGGCCGAGAGATACTGTCCGGTACCGAGAGCCGCTCCGATCGCCAAAGCGATCGTCACCAGGATCACGTCGCGCATCGTCGTCCTCTGTTCTCGCAGGCGAGAACCGTGTCATGTCGGAAGCCGAGAAGTTCGGCTCGGGGACCGCTTCGTCGAGCGGCATCGGACCTGCTCTGAGGGCCGAGGCGTATCAGAGAGGCCCCTCGGCGTTGCTACGCAGCCGCTCGACCAGCTGTTCGGCCGACTCTGCGGCCGGCCCGTTCCCCGTCCAGATCGATTGTAGTCGCAAGTCGCGATCGGCGTGGGGATCGAGACGATCGAGCTGGAGCGCCCGCTCCGCCTGTTCCGCACTCTCGTCGCGTCGTCCGAGCAGATCGAGCAGGTAAGCCCACTGAGCCCGGTAGAGCGCGTCGTTCGGAGCTCCGGCTACCGCCAGCGCCATCGACCGCTCGGCCTCCTGCAGATCCTCCGCGGCATTCCCGGCTCGCCAGGCGCTCAGGTAGCCGAGGGCGTAGGCGAAGCGCCGGGAAGCGTTTCCGGGGCGGCGGCGTTCGTACTCGAGCCCGGCCGCGGCATACTCTCGCCGCGCTTCGTCGGGACGTTCTCCCGCGACCAGTCGCATCAAGGCCCCCTCCCCGC
>DMPQ01000132.1:0-512 GCA_003455945.1 Planctomycetaceae bacterium
TGCGCCAGATGGGCGTGCATGACCTTGAGCGCGACCTGACGATTCAGACGCGGATCTTCGCCGCGCAGGACGAGTCCCATTCCTCCTTCGCCGAGCACGCCGAGCACGCGATACTCTCCGAGTTGCCCGAGTCCTCCGGGGAGAGTCGGTGGAGCAAGGAGGGTGGTGAGGGGGGCGGAGGTCTCGGACGAGGATGGGGGCAGAGGCGAGTCGCCGGAGTCGAACTTGGCGGCGATCGTGCGGTCCACCGCGACCCTATCGAGCTGATGGGGATCCGACGACGTCGTGATCGAAGTCGGATCGTTCGCCTCCAAATCGGGCGTACTGCGGCTCGGTCGGCTCTCCTTCCCCATCGATTCGACTCCCGGTGCCAGGCGGACGAGGCGTCGGAAGGGGCGATTCGTCCCGTCCCGTTTCGCCCCTGACCAAGTCACGTCGTCCCCGCGCCGACACCCCCGACAGTCTAGCGAGGCCCCCCCAGCGACGAAAAGCCGAGCCCCGCCGCGTCAGCG
>DMPQ01000132.1:531-2584 GCA_003455945.1 Planctomycetaceae bacterium
AGCGCCAAGCGCAGGGGCCCTCAGCGCCCTCCCTGGGTCGCGACACCTCCGAACCGCCAAGAACGCCGTCTGCCGAACGAACTACTTCGATCGGTCGACCGAGGGTTGACCGGAGCGACTCGCACCGGCTCCACTCCATGCCGGCGGCGACCGATCGACACGAATCCTGACTCGGGGGAGACGCATGCCTGAGGCGATCATGACCTTGTTGGCTCAGGGGGACGGCGGAGCGGCGGGGGCGCTGGCCGGCGGTCTCGGGCTGGTCTGCGTCGGCTCGATCTCGCTGGTGATCTACTTCATCCCGTTGATGGTGGCGCTGCTGCGCGGGCATCACAATACGCTGGCGATCGGCGCGCTGAACGTCTTTCTCGGCTGGACGTTTCTCGGCTGGGTCATTGCGCTCGTCTGGTCGTTCACTCAGGTGAATCGGTCGTCGCGCTAGCGAACGCATCGCGCCGCTTCGAGTCGCGGATCGTTCGGTGCGATCGAATCGCGATGGAGCGCCCCGAAGTCACGGGCCGCAGTATTCCTCACGGAGGCAGCGAGCTTCGGGAAGTCGCGGATCGAGAGCGACGATACCGCTTCCCCCGCCGCGCGATCCGACTCGTTCGTCTCGTTCGGTTCCCGTGGGGCCGGTCGAGGCTACCGGTCGGCGGCGAGTTCCTGGCGGTCGGGTTGGATGCGCCGTCGCTCCACGTTGATGCGAGTCTTCACGAAGCGTCGGTTCTGATATGGGAGTCGATCGATGTCGGATCAGATCGGAAACACTCTGTTCATGATCGCCCGGCAATTGCCGGAGTTCTCGGTGTATGTCGTCGGCATCGTCCTGTCGATCGTCTTCTGGCGCCGCGCGGCACTGGCGATGTCGATCGCGATGGGAGGGTTCATCGTCCTGCTCGTGACCGACCTCACCTATCCGATCCTGTGGCAGGGCGTCATCGTCTCGATGGAAGGGGCACCTCCCGAGCGGACCGCCACGATCTTCCAGGGCCTCGGATTCCTGTTCAGCGCAGCCAACGCCTTGGGGACCGCGTTGGTTGCCGCCGGAGTCTTTCTCGAGCGAAGGTCGGCGTGAACCGCCGGCATCGAACGGAGTGGCGATCGCCGAAATGACCAAGCGAATCAGGAATCGCGACCTCCAGACGCGATCCCCATCATTAGCTCGGGCGTGCCGCATCAGGATGACGACGTTCGGTCATCGAACGAACGAACGAGCCTCCGGCGGGGCATCGGGGCCGTTCATCCGACCAAGCCGCTCGCGAACGGAGCTTGCCGATGAACATCGCGATCGTCGACCCGGAGGTCCCCGACGGCGCCGACGAACTGAAGATCGCGATGGGGATTCTCGGTCTGATCGGCGTGCTCGTCCTCGGCCTGCTTGCCTACCTCGCCCCTTCGGTGACGGCAGCGAAACGCGATCACCCGCGCTGGGCCTCGATCGTCCTGCTGAATCTCCTGCTCGGCTGGACCGTGTTGGGGTGGATCATCGCGATGGCATGGGCGATCCGTCCGCGGAGCAGCGGATCGGAGACATCCCGATCGCCCGGTGACGACGATCGCGTTGCCGCGACACGGTACGGCGCATCGATCGAGATCGCGGTCGCATGCCAGTGCTTCGATGGCGGACTAGATCCGGAGCCCGAACCACCGGTCGGTTCGTTCTGGCAGATGGTGAGTCACCCCGACGAGTCGACCGATCTGCCGATCTCACTTTCCCTACTTCGCATCAACGACAGGCAAACCCTGGATGAGGTCTGCGGTACACCGTATCGAGCTATCGGCAGGCATTGCAACGCGCTCAGGCGCGAGCGAAGATCAGCCCGCTTGAGACGCCGCATCAGGCAAGACATGGCAGAACGACCGAGGGCCGAAACCAGTTCGGGCTCGACGCCGCTCAAGCCGTGTTAGGTCACGCCTCGATCGACGCTTCCCCGATCGACGCATCGCGGCTAATCGAGCTTGCTCGCCGAGTCTCGGGCGAGACCGGGTAAGTGACGACGCCGTGCTGACGGCTGAACTCATCCGAGTTCCAAACGCGGCACTACGTTTCGCG
>DMPQ01000052.1 GCA_003455945.1 Planctomycetaceae bacterium
CGCGCAGCGGAATCCCGACATAGGAACGGACCCCCAACGAGCGAGCCGCCTGGCCGCAAGGATGGACGGCGATCTCGTCGGCCTGCAGGTGCAGCAACCCGGTGCCGAGCGCCGTGGAGCCGCAGAGTTGCTCGCCGGGGCTGAGCGTTCGGAACAGGAGGGTCTGCGATTCCGACAAGCCGTTCCCGTCGACCAGGTGGAGCTTTCCCTGCTCGAACCGGTAGTAGAAGAACATGTCACTGTGAAGGTGAGCCCGCAGTCGCTCGAACAACTGCGACAGACGCGAATCTTCCGTATCCAGTCGGAGCAGATCGGCCGACGTTGCGGCGAGCAACTTCAGTCCGCGGTCCTGCCATTCCAGACGCGCTTCCAGACGACGGATCGATTCGTCCGACGACATGATCCGTGGCGGAGCGACGGCCGTCTCGACGGACGACCGGTCACCACTCTCCTGAGGCGGCCGCTGCCGCAATCGAGCGTGCGGCTCGGGGATCGGTGACGAGCCGCTTCTCTCCTCGGGACTCTCGGAATCGGACGGTGCCATCAACGCTGCTCCCTCGTCGGACGGCGATGCGGTATCGCACGCCGTCCCCCCGTTTCGGATCGCATCGTCTCGCTCGAACGGCGCTCGACCGAGCGGATTCGCCATCCCTCGATCATTGGACCGGATCGCCGACCCGCTTGCCAGCAGATCGATCCCGAGCGGCTACGGTCGTCATGGGGCGTGTCGTCTCGCGGTGCGCCCCCCCTCCACCTCTTTCGCGCCGGCGAATGATCGATCATCGTTGTCCCGACCTGTTTCTCCCTAAAGATGCTCGGCCCAAGACGAGACCCGATGACGTGGACGACGCCGCTCCGGAACCTGACGACCAGCTCCGGCGCACCGCCTATCACGAAGCGGGGCACGCCGTCATCGCGCTGCTGATGGGGCGCGGCGTGCAACGCGTCAGTGTCGAGCCGGATGCGACTCGACTCGGCAAATGCGAGTTCGCCAAAGGGAACTTCCGGCGGCCCAAGGATCCGATCGAGGCGGACGGGCTCGTGCTGCTCGCCGGTCTGGCCGCCGAGGGGCGACTGACGGGGGAATACGCTTGGGATGGCGCGGCGTCGGATCTCCGTTCGGCCCGACGACTGACTCGGCAGCGTGCCGGCAGCGAACGACAGGCCGAACGTCTCGAACGCCGCTGGCTCGACAAGGTCGAGCATCTGCTGGCCGACGACGACCACTGGCGAGCGGTCGAGGCGATCGCGGACGAGCTGCTGGTGCACCGGACGATCAGCGGTCGCGCCGCTCGCCATCACTTCGAGCGATTCGTCGGGGCGGACTGAGGCGGCGATCGTCGACGGCGCCGTTTCTGCCGACTCGGGCTTGTTCCAAGGGCGCTTCGCCGACCGCTGCCGGATATAATCGGCTCACCTCGGAACGATTCCGATCCCGCCTCCGGAGAGCTGCGATGGCATGCCGACCCGGTCCGACGGCCCTCCCTCCTGGCCGTCCCCGCCTCGATCCCTGCGCGCCGATCGCGCGTCGTCTCGTTCGATCGATCGCCGGCGCCATGCTGACGGTCGGCGCGTACCTTTCGAGCGGGCTCTTCACGCCTGCTGCGATGGCGGCGAACGACGAGTTCACGCCGGAGCAGCTCGAACATTTCGAGAAGAAGATCCGTCCGCTACTCGTGTCGCGCTGCGGCAAATGTCACGGCGAAGAGGCCGACGAGCCGGCGGGGGGCTTGTCGATCCTCTCGCGCAAGCTGCTGCTCGACGGTGGCGACACCGGACCGTCGATCGAGCCGGGGAGTCCGGACGACAGTCTGCTGATCCGCTCGATCCGCTACGGCGGTGATTACGAGATGCCTCCCGATTCCAAGCTGCCGGACGACGAGATCCGGTTGCTCGAGGCGTGGGTCGCCGACGGCGCGCCGTGGCCGTCGAGCGACGACGACAAGGAATCGGGCCGCGCCGAGTTCGATCTGGTCGAGCGGCGCGCGAATCACTGGTGCTGGAAGCGGCCCGGGTTCCCGATTCCGCCGACCGTCACGGCTACCGATTGGCCTCGCGATCCGCTCGATCGGTTCGTGCTGTCGAAGCTCGAACAGGCGGGAATCGGGCCGGCCGACGACGCCGATCGCGCCACCTGGCTCCGGCGAGTCACGTTCGATCTGACCGGTCTTCCGCCGACGATCGCGGAATGGGAAGCGTTTCGCGATGATGACTCGGATCAGGCGTATGCGCGCGTCGTCGATCGTCTGCTCGAGTCCCCTCGCTTCGGCGAACGCTGGGCACGCCNNCGACTATCCGATCCCCGGCGCGCATCACTATCGCGACTATCTGATTCGCGCCTTCAATGCCGACGTCCCGTATGACCGGTTCGTGCTCGAACATCTGGCCGGCGACCTGCTGCCCGACCCTCGCCGACATCCGACCGAAGGGTACGACGAGTCGATCATCGGGACCGGGTTCTGGTTCCTCGGCGAAGCGACTCATGCTCCGGTCGATTCCAAGGGAGACGAAGCGGGGCGGATCGACAATCAGCTCGACGTGATGAGCAAGACGTTCCTCGGGCTGACCGTCGCCTGTGCCCGTTGCCACGATCACAAGTTCGATGCCATCTCGACGCGCGATTACTACGCGATGAGCGGGTTTCTGCAGAGCTCGCGCAGGCAGCTCGCGCCGCTCGACCCGGGCGGCAGGATCGCCGCGGCTCAGCACGAACTGGCCGCTGCGCAGCGAGACGCCTCGGCGCGGCTGACGGCGCTGCTCCGCGACTCGGCGCAGCGCGAACGTCTGAAGGCCGAACTGACCGAGCTCCTGGCGGCGGCGGCCTCCGGCCGACTGTCCATCGCTCCGGGCGAGGAGAACGACACCATCGTCCTGGCCAACTTCGAGGACGGCAGCTACCAGGGATGGACGGCCGAAGGCGAGGCGTTCGGCAGCGTGCCGCAGAGTCAGGCGACGCTTCCCGCGTATCAGGGAGAGGTCGGTGCGAGCGGTCGCTTCTTCATCAACTCGCACAGCCGCAGCGGCGCCGACGGATCGCCGAGCGACGAGGCGGTCGGAACGTTGACCAGCCCCGAGTTCGTCATCGAGCGGCGGTACCTGCACTTCCTGATCGGCGGCGGACCGCATGACGATCGGACCTGCGTTCAGGTGCTGGTCGACGGAATGCCGGTCGCCAGCCGACCCGGCTTCGCCGAGAACGCGATGCGACCGGTGAACTTCGACCTGAATGCCTGGCGCGGGAAGCGGGCACGGATCCAGGTGATCGATCAAGAGTCGGGAGGCTGGGGGAATATCGGCGCGGACCGGTTCGTGTTGAGCGATCGCGAATCGCTCGAGGCGCCGACCTCCGATTGGTCGCGACTGACCGGAACCTCGCTGCCGCCGGAGCGAGCCGCACGCTGGGGAACGGCGCTCGGAGCGATCGGCGAATCTCCCGTCACGCACCCGGCCGGCCCGATCGCCGAAGCGCTCCGCATCGGTCTGGCCGCTGCCGATTGCGGTTCGAGCGATTCGCGCGATGGGCTCGCCGAGTCGATCGAACGCTCGTTCCGCGAAGGCCTCGGGAATCACGCTGCGGCGAGCGAACGTTACGCCGCGTGGGAGAGCGAGACGCTCGCGCCGCCGAAGGACGATCGAGGAGTCCCGCAGCTCTTTCGGACCGGACAGGCGTTCGACGCATCGGACGAGCCGACGGCCTGGATTGCCCGAGACGGATGGGAGCCGGCGGCGGTCGACGTCGTCGCGAGCGATCGCCTCGGGGCTCGCGCCTGGGGAGCGGTCCGGACTCCCGACTTCACGATCGATAAGGGAGCGATCTGGTATCTGATTCGAGCGCGTGACGTCGAGTTGCGGGTCGTCGTCGACGGCTACGTGATGCATGTCTACAGCGGCCTCCTCTTTTCGGACCTGACGAAGCGGATCGATACCGGTGGCGAGTGGCAGTGGGTATCGCAGGCGGGCGATCTCTCCCGCTACCTCGGGCATCGTGCGCATCTGGAAGTGCTCGATCAGGGAGCGGGGAGCTTCGAGCTCGCTGCGATCCGTTTCTCGGACGGACCGCCACCGAGCGAACCGCTCGATCCTCTCGTGGGCCAGACGTACGGTCTGCTGTCGACGGACGAAATGCCGATCGCCGAACGAGCCGAGCAAGTCGCGGCGCTCTGGTTCACGGCGCTCGATGCGGTCGCGTCGGGAAGTGCCGACCGCCGTCAGGCCGACTTGGTCCGGTGGCTGGTCGATCGAGGGCTGATCGAGCCGACGGCGGACGAGCGACAGGCGCTCGACCGATCGTTGGCGCTGGCCCTAGCGGCGGCAGAGTCGATTCCCGAGCCGCTGGCGGTCCAGGCGATGACCGACGGTTCTGCCGAAAACGAAGCGGTCTTCGTGCGCGGGAACCATCGACTGCTCGGCGAGACGGTGCCGCGTCGCGATCTCGAATCGCTGGTCGATGATTCGTGGCCCGAACTCCCCGGCAGCGGTCGTCTCGAATGGGCGAAACGAACGGTCGCTCCCGATCATCCGCTCACCTCGCGCGTCATCGTCAATCGCCTCTGGCATCACCTGTTCGGACGCGGCATCGTGCCGACGGTCGACAACTTCGGCGTGCTCGGCGAACTCCCGAGCGATCCGGAGCTGCTCGATCATCTGNNCTGGCCGTCTCGTTCGTCGACGACGGCTGGTCGATCAAGCGCATGATTCGCCGGATGGTCCTCAGTCGAACGTATCGTCAGTCGAGTCGTCCCGATCCGGTCGCCGAGCAGGTCGATCCGACCAATCGCCTGTGGCATCGGATGGAGGTGCGTCGACTGGAAGGGGAGGCGTTGCGCGACGCGATGCTCGCGATCTCCGGGCGCCTCGATGCGACGCCCTTCGGCCCTCCGGTCCCGATCCACCTGACGGCGTTCATGCAGGGGCGCGGCCGTCCCGGTTCGAGCGGCCCGCTCGACGGATCGGGACGGCGGAGCATCTATCAGGAGGTGCGCCGCAACTTCCTGTCGCCGATGATGCTCGCCTTCGACACGCCGATTCCGTTCTCCACCGTCGGCCGCCGAAACGTCTCGAACGTTCCGGCACAGGCGCTCATCCTGCTGAATGATCCGTTCGTGCACGAACAGGCGGCCGTCTGGGCCGAGCGATTGGTCGCGGCCGAAGGGGATCCCGAGAAGCGACTGGAGCGAGCGTTTCTCGAGGCCTTCTGTCGCGCTCCGAGCGACGACGAGCGGCGTCGCGCGCTCGAGTTCCTGGCTTCTCAGGCCGAGGCTTCGGGGCTCGATCCGAACGTAGCCCCGAACGACGTCCGCGTCTGGACCGATCTGCTTCATGCTCTCTGGAACGTCAAGTCGTTCGCGTACCTGGACTGAGTCGCTGATCGGCCGAGTCGAAGTGCCGCGATGTCTCGCTCCCGCCGATCCCTGCCCGACCGCTCGTCCCTCGGATTCGACAACGGGGACACTTCCCGCCGGAGACCGCACGATGTTTTCGCTTCGAGGGTTTGCTGATCGGGGATTCCCCTGCGGGCGCGAGCGCGTTCCGGCGCTCAGTCGTCGGCAATGGCTCGGCCAGGCGGCTTGCGGATNNCGGTCGCACTGCTGTCGCTGCTCGATCGGGAGCGACGAGCCTACGGCGCCCCGGTCGACGGAAGTGTCACGGCGGACGGCATTCCCGGCGCGATCCGGCCGCATCATCCGCCGCAGGTCGATCATGTCGTCTTTCTGTATATGGACGGCGGGCCGTCTCAGGTCGACACGTTCGACCCCAAGCCGCGTCTGACTCAGGACGACGGCAAGCCGTTCGCGATGAAGATGGAGCCGACTCAGTTCAACAACAACGGAAACACGCTCGGCTCGCCGTGGAAGTTCTCGCAGTACGGCGAGTCGGGACTCCCGATCAGCGACCTCCTGCCGAACATCGCTCGACATGCGGACAAGCTGGCGGTGATCCGTTCGATGGTCGCCGACTTTTCGGAGCACACCAACGCGAACTATTTCCTCCACACCGGACTCGGGATTCAGGGACGTCCGAGCATGGGAGCGTGGGTCGGCTATGGTCTCGGTTCCGAGTGCGATGATCTGCCGAGCTATGTCGTGCTCAACGGCGGGCTGATTCCGCCGGGAGGGCTCGACTGCTTCAACAGCGGCTTTCTGCCGGCGACCTACCAGGGTTCGATCTTCAATTCGGCCGAAATGCCGGTGGCGAACGTCCGACCGCTGGAGAACGAGCGACGGCAGCGCAACAAGCTCGATCTGATCGCCGGGCTCGACGCGAGCGTGGTCGATCGAGTCGGTGCGCACGACGCGATCGATTCGGCGATCGCGAACTACGAACTCGCCTATCGGATGCAGGTCGCCGTTCCCGAGGTGACTCGGATCGAAGACGAGACCGAAGCGACGCGGCGGATGTACGGGCTCGATCACGACTTCGAACAGACGCGAATCTACGGGCGACAGTGCCTGTTGGCTCGCCGGCTGATCGAACGAGGAGTTCGCTTTCTGGAGGTGACCTGTCCTTCGGTCGGCCATGATCGTTGGGATCAGCACGCGAATCTGCGCGACGGCCATTCGCGTAATTGCCTGGCGACCGACCAGCCGATCGCGGCGCTGCTGCAGGATCTCGAAGAGCGAGGGCTGCTCGAACGGACGTTGGTGATCTGGGGAGGGGAATTCGGCCGGACTCCGTTCGCTCAGGGATCGGACGGTCGCGACCACAATCCGT
>DMPQ01000106.1:0-151 GCA_003455945.1 Planctomycetaceae bacterium
TGTTCGACGTTCCGTCGGTCACGTCGTTCATGCCCAGACGCATTCCCATGCGGCTGAACATGCCGTTGATCTGAGTCTTGTCGTCCGTGTTCCCCGCTTCTCCTTGCCCGCCCGGCAGGTAGTGCGTCCCGAACGTGACGAACGTGTCGCA